>NZ_JBHVWS010000028.1:0-115129 GCF_042882185.1 Streptomyces sp. NPDC058239
GGTGGGCGCCCCCCCGTCCCGTGTGCGCCGGGGGGCGGGGATCTTGCACCCCTACAACCAGCCCCCCGCCCCGATGCGGCGTGGGGCGTTTTTACAGGTGAAACAGCGCCCCTCGCCGCATCGCGCAAGCTAGAGCACCCTGTCGGCGCGGCTCCACCGGAACAGCAGTACGGCGATGGCCGTATAGAGCACGGCTACCCCGATCACCACCACGAACGACTGACCGTCAGGGGGCAGCAACTGCGCGGAGGCTGCGGCAGCGCCCACGAAGGCCACGTTGAACAGCACGTCGTAGAGGGAGAAGACTCGGCCGCGGAAGGCATCGTCCACCGAGGTCTGCACCACCGTGTCCGTCGCGATCTTCGCCCCCTGGGTGACGAGTCCGAGGATGAATGCCGCGACGAGTATCGGTACGGGGATGAACCACAGTCCCAGCGCGGGTTCGAGGACGGCGGCCGCCGCCGCGCACACAGTCATCCAGCGGAATCGGCCGAGCTGCCCCACCGCCCAAGGTGTCATCACGGCTGCCGCGAAGAACCCCGCACCGGAGATAGCCACAGCCAGTCCCAGGAGGGCCAGGCCTTCGGATTCGCTGTCGGACCAGGCGTACCGGCACAACATCAGCACCATCACCGTCAGTGCCCCGTAGCAGAAACGGATCACGGTCATGGCCGCCAGTGCCCGGGTCGCTTGCTTCCGTTCCGCCAGATGGCGCAGTCCGTCGGCGAGCCCCCGTGCGGTGATGACCAGAGCCTCCCTCAGCCGGATGTGGGCCCCGTCCTGATCCGGTCCGAGGAGCCCGGTGGCAAGGCTGAGGGATGCCAGCGCCGAAGCGAGGTAGAGAGCCGCGCCCAGCAGCACCACCGCCGCATCGGAGTCGGCGAGTACCAGCCGCACGATGAAGGCGAGGCCACCGCCGGCCGTGGCGGCGAGGGTGCCCGCGGTCGGTGAGAGTGAATTCGCCACCACCAGTCGGTCCCTGTCGACGACACGCGGCAGCGCGGCCGAGAGCCCTGCCAGTACAAAACGGTTGACCGCGGTGACGCACAGCGCCGAGGCGTAGAAGAGCCAGTCGGGTGCGGAGCCGAGGATCAGAAGAGCGGTACAGCAGGCGAGTGCGGCGCGCAGCAGGTTGCCGTACAGAAAGACCTGACGGCGCGGCCAGCGGTCCAGCAGGACACCGGCAAAGGGGCCGATGAGCGAGTACGGCAGCAGTAGCACGGCCATTGCGGAGGCGATGGCCCCCGCCGAAGCCTGTTTCTCCGGAGAGAAGACGACATGAGCTGCCAGCGCCACCTGGTAGACGCCGTCGGCCGACTGGGAGAGAAGTCGTACGGCGAGCAGACGACGGAAGTTCCGAAGGCGCAGAAGTACGCGCAGATCACCTACGACAGGCATGTGATCAAGAGTCACATACGTTGAGGGTCCCCGGGCGGATTACCCGGGGACCCTCAAAGGTGCGGAAGGGAAGGAGCGTTGCTGCTCATCACCGAGCCGCGCCGACGCACCGTGTCCGGTCGCGTCAGTTGGCGACCTCGCCCCTGATGAACTTCTCGACGTTCTCGCGGGCCTCGTCGTCGAAGTACTGGACCGGCGGGGACTTCATGAAGTACGAGGACGCGGAGAGGATCGGGCCACCGATGCCGCGATCCTTGGCGATCTTCGCGGCGCGGACGGCGTCGATGATGACACCGGCGGAGTTCGGGGAGTCCCAGACCTCGAGCTTGTACTCCAGGTTCAGCGGAACGTCACCGAAGGCGCGGCCCTCAAGGCGCACGTACGCCCACTTGCGGTCGTCCAGCCAGGCCACGTAGTCCGACGGACCGATGTGGACGTTGTCCGCGCCGAGCTCGCGGTCGCGGATCTGGGAGGTGACAGCCTGCGTCTTGGAGATCTTCTTGGACTCCAGGCGCTCACGCTCGAGCATGTTCTTGAAGTCCATGTTGCCGCCGACGTTCAGCTGCATCGTGCGGTCCAGGACGACGCCCCGGTCCTCGAAGAGCTTCGCCATCACGCGGTGCGTGATGGTGGCGCCGACCTGCGACTTGATGTCGTCGCCGACGATCGGGACACCGGCCTCGGTGAACTTGTCCGCCCACTCCTTGGTGCCGGCGATGAAGACCGGGAGAGCGTTGACGAACGCGACCTTGGCGTCGATGGCGCACTGCGCGTAGAACTTCGCAGCGACCTCGGATCCGACCGGAAGGTAGCAGACGAGGACGTCGACCTTGCGGTCCTTGAGGACCTGGACGATGTCGACCGGGGCCTCGGTCGACTCCTCGATGGTCTGGCGGTAGTACTTGCCCAGGCCGTCGTGGGTGTGGCCGCGCTGGACGGTGACGCCGGCGTTCGGCACGTCGCAGAGCTTGATGGTGTTGTTCTCGCTGGCACCGATGGCGTCCGCGAGGTCGAGGCCGACCTTCTTCGCGTCGACGTCGAAGGCGGCGACGAACTCGACGTCCCGCACGTGGTAGTCGCCGAACTGGACGTGCATCAGACCGGGCACCTTGCCGGCCGGATCGGCGTCCTTGTAGTACTCGACGCCCTGGACCAGCGAGGCGGCGCAGTTGCCCACGCCGACGATGGCTACGCGAACCGAACCCATTCCGGTTGCTCCCTGTGTGTAATGGATGTTCCCGATGAAGCCCCGCGGATCTGCGGGGACCTCACTTTGAGGTGTCGTCGGACGGATCCGGCGGGGTGTTACCCCGGTGCCGGGGCAGGCCGTCCGTCTCTCCTGCTGTGTTCTGCTGAGCTTCGCTCCCGGGCGAGGACCGTCGCTGATCCCGTCCCGACCGCTCGCTCTCGATGAGCTCGTTCAGCCAGCGCACTTCGCGCTCCACGGACTCCATGCCGTGTCGCTGCAGCTCAAGTGTGTAGTCGTCGAGGCGCTCGCGGGTGCGGGCCAGAGAGGCCCGCATCTTCTCCAGGCGCTCCTCCAGCCGGCTGCGCCGGCCTTCCAGCACCCGCATCCGCACCTCGTGCTCCGTCTGCCCGAAGAAGGCGAAACGGGCTGCGAAGTGCTCGTCCTCCCAGGAGTCGGGCCCGGTGTGGGAGAGCAGCTCCTCGAAGTGCTCCTTACCTTCTGCCGTCAGCCGGTAGACGATCTTGGCGCGGCGCCCGGCCAGCGACGAGGCGGGGGCGACCGCACGGCCGGTAGCGGGCGGAAGGTCGGCCGGGGAGCTTCCCGGCTCCTCGATCAACCAGCCGTTGACGACCAGCGTCTTGAGGCAGGGGTAGAGGGTGCCGTAGCTGAAGGCGCGGAAGATCCCCAACGAGGTGTTGAGACGTTTGCGCAGCTCGTACCCGTGCATCGGGGATTCGCGAAGCAGACCGAGAACGGCGAATTCGAGGATGCCTGAGCGTCTGCTCAATTTCGCCTCCTCCTTCTCCGAGTGCTCCTGCGGGGCCCTGTGCCGAGCTGATGTACCGAGCTGATGTATCGACTCGATACATCATGACGATAGATCGGTCATCGCGCTGCGACAAGAGGGGCCATCGTGAACGGCGTCACATCATGAATTCGTAGGCACCGACTTGCGTCGTTTGGGGTGAAGTTCGGCCCTAGGAGGGTTTTGACCGTGCGTAGTCTGTGCGGCATGCAGACCACCGGGAACCGTGAGACGCCCGTGCGCGTCAGTCTTCGCGGACTAGCCGGATGCACTGCGGATGAGCCTGTCGCAGGGTTGGTCCGTAATTCGGGGGGACCGGATCTCAACTGCCGCTTCCAGGCGTTCTCGCCTGCCCGAGGAGTAGTCGTTCCATGAGCGAGCACCGTCGCAAGACGCCGCAACCGCAAGGTGGTGGGCGCGCAGCGGCCAGACGAGCCGCCCAGCAGTCTTCAGGACGCCGCGCCGCGCCGTCACGCGGAGTAACTTCCGAGTCACCTTCCGCTTCGCATGGCGGGGACAGCCCGTACGGCGGACGCGCCGAGGCCAGACGAGCCGCCCAGCGCGGCGGCGGGAGCCGTGGCGGCGGCGGTGGTCGTCGTCGCGGTGGTGGTGGCGACAGCGGACACGAGGGCCCGGGCAGGGGGCGTGGCCGCGGTGGTCAGCGTCCTGTCAAGAAGCGCTTCATCGACTATCCGCGCGCCGGGAAGTACGGCGTGCGGCGCTGGGTGCCGTCGTGGAAGCTGGTCTCCAGCCTCTGTATCGGCTTCCTCGGCCTGCTCATGGGCGTTGCCGGCATCGCGTACGCGATGGTTTCCACGCCCAAGGTGAAGGACACCGCGACAGCGCAGAACAACGTGTACTTCTACGACGACGGCTCGCAGATGGTCGCCACGGGCGGTGAGGTCAACCGTCAGATCATCGGTTATGCCCAGATCCCCGCCGCCATGCGGAACGCCGTCATCTCGGCCGAGAACAAGTCCTTCGAGCACGACAGGGGCATTGACCCCATGGGTATCGCCCGTGCCTTCTACAACATGGCCACCGGTGGCGAGACCCAGGGTGGTTCGACGATCACCCAGCAGTACGTGAAGAACTCCTATCTGTCTCAGGAGCAGACCCTGAGCCGGAAGTTCGAGGAGCTCTTCATCACGCTCAAGGTCACGAACGAGATGGACAAGAAGGACATCATCCGTGACTACCTCAACATCTCGTACTACGGGCGAGGTGCCTCGGGGATCCAGGCTGCGGCGCGTACGTACTACGGCAAGGACGCCCAGGAACTGAACCCGAGCGAGTGTGCCTTCCTGGCCACGCTGCTCAAGGGTGCGAGCTACTACGACCCGGCGGGCGCCCCCGAGATCGATGCGGCGGAGGCCACCGCGAAGAAGAACACCGCGCGTGCCGAGAAGCGCTGGAAGTGGATCCTCGACGAAGAGGTGAAGGACAAGCGCCTTTCGCAGGCGGAGCGCGCCAAGTACACCGAGTTCCCGATGCCCGATCCGCCGAGGAAGAGCGCCCAGCTGGGCGGTCAGACCGGCTACCTGGTCGACCTGGCCAAGTCGTACGCCCTGAGCAACGTCGAGGGTATGACGGCGGCCAAGCTGGCCCAGGGCGGCTACGAGATCCACACCACGTTCAACAAGGACAAGGTCAAGGAGCTCGAAGACGCGGTCCAGAAGGTCTACGACAACAAGATCGATCCGAAGAAGCGTCCTGAGACGGATACTCACGTCCAGTTCGGCGGCGGGTCGGTGGATCCCGAGACCGGTGCCATCGTGGCGATCTACGGCGGTCAGGACGCGACCAAGCACTACACCAACAACGCCAACCCCACGGGTGCGCAGGTCGGTTCGACCTTCAAGCCGTTCGTGCTGGCGGCGGCGATGGAGTACGGCAAACGCGACCCCTTGCTCGGCCCGGACCAGGATCTGTCGCGGCGCGAGAAGGTATCGCCGCTGAGTATCTACAACGCCAATGACAAGCTGAAGATCAAGAATTACGACGGCCAGATCTGGACCGACGAGAACGGCAAGGAGTGGCTGCAGGCCAACGACGGCCATGAGTCGAGGGGCAACATCACCCTTCGTGAGGCGATGCAGTGGTCCGCCAACTCCCCGTACGTCCAGCTCGGCATGGACGTCGGCACCGACAAGGTGAAGGACGTCGCCATGGCCGCCGGTCTCAAGGACGACGAGAACATGGCGGATTCGCATGTGCCGTCGTTCTCCATCGGTACGTCCTCGCCCAGTGCGATCCGTATGGCCGGTGCGTACGCGACCTTCGCCGCCAGCGGTCAGCAGCGCGAGCCCTACTCGGTCACCGAGGTGAAGTACGAGGGCAAATCTGTCTACCGGCACAAGGATGTCACCAAGCGTGCCTTCGGTACCGACATCGCCGACAACGTCACCGACGTCCTGAAGAACGTCGTCGAGAAGGGAACCGGTACCCCCGCGCAGCTCCCCGGCCGTGACGTGGCGGGCAAGACGGGTACGACGGACGACAACAAGTCGGCCTGGTTCGTCGGCTATACCCCGCAGCTGTCCACGGCCATCAGCATGTACCGGCTGGACGACGACGAGAAGAACACGGACCGCAAGTTCGAGAAGATGTACGGCACGGGTGGTGAGCAGACGATCCACGGTGCCTCGTTCCCGGCCCAGATCTGGCACGACTACATGGCGGAGGCCATGCAGGGTCAGAAGATCGAGACATTCCCGAAGCCGGAGCCGATCGGTGAGAAGGTCTACGGTGGCGGCGCGCAGAGCCCCAAGCCGTCGCCCACCGCGGTGGAGTCGCCCTCGCCGTCCGCGTCGGCGACCGAGTCGCCCTCGATGAGCCCGTCCCCGCCGACGCCCGACCCCAGCGACACCTGTAGCGCATGGGACTGGAACTGCCAGAACAACAACGGTGGGACCAACACCGGCGCTACGAATGGCGGAGCCGCAGGCGGTCCCGGCACCAGCCCCTCGCCGTCCTCCACACCACCGGGCGGAGGCAACGGCAATGGCAATGGCAACGGGGGCGGGAACGGCGGAATCTTCGGGGGCACAGCCGGATAACGTCCCTCCGGCCGGATGGACCGGCGATCCGGCCGACCGGACCTGGTCGAGGGCCGCCGCACCACATGGTGCGGCGGCCCTGGTCGTTTCCACAGTCCCGTACGGCAGGATGAGCGGCATGCCAAGCGCAGAAGACACGAGTGTGCACCAGGAACGGTCCGTCGTACGGCCCACGCACCAGGACGAGATCGCCGAGGCAGGCAGCGAGCTGATCGGCGGCCGGTCGGGGCGCTGGACACGGCTCGGCAGCACGGCACTCACGCCCGTGGGCGTCATCGCGCTGGTGGCCCTCGGGATGTTCGCGCTGGGCATGGTGCAGAAGCTGCCCTGCTACAACTGGGCGTGGTTCAGGGGCGCCGGTTCGCAGTACACGCACGCCTGTTACTCGGACATTCCGCATCTCTATGTCGGACGCGGCTTCTCCGACGGTCTCGTGCCGTACTTCGACCGGCTGCCCGGCGACATGCAGTACCTGGAGTACCCCGTCCTGACGGGCGTGTTCATGCAGATCGCGTCCTGGCTGACACCGGGCGGATCCATTCAGCACCGTGAGCAGATGTACTGGATGGTCAACGCCGGCATGCTGATGATCTGCGCCGTGATCATCGCCGTCTGCGTCGCCCGCACACACCGGCGCCGTCCCTGGGACGGGCTGCTGGTTGCCCTCGCGCCCGCCTTCGCGCTCACCGCGACGATCAACTGGGACCTGCTGGCCGTCGCGCTGACGGCCGCGGCGATGCTCATGTGGTCCCGGGGACGGGTGCTGGCGTTCGGCGTCCTCATCGGGCTTGCCACGGCCGCCAAGCTCTATCCCGTGCTCCTGCTGGGGCCTGTCTTCGTGCTGTGCTGGCGTGCGGGCAAATGGCGGGAGTTCGGCCTTGCGACGTTCGGGGCGGCGGCGTCCTGGCTGGTGGTGAATCTGCCGGTGATGATCTTCGCGCCCGAAGGATGGAGCAAGTTCTACGGTTTCAGCGAGGAACGGGGCATCGACTTCGGCTCCTTCTGGCTGATCATCACCCAGCGCACCGGCATGACCATCGAGACCCCGACCGTCAACCACGTCTCGGAGCTGTTGATGGCCCTGCTGTGCGCGGCCGTCGCCGCGCTGACGCTGACGGCACCGCGCAGGCCGCGCTTCGCGCAACTCGCCTTTCTCGTCGTCGCCGCGTTCATCCTTGTCAACAAGGTCTATTCGCCGCAGTACGTGCTGTGGCTGATCCCCCTGGCCGCCCTGGCCAGGCCGCGCTGGCGCGACTTCCTGATCTGGCAGGCGTGCGAGGTCATGTACTTCCTGGGCATCTGGATGTACCTCGCGTACACGACGAGTGGGGACAAGCACCAGGGACTGCCCACGGAGGGGTATCAGCTGGCGATCATCCTGCATCTGCTGGGCACGCTGTACCTCTGCGCCGTTGTCGTACGGGACATCCTCATGCCGGAGCGGGACGTCGTGCGGCGCGACGGGTCGGACGATCCGTCCGGCGGGGTGCTCGACGGGGCCGAGGACGCATTCGTGCTGGGGCGGGCGGCGCATCCGCCGCGGCACGCCGTTACCGCCGTCGAAGGGCCGCGGGTGGATTGGGGCGCGGCGCACGGACCGGCCGTCGACTGAGACGGGTCTCTCCGGGGGCCGGGCCCCCGGAGAGCGTCTCGGCGCTTTCCTACCGGTCGACGAGGCGGTCGAACTGGGTGGTCGTGTGGCGCAGATGGGCCACCAGCTCGTCGCCGACCTTCGGTTCCTGCGCGTCCGAGGGGACGAACAGGATCGACACCTGCATGTGCGGCGGTTCGGCGAACCAGCGCTGCTTGCCGGCCCAGACGAACGGCGAGAGGTTGCGGTTGACGGTGGCCAGGCCGGCGCGGGCGACACCCTTGGCGCGCGGCATCACACCGTGCAGGGCCTTCGGGGCCTCCAGGCCCACACCGTGCGACGTGCCGCCGGCGACGACCACCAGCCAGCCGTCCGAGGCGGCCTTCTGCTGGCGGTAGCCGAAACGGTCACCCTTGACGACGCGCGTGACGTCCAGGACGGCGCCCCGGTACTCCGTCGCCTCATGATCGCCGAGCCACAGCCGGGTGCCGATGCGGGCGCGGAAGCGGGTCTGCGGGAACTGCTGCTGGAGCCGGCCCAGTTCCTCGGCGCGCAGATGGCTGACGAACATGGTGTGCAGCGGCAGCCGGGCCGCGCGCAGCCGGTCCATCCAGCCGATGACTTCCTCGACCGCGTCCGAGCCGTCCGTGCGGTCCAGCGGCAGATGCAGGGCGAAGCCTTCGAGGCGGACGTCCTCGATGGCGGCGTGCAGCTGCCCGAGCTCCTCCTCCTTGACCCCGTGGCGCTTCATCGAGCTCATGCACTCGATGACGACCCGTGCGCCCACCAGGGCGTGCACGCCGTCCACGGAGGAGACGGACCGGATGACACGGTCGGGCAGCGGCACCGGCTCCTCGCCCCGCCGGAACGGGGTGAGGACCAGCAGATCGCCGCTGAACCAGTCCTTTATGCGGGCCGCCTCATAGGTGGTGCCGACGGCGAGCATGTCGGAACCGAAGCGGATGGCCTCGTCGGCGAGCCGCTCGTGACCGAAGCCGTATCCGTTGCCCTTGCAGACCGGGACGAGGCCGGGGAACTGGTCGAGGACGGATTTCTGGTGCGCCCGCCAGCGCGCGGTGTCGACGTAGAGGGAGAGCGCCATGGCCGGTCCGGAACCCTTCTGGTGGCTGCGGTGTGGGAGGTGTGCGGAGTCGAAGTCCCCATTGAAACGAATGAAGCCGGTTTCGTCAGCGGGACGACGTGTATCAGCGGCGCGACATGTAGATGTCGAGCGCCTTGTGCAGCAGCTTGTTGAGCGGGAAGTCCCACTCGCCGATGTACTCGACGGCTTCGCCGCCGGTACCGACCTTGAACTGGATCAGACCGAAGAGGTGGTCCGTCTCGTCGAGCGAGTCGCTGATACCGCGCAGGTCGTAGACGGTAGCGCCCATCGCGTACGAGTCCCGCAGCATGCGCCACTGCATCGCGTTCGAGGGCCGGACCTCGCGCCCGATGTTGTCGGACGCGCCGTACGAGTACCAGACGTGGCCACCGACGACGAGCATCGTCGCCGCGGACAGATTCACGCCGTTGTGCCGCGCGAAATAGAGCCGCATGCGGTTGGGATCCTCGGAATTGAGCACTGTCCACATGCGCTGGAAATAAGAGAGCGGGCGCGGCCGGAAGTGGTCGCGGACTGCGGTGATCTCGTACAGCCGCTGCCATTCGGCGAGGTCCTCGTAACTGCCCTGGACGACCTCGACGCCGGCCTTCTCGGCCTTCTTGATGTTGCGTCGCCACAGCTGGTTGAAGCCCTTGAGGACGTCTTCGAGCGACCGGTTGGCCAGCGGGACCTGGAAGACATAGCGCGGTTGTACGTCACCGAAGCCGGCGCCGCCGTCCTCGCCCTGCTGCCAGCCCATCTTCCGCAGCCGGTCCGCTACTTCGAAGGCGCGCGGCTCGATGTGGGTGGCCTCGACATCACGCAGGCGCTTCACATCGGGGTCCTGGATACCGGACTTGATGGCGGCCGCGTCCCAGCGGCGGATGACGACCGGCGGGCCCATCTTCACGGAGAAGGCGCCCTGTTGCTTGAGATGCGCCAGCATCGGCTGCAGCCAGTCGTCCAGGTTGGGGGCATGCCAGTTGATGACCGGGCCCTCGGGAAGGTACGCGAGGTACCGCTTGATCTTGGGCAACTGGCGGTACAGCACCAGACCGGCACCGACCAACTCACCGCTCTTGTCGAACCATCCCAGGTTCTCCGAGCGCCATTCGGTCTTCACATCAGCCCACGCCGGGACCTGGCAGTGACTCGCCGCAGGCAGATTCTGGATGTACGCCAGATGCTGCTCTCGGCTGATGGTCCTCAGGGTCAGGCTCATGCGGGGCGCTCCTCGGCAGGTGTGTCCCCATCGGTCAGGGGCTCCGGCTCTCGCGCCGAAGCCTACTGTGACCGGGGAGCGCGCCGTCTGGCCCTATGGGACCTTGCCTGTCCGTCCCGTCGGGACCCGGATGGCCCCGTCCTTGTACGGGGAGCGGCGCCAGGCCCCTGAGCGGGGTCCTCGCGCCGGGCCCGTGCGTCCGGCTGTGTCCGGTTGTGCCTGGTTGCGTCTGTCTCGAATCAGCCCACCACGCCGCCGAAGAGGCCGCCGTGGGCCATGCCGAGGAAGAACCCGATGGCGGATGCGCCCATGCCGATGATCAGCGGGAACCTCTCGCGCGTGGTCACCGAGACGTACTGCCCGTACGCAGCCGTGAGGATCCCGATGAGTCCGGCCCACGAGCTGATCAGATGCAGGCTGTGGAACATCGCCGTCACGAACGCGAGTGCACCGAGGACCAGAGTCACCGCCACCAGAGTTTGCTGGAGTGGATGGGTCTTGCCGTCCGTGGCGAGAAGGGAGACGGGAGGACGGGGTCGAATTGCCTGTGCCATGGAGTACCTCCTGGCCGAAAGGCGGCGCATCGTGGCGCCGCTCACACCCGATGTGTACAGATTGCGTCTCCTGAGCACCGGATTTCAACCGGAAGCCGGTGTGCGGGTAGTCTGTAACGTCTGCACCGGTGTCTGCCCAGGCCAGCACGTCAGCCCCTCTCGACAGAGGGTGCTGTCAGTGGCGGCTGTTTTACTCGGAGACACTGTTGCTTACGCATCACGACCCTCCTGCCACGGAACGACCGTGGCCGCTGAGTCCAAAGGAGGTGGGTTCCACATGCGTCACTACGAGGTGATGGTCATCCTCGACCCCGATCTCGAGGAGCGCGCTGTCTCCCCGCTGATCGAGAACTTCCTCTCCGTCGTCCGTGAGGGCGACGGAAAGGTTGAGAAGGTCGACACCTGGGGCCGTCGTCGTCTCGCTTACGAGATCAAGAAGAAGCCCGAGGGCATCTACTCGGTCATCGACCTGCAGGCCGAGCCTGCGGTCGTCAAGGAGCTCGACCGCCAGATGAACCTGAACGAGTCGGTCCTCCGGACCAAGGTCCTCCGTCCCGAGATCCACTGAGCATCTAGCTCAGTGGTCATCGGGTTCGAGTAGCAGCAAGCAGCCAGAAGCAATCCCCGCCGAGAGGTTCACCCATGGCAGGCGAGACCGTCATCACGGTCGTCGGCAATCTCGTCGACGACCCCGAGCTGCGCTTCACCCCGTCCGGTGCGGCGGTCGCGAAGTTCCGTGTCGCGTCCACTCCCCGCATCTTCGACCGGCAGACCAATGAGTGGAAGGACGGCGAAGGCCTGTTCCTCACCTGCTCGGTCTGGCGGCAGGCGGCGGAGAACGTCGCCGAGTCGCTTCAGCGAGGCATGCGCGTAGTCGTGCAGGGCCGGCTGAAGCAGCGGTCGTACGAAGACCGCGAGGGCGTCAAGCGCACGGTCTACGAGCTGGACGTCGAGGAAGTCGGCCCCAGCCTCAAGAACGCCACGGCCAAGGTCACCAAGACCACCGGTCGCGGTGGTCAGGGCGGCCAGGGTGGATACGGCGGCGGCCAGCAGGGCGGCGGCAACTGGGGCGGCGGTCCCGGTGGCGGTGGCCAGCAGGGTGGCGGCGGCGCTCCCGCCGACGACCCGTGGGCCACGAGCGCGCCTGCCGGCGGCCAGCAGGGTGGGGGCCAGCAGGGCGGCGGAGGCGGTTGGGGCGGAAGCTCCGGCGGCTCCGGCGGCTCCGGCGGCGGCTACTCGGACGAGCCTCCCTTCTAGGGCAGCTCGTACTCCCACTTCTTGATCACACAGGAGAAACACCATGGCGAAGCCGCCTGTGCGCAAGCCTAAGAAGAAGGTCTGCGCGTTCTGCAAGGACAAGACCCAGTACGTGGACTACAAGGACACGAACATGCTGCGGAAGTTCATTTCCGACCGCGGCAAGATCCGTGCCCGCCGCGTGACCGGCAACTGCACGCAGCACCAGCGTGACGTCGCCACGGCAGTCAAGAACAGCCGTGAGATGGCGCTGCTGCCCTACACGTCCACCGCGCGATAAGGGAAGGGTGACCGAATCATGAAGATCATCCTCACCCACGAGGTCTCCGGCCTCGGTGCTGCGGGCGACGTCGTCGACGTCAAGGACGGGTACGCCCGTAACTACCTGGTTCCGCGTGGCTTTGCCATCCGCTGGACCAAGGGTGGCGAGAAGGACGTGGCGCAGATCCGCCGCGCCCGCAAGATCCACGAGATCGCCACGATCGAGCAGGCCAACGAGATCAAGACCAAGCTCGAGGCCGTGAAGGTCCGTCTGGCTGTTCGCTCCGGCGACGCCGGCCGTCTCTTCGGCTCCGTGACCCCGGCCGACATCGCCTCGGCGATCAAGGCTGCCGGTGGCCCCGACGTCGACAAGCGTCGGGTCGAGCTCGGCTCGCCGATCAAGACGCTCGGCGGACACCAGGTGTCCGTGCGTCTGCACCCCGAGGTCGCTGCGAAGCTCGGCATCGAGGTCGTTGCTGCCTAAGGGCACAGCTCACCAGAGCAGGTGAAGGGCCGTACCCCGCGGGGTACGGCCCTTTGCTGTTTCACGTGAAACGGGGCGTCGGCCGGTGGCTCAGCGGGTGGCGCCGGTGACGATCCACCTGCCCGATCGGGTGCGCAGCCAGAGCGTCACCATGCGGACGGTCATCATCAGGGCCATCGCCCACCACAGCGCGGTCAGGCCGCCGCCGAACGTCGGCACCAGCAGGGCGACCGGGGCGAAGAGGGCCAGAGTGACGAGCATGGCCCAGGCCAAATACCGCCCGTCTCCGGCGCCCATCAGCACTCCGTCCAGGACGAAGACCACGCCGGCGATCGGCTGGGACAGCGCCACCACCAGCAGCGCCGGGAACAGAGTGTCCTGAACGGACTGGTCGCCGGTGAACAGGGGCACGAACAACGGCCGGGCAAGGACGATCAGTGCCCCGAACACCACCCCGGAAGCGATGCCCCACTGGACCATGCGTCGGCATGCCTCGCGTGCGCCCTTGGCGTCATCGGCTCCCAGGTAGCGGCCGATGATGGCCTGCCCTGCAATGGCGATGGCGTCGAGGGCGAAGGCCATCAGGCTCCAGAGGGAGAGGATGATCTGGTGCGCGGCTATCTCGGTGTCACCGAGGCGGGCGGCGACGCCTGTGGCGATCATCAGCACGGCACGGAGCGACAGCGTACGGACCAACAGCGGAACGCCTGCCTGGGCGCTGGCCTTGATGCCTTCGGCGTCGGGCCGCAGCGAGGCGCCGTGCCGACGTGCTCCCCGTACCACCACGATGAGATAAGCGGCGGCCATGGCGATCTGTGCGATCACAGTGCCCCAGGCCGATCCGGCGATGCCGAGCCCGGCGCCGTAGACGAGTCCTGCATTGAGGGCTCCGTTGGCCGCGAAGCCTCCGATGGCGACATAGAGCGGGGTTCGGGTGTCCTGCAGGCCGCGGAGTACACCGGTCGCGGCCATCACCACGAGCATGGCCGGGATGCCGAGGCTGGAGATCCTCAGATACGTGGTGGCGTAGGGGGCTGCGGTGTCGGAGGCACCGAAGACGTCCACGAGCCAGGGCGCTGTGGGGAGCGCGATGGCGATGACGAAGATGCCGAGCAGTAGGGCCAGCCAGATGCCGTCCATCCCTTGCCGGATCGCGGAGGCCAGATCACCCGCTCCGACCCGCCTCGCCACTGCCGCGGTGGTGGCGTACGCGAGAAAGACGAAGATGCTGACGGCGGTGGTGAGCAGGGCTGCGGCGACGGCCAGTCCGGCCAGCTGCGGTGTGCCGAGATGGCCGACGATGGCACTGTCGACCATCACGAAGAGCGGCTCGGCAACGAGCGCGCCGAAGGCAGGGACGGCCAGCGAGATGATCTCGCGGTCGTGCCGTCGACGACTGGGCGGCAGAGGTGCCGGGGCCTGGATCATGGGGGCCAATCTAATCTTCCACAGGTAATGGATGCAATGGGTACGCAGTCCTTACATTTATTGCTACTCGGCTTTCTCTCGTGCGCTGTTTGTCGTGATCTTGTGCTGACTCGGAAAGTTTTTCTCCCCCACAGCCCGTGGATGGAGAAACTCCAGGTCAGAGCCTTGATGGTGCGGGTGTTATGAGTTTGTCCACAGTGCTGTCCCCCGCTCCGTGCACAGGTTCCGGAGAGTTCTCCACAGCATCTGGTCCGTCGTCCACATGCCCTGTGGATAACCAGATTGGCTGACGGTGCTGAGCGGCCTACCGTGGTCCGGCGCCCGCACCCCGTTCCGGCCCTGGAACCCCGCAGAACTCGACGTGCCGGAACCGGAGTCGGGCGTCTTGTTTGTCGGTGCTGTGCCGTAAGAAAGAGTGGCACGGCGAGGTCCGCGGAGCGGACGGGAGGAGGTGGCCCGGTGAGCATTCCCGAGCCTTTGGACGACCCCTGGGCCGACACCGGTCCCAGTGACCGTCTGCCCGTTTCCCGCCAGCGCCGCGGCGAAGGCCGGGACCGCGGCGAGCAGCACGAACGCGGCAGGGAGAGCGGCGGATGGGAGGGCGGTTCCCCCGGTTTCGAGCGGGTGCCGCCCCAGGACCTCGATGCCGAGCAGTCGGTCCTCGGCGGCATGCTCCTGTCCAAGGACGCCATCGCCGACGTCGTGGAGATCATCAAGGGGCACGACTTCTACCGCCCCGCCCACGAGACCGTCTACCAGGCGATCCTCGACCTCTATGCCAAGGGGGAACCGGCCGACCCGATCACGGTGGCGGCCGAACTGGTCAAGCGCGGCGAGATCACCAAGGTGGGCGGAGCTCCGTATCTGCACACCCTTGTCCAGTCCGTGCCGACCGCGGCCAATGCCTCGTACTACGCGGAGATCGTCCACGAACGGGCGGTCCTCAGGCGGCTCGTCGAAGCCGGGACGAAGATCACGCAGATGGGATACGCGGCCGACGGCGATGTCGACGACATCGTGAACTCCGCGCAGGCCGAGATCTACGCCGTCACCGAGCAGCGCACCAGCGAGGACTACCTGCCCCTCGGCGACATCATGGAAGGCGCTCTCGACGAGATCGAGGCGATCGGTTCGCGCAGCGGTGAGATGACCGGGGTGCCGACCGGCTTCACCGACCTCGACGCCCTGACGAACGGCCTGCACCCGGGCCAGATGGTCGTCATCGCGGCCCGCCCGGCCATGGGTAAGTCCACTCTGGCGCTGGATTTCGCACGAGCCTGTTCGATCAAGAGCAATCTGCCCAGCGTGATCTTCTCCCTCGAAATGGGGCGCAACGAGATCGCGATGCGACTGCTCTCGGCCGAGGCGCGAGTCGCGCTGCACCACATGCGTTCCGGCACCATGACCGACGAGGACTGGACGCGGCTGGCTCGCCGGATGCCGGATGTCTCGGCCGCCCCCCTCTATATCGACGACTCCCCGAACCTCTCCATGATGGAGATCCGGGCGAAGTGCCGTCGGCTCAAGCAGCGCAACGATCTCAAGCTCGTGGTCATCGACTATCTGCAGCTGATGCAGTCCGGCGGCTCGAAGCGTGCAGAGAGCCGCCAGCAGGAGGTTTCGGACATGTCCCGAAACCTCAAGCTGCTCGCGAAGGAGCTGCAGCTCCCGGTCATTGCGCTCTCCCAGCTGAACCGTGGTCCCGAACAGCGCACTGACAAGAAGCCGATGGTCTCCGACCTGCGTGAATCCGGATCCATCGAGCAGGACGCCGACATGGTGATCCTGCTGCACCGCGAGGATGCGTACGAGAAGGAGTCTCCCCGCGCCGGCGAGGCCGACCTGATCGTCGCCAAGCACCGTAACGGCCCGACGGCGACGATCACCGTGGCCTTCCAGGGCCACTACTCGCGCTTCGTGGACATGGCACAGACCTGAGCAGGCGGTGTAATCGCGCGGATGAAAGTACGAGGTCTGGAGCGAGCCTCCGGCCGTGGAACTGGAGAACATCCGGTTCCTGGCGGGTTATCGCAGAGACTGGTTGTTCAGCGCCGAGGCTCTGGATGAGTGCCGGGACGCGGATCTCGACGGGCTTCTTCTGGGGCAGGCCGCGTGGTGTCTGCCGAATGACCCGGACACCGTTCGACGGAGGGTTGCCGACTTCCGCCGACACGGGGAAGCCGGCCTCGTCCAGCGGCAAGTGCCGAGGCGCGGCCCGTCGGCAGGGCCGATGGCCGATGGGTGGAGACCGTGCTGGAGGTCGTGATCGCGCTGGCTGGACGACCGGTTTCCTGGTCGTATTCGGTTACCTTCAGCCAGGTTGGAAGAATGCGAGCATTTTCTGGGCGGCGTCCGGCGACGTCAGCAATTCCTGCATGTCCGCGGACATCCGGGCGGCAGCGCTGGTGCGTTCGAACATCTCGCGTTCGTATTCTTTGACGGCGGCGGGAAAGTCGTCCGGGTGCGCGGCCAGCGCGAGACCGAGCAGGGCGCCGTCGAGCAGCGCCATGTTGGCGCCCTCTCCCACCGGCGGCATCAGGTGCGCGGCATCGCCGAGCAGCGTGACGCCTGGCGTCGACGGCCAGGTCAGGCCGACCGGGAGAGTGCTGATCGACCGCGGCACGACCGTGTCGTCGCAGGCCGCGATCAGCGCGGTGAACCGTGAGTCCCAGCCGGGGAGCAGGTCGATCAGCCGCGCCCGGGCGGCGGCCGGGTCGTCGAACGGGATCCCGCTGGTAGCGAACCAGTCCTCGGCGGTGTTGTAGAAGCTGAGGCCGATGCGAACGCGGCCGTCGCCGTTGCGCTGCGCCGCCAGGGACAGTCCGTTGCCGAGCACCCAGTAGTTGCCGCGCCCGACCATCGCCGCGAGGTCGGGGTGCGTGCGGTCGATGTCGGGAATGCCGACCTCGACGATGTTCTGGCCGATATGCGCCGGGCGAGCGTCGGTGAGCAGCGTGCGGACCCCGGAGTGCGCGCCGTCCGCGCCGACCAGCAGGTCATACGTCGCAACGCTGCCGTCGGCGAAGTGCAGCAGGCCGTTGTCGGCGGATTTGAACGCGTGCCCCCAGCGCACCACGTCTTCGGGGAGGGAATCCAGCAGCAGGTTGCGCAGATCGGCGCGGTCGACCTCGGGTCGCTCAAGCGGGGCGTCGTCGGGCGTGTCCTCCTGGAGCAGGAGGGTGCCATCCGGCTCGAGAAGACGCATGTCCTGGCCTTCACCACGGGCAATCGCGTGGAACTGGTCGATCAGACCGGCCTCGCGCAGCGCCCGCTGGCCGGAGTGGATGTCGAGCATGCCGCCCTGACCGCGCGCACCGCGTGACGATTCACGTTCATACACGACGGCGTCGATGCCGTTCACGTGCAGCACCCGGGCAAGGGCCAAGCCGCCCAAGCCGGCTCCGACAATGGCGATGGTCATGGTTGCCTCCTTGATACGCCGTACTGGTCGATACACTGTATCGCCCGATGCGGTGTATTGTTAGCGGCATGTTGGTGTGGGAGAGGCCGGAGCCATCGAATCGGCCTGTGCCGGCCCCGTTGAGCCGGGAACGGATCGTGCGAGCGGCGATCCAGCTGGCCGACGCGGACGGCCTGGATGCGGTGTCGCTGCGCAAGGTCGCCACCGCGCTGGACGTCCGTCCGATGCGGCTGTACGGCTACATCGCCAGCAAGGAGGAGTTGCTCGACCTGATGGTCGACGCCGCCCACGCCGAGATCCGGCCGGTCGGAGACGGCTGGCGGGAGGTGCTCCGGTCTCTTGCCGAAGCCACTCGGCACGCCGCTCATGAGCACGAATGGCTCGCCGATCTACTGGGTGGCCGACCCCAACTCGGGCCGCACGCGCTGGCCAGTGGGGAGACCGTGGTGGCCGCACTGGGCGACGTCGACGTGGACGCCATCATGCCGGTGGTCGCCGCAGTCAACGCGTACGTGATCGGCGCGGTGCGTCGGGAGATCGCCGAGCGGCGTGCCGAGCGGGCCACCGGGATGGACGAGAAGCGTTGGCAGGCCTCACTCGGGCCCTATCTGGAGCGAACCTTCGCCACTGGCCGATTCCCCGCGCTGGCCACGGTGGTGCGCGATGCCGCCCACCTGGACGCCGACCACACCTTCCGGATCGGCCTCGACTTCCTGCTCGACGGCATCGAAGCCCGCGTCTCAAGGTGACGCGCGGCCGAAGGACCGGACCGGTCATGGCGCCAGGTCGGCGCTGATGCGTTGAGATGACGCAACCTCACCAAAGCGTGTGGAAATTGATGAAGTGCCATGGAATTGAGACTCAAGCCGCATTACATCCCGTGAGACAACCCGGGGATCCGCTGGTCGGCTGAGATCAACATGGCACGCGATTTGAGACCCTGCAGGCGGTTTGTAGGTTCTCAGGCTCCGTGTCATTTTCTCCGCTGTCGTGTCATGACGATGGCAGTCCTGACGCTCTGGCTCACTCCGTTACGGGCAGACACTCGGCGAGCAGGTCGACGACGTCGCGCCAGGCTCGCTGCGCGTGCTGCGGGTGGTAGCCGACGCCGGGGAGCACGGTCTGGTCGACCGGCGGGTGGTGGAAGGCGTGCGGGGCTCCGCCGTAGACCACGAGGCGCCAGTCGACGCCCGCGGCCTGCATCTCGGCGGCGAAGGCGTCCCGTTGCTCAGCGGGCATGATCGGGTCCTCCGATCCGACCCCGGCCCACACGGGGCAACGGATGCGCGCCGCCTCGCCCGGTCGGCCCGTGGTCAGTGCGTTGACCGTCCCGATCGCCCGCAGGTTGACGCCGTCACGCCCGAGTTCCAGCACGATTGCGCCCCCGGTGCCGTAGCCGACGGCGGCGATCCGGTCGGGGTCGGTCCGCGGTTCGGCACGCAGCACATCGAGTGCCGCATGGCCGATATCCCGCATCCGGTCGGGGTCGGCGAGCAGCGGGGTCACGCGCGCCAGCATCTTCTCTGGGTCGGTGAACCAGCGCCCGCCGTGGAGGTCGAAGGCCAGCGCAACGTACCCCAGTTCGGCGAGGGCGTCGGCCCGGCGGCGCTGGAAGTCGTTCAGGCCCGGCCCCTCGGGCCCGATCAGGACTGCGGCCCGGCGGTCGACACCGGCGGGGAGCGCGAGGTGCCCGATCATCGTCAGGCCGTCGGCCGGGTATTCGACCGTGCGCGTTGTGACCGTCGTCATGAGAACTGGACTGTAGTGATTGTCGAGCCCGGTCGGGCCGGTCTTCACCGTCGGCAGAACAGCGCAGGTGTGGGCCCGTGGGTGGGCACTGTGGAAGGCTCTGGTTCTGGCGGAGTACATCGACACCGTTGCGAACCGGGCCGCTGGCCATCACGTCGTCAACGAGGGAGTCCCGTTCGCCCGTAGTAGTGCTGATCCCGGTCTCGATCCATGCAGCGGTGTCCTCCGCCGTGATCGTGGAGACGTCTCAGCTGGTCGAGACCGGGCGCTCCGTTCCCCGTTCTTGCTGCTTGGGGTGGGGTGTGCCGTGTGTACTCGGCGATGTCTCGATGGGCCTTCGCCACGTGGACGGGCAGATCGACGAGGACCAGCCCTGGCCGGCCTCCGGCGTTGACGTCGTCGAGCCTTCGGCGCCGTGGCGTACGTTCCGCCGGCGGCACGGCCAGAAGCACGACTCGGGCACGTACTGGTCCTCCACGATGCGTGGCCATGTTGTCCACGAGTCGCGGCTTGAGTTGATGCGCCTGCTCAACCCCTCTACGCCGACTTCGCCCCGGACGTGACTGCGGTCTTCGCTCAGCCGTTCCTCCTCTCCACCACGGTGGACGAGCGACTGCGGCGCCATGTCCCGGACTTCCTCGTTCTTCGGGAGAAGGACGTCCCGCTGGTTGTCGACGTCAAGCCGCAGCACCTGCTCACGCGGCCGAAGGTGTCCTTCGCGCTCGGCTGGGCCCGCGAGCACCAGACGTCGTCGACGACGTAGCGCTCGCGGCGGGGGCGTTGCATTCCCGGCGGACGAGGCCCTGGCTCTCAAGGAACGCGATCTTTGGAGACGGGCGCCGGGCTGACCTGGAGGTGCTGGACGAGTTCGGACGCGGTGAGGCTGCCCGCGTCGGTGGTGCAGAGGCCGGCCGGCACCCGGGACATCATCTTGTGCGGGCCTGATTTGCATGAGGACGGTGGTGAACGTCTCCTCGTGCTCGCGCACGGCCTCGGCGTCGCGTCCGGGGGCCGCAGGCCCCCGGGGCGTGGTCTGCCTGCGGCGGTGGGCGAGGTGTTCGGTGGGGTGATCGTCGAGGTCGGACGGTCGAGGCGTCTGGCGATCTCGGCGTGGGCGAGGCCGTCGGCCAGTCCCAGCGCGAACTGCTGGCGTTCGTGCTGGGGTGAGTCTGCCTCCCGGCATCACGGTCTCCTCTCTGGCCCTTGGTGTCTCCAGTTATAGCGTTCACCCTCAATCTATTGCAACGATCGCGATGGCTTTCGTTGCATTAGACTCAAAATCATTGCAATGATTTCCCGGCTTTCACCTGCAGGAATGGCGATAACTCGCAACGATTCCATTGCCAGATTGTTGAACGCAACGTAGCTTTTCCATCACCAGAAACGGCGGGCCGAAGGGGCGCGCGGTGCAGAAGAAGGAGAGCACGATGCAGAAGTTCGACACCCCCACCTCGGTCTCCGCCGTTCTCGACATCCCCGCGGGACGCATCCGGTTCATCGCCGCCGACCGGGCCGACACCGTGGTCGAGGTCCTGCCCGCGGACGCCTCCAAGAGCCGCGACGTGAAGGCGGCGGAGCAGATCACGGTCGAATACGGCGACGGCGTCCTGCGGATCGAGACCTCACCGGCGAAGAACCGGATCCTCGGTGCTTCCGGATCCGTCGAGGTGACCATCCAACTTCCCGCCGGTTCCCGCATCGAGGCGAAGGCGGCCAGCGCCGAGTTCCGGGGCGTCGGACGGTTCGGCGACGTCGCCTTCGAGGGCGCGCAGGCCACGGTCAAGCTCGACGAGGCCGAAAGCGTCCGCCTCACCCTCCTCGCCGGCGACATCTCGGTCGGCCGCCTGGGCGGCCCCGCGGAGATCAGCACCCAAAAGGGCGACATCCACATCGCCGAGGCCGTGCGCGGCATGGTCGAACTGCGCACCGAGCACGGCGAGATCTCGATCGGCGCCGCCCGCGGGGTCTCCGCCTCCCTCGATGCCGGCACCGCCTACGGCCGGATCCACAACGCGCTCAAGAACACCGACGGCGCCGCCGACCTGCACATCCACGCGACCACCGCCCACGGCGACATCACCGCCCGCAGCCTCTGAAGGAGCACCTCATGACCAACCTGGCCATCGCGGCGAACGGGCTGCGCAAGTCGTACGGTGACAAGGTCGTGCTGGACGGCGTCGACCTGGCCGTCCCCGAAGGAACGGTCTTCGCGCTGCTCGGTCCGAACGGCGCGGGCAAGACCACCGCCGTGAAGATCCTGTCCACGCTCATCGCCGCCGACGGCGGGCAGGCCCAGGTCGCGGGCCACGACGTCGCCACGTCATCGGACGGAGTGCGTGCCGTGATCGGCGTCACCGGGCAGTTCTCCGCCGTCGACGGCCTGATCACCGGCGAGGAGAACATGCTCCTCATGGCGGACCTGCACCACCTCTCCCGCAGCGAGGGACGCCGGGTCACCGCCGAACTGCTGGAGCGCTTCGACCTGGTGGAGGCCGCGAAGAAGCCCGCCTCCACCTACTCCGGCGGCATGAAGCGCCGCCTGGACATCGCCATGACCCTGGTCGGCAACCCCCGGATCATCTTCCTCGACGAGCCGACCACCGGCCTCGACCCCCGCTCCCGCCACAACATGTGGCAGATCATCCGCGAGCTGGTCGCCGGCGGCGTCACCGTCTTTCTCACCACCCAGTACCTGGACGAGGCCGACGAACTCGCCGACCGGATCGCGGTACTGAGCGACGGGAAGATCGCCGCCCAGGGCACCGCCGACGAGCTCAAGCGGCTCGTCCCCGGCGGACACATCCGGCTCCGCTTCACCGACCCGGCCACGTACCAGTCCGCCGCGTCTGCCCTGCGCGAGGCCACCCGGGACGACGAGGCACTGTCCCTGCAGATCCCCAGCGACGGCAGCCAGCGCGAACTGCGCTCCATCCTCGACTGGCTGGACTCGGCCGGTATCGAGGCCGACGAGCTGACCGTGCACACCCCCGACCTCGACGACGTGTTCTTCGCCCTCACCACCAACGTCCCCAACCAGCCCAAGGAGACCGTCCGATGAGCGCCCTCTCCCTCGCCATGCGCGACTCGAACACGATGCTGCGCCGCAACCTCCTGCACGCGCGGCGCTACCCGTCCCTCACCCTGAACCTGCTGCTCACCCCGATCATGCTGCTGCTGCTCTTCGTCTACATCTTCGGCGACACCATGAGCGCGGGCATCGGAGGCGGCGGTCCGGACCGCTCCGCATACATCGCCTATATCGTCCCGGGCCTCCTGCTGATGACCATCGGCAGCACCGTGGTCGGCACCGCGGTCTCCGTCTCCAACGACATGAACGAGGGCATCATCGCCCGCTTCCGCACCATGGCCATCCACCGCCCTTCGGTGCTCGTCGGGCACGTCGTCGGCAGCGTGCTGCAGTGCATCGCCAGCGTGGTCCTCGTGGGCGCCGTCGCCGTGGCCATCGGCTTCCGGTCCACGGACGCAAGCGTCCTGGAGTGGCTGGCGGCGTTCGGGCTGCTCGTGCTCTTCGCCCTGGCGTTCACCTGGATCGCGGTCGGCATGGGCCTGATCAGCCCGAACGCCGAGGCCGCCAGCAACAACGCGATGCCGATGATCCTCCTGCCGCTCCTCTCCAGCGCCTTCGTGCCCATCGACTCCATGCCCGGCTGGTTCCAGCCGATCGCCGAGTACCAACCGTTCACGCCCGCCATCGAAACCCTGCGTGGCCTGCTGCTCGGCAGCGAGATCGGCCACAGCGGGTGGCTCGCCGTCGCCTGGTGCCTGGGCCTCACCGCGCTCGGCTACTTCTGGTCGGCCTCGAAGTTCAACAGCGACCCGAAGTAACTGCCATGACAGCGCGGGTCATCTCCCGCAACCCGTCCCGCCCCAGGGCGGCGTGCTCCGACACCGCGTCGGCGTACGCCGCCCCCTCGGCGTCCCCGGCCGGCCGGGGATCCCCGGGCCCCTGGGGGCGTTTCCGCAGGTCGGCGTCCGGCAGCCGTGGCGTCATGTCCGACTCGCCCTGACTACTGGCCGGCCAGTAGTCCCGTGGTATCCGAGCTGGGAATCCGGGGCCAAATCGGCAGCCCACCATGGCATCACGTGAGACAGGCTGAGGAACCGCAGGTCAGCCGTACTGCGGAGTCTCCCGGTCTCGGGCGACCGGTACGGGACGGGTTCAGGACGGCGGAATGACGCGCGTGACCACCGTCTCCACCAGCCGGTTCAAGGTGGCTTCGGCCCGGAGATCGCTCTCGGGGCCGATGAGAACGTCGGGCAGCGTGAAGTGCTCCAGCAGCAGTCCCGTCATGGCCAGGTAGAGCACCAGGAAGGCGTCCGCGTCGCCCGGCAGGCCCGCCTCCTGGTGGAACCGGGCGCTCTCGTCGAAGTTGGCACGGACGGGCCGCGTCAGCCGGTTGCGGAGCGCCGGTCGGCGAGTGGCCTCCAGGCGGAGTTCCAGCATGGCGAGGTAGCCGGTGCGGTCGTCCTCCATGCGCTGCACCAGCCATCGCATCAGGTCGGCGACCAGCTCACGCGAGGGCGTCGGGCGCATGGCCTCCTCGACCTTGGCCGGGTCCGGTGTCATCCGGACGGTGATACGGGCGGCCGCCTGCATGAACAGGTCGTCACGGTTGGCGAAATAGTTGGATGACGTGCCCACCGGGACGCCGGCGCGTGCATCGACCGCGCGGAACGTGAGCCCTCGCGCGCCCTCGTCCGCCAGTACTTCGATGGCGGCATCGACGAGCGCTGTTCTGCGCTCGGGGTTCCTGACCATGCGCATGCCTTCCTTGATCTTCTTCTTCGGCTCTTTCGCGGAAAGGGATTGCGTAACCACTACACATGAAGCACTCTAGTTGAAGTTGTTGTGGCTCGGATACGCCGCAACGGAACGGGGATCCTGTGCGCAAGCTGACCTACTTCATCGCCTGCTCCATCGACGGTTTCATCGGAGACCCGAGCGGTGACGCGTCGTCCATGTACCAGTTCGTGAACGAGGAGTTCCTTGAGTTTCTGAAAACGCAGTACCCGGAGACGATTTCGACCGAGGGCCGCAAGCTGCTCGGCTTTCGCAGCATCGAGAACCAGCAGTTCGACACCGTGATCCAGGGGCGGGTCAGCTATCAACTGGCGCTGGACATCAACATCACCAGCCCGTACGCCCAGCTGCGCGAGATCGTTGCTTCGCGGACCCTCAAGGAGTCACCCGACCCGAATGTCGAGCTCGTCTCCGACGACGTGGTGGCAAGGGTCCGGGAACTCAAGGCGGAGAACAGTGAGCTCGGGATCTGGCTCTGCGGTGGCTCCCAGCTTGCCGGAGAGCTGATCGACGAGATCGACGAGCTGGTGATCAAGACGTATCCGCTGGTCTACGGATCGGGCATGCCGATGTTCGGATCGGATTTCGCACCCACCGAGTTCGCGCTGGACTCGGTTCGTGTCTTCGACAACGGCGCCCTGGTCAGGACCTACAGCCGTACGCGCTGACCGGGTGTCCGGGGGCGATGGCGGTGCGTGGTCCAGGTGCTGCGAAATGGGTTCGCCACGGCTTGGGGTCTGCGGGTAGTTGTTGAGAATGACCTCCCCATCTGAACAGTTGCTCCCCGGTACGCAGCGCGCTCTGCTGCACCGCATCGCCACCGCACAGTCGGAAGGCCGGGCGCCCTCGCTCGTTGCCGCAGTACAGAGACAGGGACAGATCGTCTGGAGCGGCTCCCGCAGCTGCGTGGACGGCCATGCCCCCGACGCAGACACCCAGTTCAGGATCGGCTCAATCACCAAAACCTTCACGGCAGTGCTGGTTCTGCGGCTGCGCGACGAAGGACTTCTGGATCTGGACGACCCGCTGGAGAAGCATCTGCCCGGTACGGGCGTCGGTGGAGTCACTGTCCATCAACTCCTGGGCCACAGTGCGGGACTGGGGGCCGAGTCACCTGCGCCCTGGTGGGAGAGGACTCCGGGCACACTGAGGCCCGAGCTTGCCGATGTGCTCGGCGAGCAGACACGGATGCATGCTCCGGGCCGCCGACACCACTACTCGAACCCTGGCTACACACTGCTGGGCGCGCTGGTCGAGAAGGTGCGCGGGGCGAGCTGGGCCGATGTGCTTCGACGCGAGATTCTGGAACCGCTGGGCATGCACCGCACGAGCCCCCAGCCGCAGGCGCCGCACGCAGGCGGCTGGGCCGTGCATCCATGGGCGGATGTCATGCTGCCCGAGCCGACCGAGGATCTCGGACTGATGGCCCCGGCCGGCCAGCTCTGGTCCACCTCCGGCGACCTCCTCCGCTTCGCGGCCTTTCTCGCCGGAGGGGACGACCGGGTGCTCTGTGCCGCCTCCGTGGAGCAGATGCGCGAACCGTCCGCGCCGACCGAGTCCGGTGACTGGGAGTCCAATTACGGTCTGGGGCTTCAGCTCGGGCGGAGGAGCGGCCGCACGCTCTTCGGGCACACAGGTTCGCTGCCCGGCTTCCTGGCCGCCCTATGGGTCGGCGTCGAGGACGATGTGGCGGCCGTCGTTCTCACCAACACCACGTCGGGGCTGATTGTCGGCAGTGTTGCCGCCGACCTCGTAAAGATCGTCGCCGAGGCCGAGCCCCGCATTCCGGAGCCCTGGCGTCCGCTGCCCGAGGCGGACGCGGAGCTGCTCGCTCTGACCGGTCCCTGGTACTGGGGCACAAACACGAACATCCTGCGACTGACGTCGGACGGTGGGCTGGACCTTGAACCCCTGCGTGGCAATGGCCGCGGCGCCCGATTCACCGCACAGCCAGACGGCACCTGGGTCGGTCTCAACGGCTATTACGCGGGGGAGACGCTGCGTATCGTCCGGAACGACGACGGCAGCGTGAACCATCTCGACCTGGGTTCGTTCGTCTTCACACGGGAGCCGTACGACGCCACAGCGGCCGTTCCCGGCGGTGTGGACGAGGACGGGTGGCGGGGCCTCGGGGCCTGAGCACCACGTTTCACGTGAAACAGGCGGGGGTGGCCGATTCGGGCCGTCAACTCCCGTTCCAGTGGGTACGAAAGCGCGGAGTGATCCGTGCTTGGCCCACCCATGGCGACAGTCGGGATGCTTCCACCTCGACCACGGTGGTGGCATCCCGGCCGATGTCGGACAGCAGCCGCCAGACCGGCTCACCATCGGCTCGCTGCGCCGCGGACATCCGGGCGCACGCGGAAAAGAAGATGGCGGCGGCGGACGGGGTCAGGAGATGGTGCCGCCCGAGCCTGATCCTGCGCTGTTCGTCACTGATGCGGTGCACAGACGACCCTTCGGACTCCGGACTGCGTCAGAGCGCGAGCTTGAAGCCCACGTGGCTGGCGGTGAATCCCAGCCGCTCGTAGAAACGATGAGCATCGGTCCGGGTCGCATCGGACGTCAATTGGACCAACTGGCAGCCCTGGCGCCGGGATTCGTCCACGGCCCATTCGATCAGCTGGGTGCCGAGGCCGCTGCCGCGCTCGGCGGCGTGGATGCGGACGCCTTCGATGACCGAGCGGGTCGAGCCGCGCCGGGAAAGTCCAGGGATCACCGTCAGCTGCAGGGTTCCGACGACGCGGCCCTCGCGCACGGCGACGACCACATGCTGGTTCGGGTCGTCGGCCAGCCGCCGGAATGCGGCGCGGTAAGGGGCGAGGTCGTCCGGCGACTCACGTTCTGCACCCAGCGGATCGTCGGCGAGCATGGCCACGATCGCGGGGATGTCGGCGAGGGCCGCGGGACGTATTTCCAGATCGCTCATGATCGGCAGAGTACGCAGATCATGTGGACGGTGCGGGGAATCACCCGGCCTGCTCGGGGGACTCTCAGCGGCTGCGCGGCGACTCACGCGACCTGTGCGGGGGCCTTCAGCTCTTCGACCGCCCTGACGAGTGGGGCCAGCTCGGGATTCTTGGCGGCTTCGTCGAGCGCGGCGCGCAGCGCGGTGTCATTGGTCGGCCGGGCTTCGGCGAGCAGGGTGAGGCCGGCCTCGGTGACATCGGTGTAGATGCCGCGGCGATCGGTGTCGCAGAGATACCGGGTCAGTAGTCCGCGGTCCTCGAGGCGGGTGACCAGGCGGGTGGTGGCGCTCTGGCTGAGCACGACGGCGTCCGCGACCTGCTTCATCTGGAGATGGCCGCCGGGGCCGTTGTGCTGCCTGCTCAGGACGTCGAGCAGGGAGTACTCCCGCACGCTGAGACCATGCCCGGCCTGCAGCGCCCGCTCGATACGGGCCTCGATCTTCCCGTGAAGCAAGGAGAGGGCGCACCAGCCCTGGGAGAGGGCGGTCAGTGCGGGGTCTGTAGCTGTCATGGGTCTCTCCTCCGTCTCGGAGCTGCTTGCGTCCAGGATAGGCGACGTCCGCAATAGCCCGCGCTTGCAATTAATCGGCGTCTGCAATTATTGTGGACGCTCGTAAGGCGCAGATGCAATCTTCAGGGAAGGTGAAACCCATGCCGCTCGCGCTCCTCGCCCTCGCTATTGGGGCTTTCGGTATCGGAACCACCGAGTTCGTGATCATGGGGTTGCTCCCCGAGGTTGCTGCGGACTTCCAGGTCTCGATCCCGACCGCAGGGTTCCTCGTCACGGGATACGCCCTCGGTGTCGTCCTCGGCGCACCGCTGATGACTGTCCTCGGCACCCGCATCACCCGTAAGCGCATGCTCATGCTGCTGATGGGGCTGTTCGTCGTGGGCAACGTGGTCTCCGCCATCGCCCCGGTCTTCGGCGTGATGGTCGCCGGCCGCGTGATCGCCTCGCTCGCCCACGGTGCCTTCTTCGGCATCGGATCGGTCGTGGCGGCCGATCTGGTCGCCCCGCAGAAGAAGGCCGGCGCGATCGCCATGATGTTCACGGGCCTCACCGTCGCCAATGTCGTCGGCGTACCGCTGGGCACCTACATCGGACAGAGCGTCGGCTGGCGGACCACATTCTTCGTTGTCGCCGCGCTCGGTGTCATCGGCCTTCTCGGTGTGGCCAGGCTCGTCCCCGAACAGCCCCGCCCCGAGGGCGTACGGCTCCGCCACGAGCTGGCAGCATTCCGCAATGTGCAGGTCCTGCTCGCCATGGCGATGACCGTGCTCGGTTTCGGCGGAGTCTTCGCCGCGATCACCTACATCACCCCGATGATGACCGAGATCGCCGGATACTCCGCGTCCTCCGTCACCTGGCTCCTGGTCCTCTTCGGTCTGGGCATGGTGGGCGGCAATCTGCTCGGCGGCAAGTTCGCCGACCGCCATCTGATGCCGATGCTGTACGTGTCGCTCGGTGCCCTCGCCGTGGTTCTGGCCCTGTTCACCCTGACCGCCCACAACAAGATCGCAGCGGCCGTCACCATCGTGCTGATCGGGGGCCTGGGCTTCGCCACAGTGCCGCCGCTGCAGAAGCGGGTGCTCGACCAGGCAGCCGGTGCTCCGACCCTCGCCTCCGCCGTCAACATCGGTGCCTTCAACCTCGGCAACGCGCTGTCGGCATGGCTCGGTGGCCTCGTCATCGCAGCCGGCCTCGGCTACACCGCGCCCAACTGGGTCGGCGCCGCTCTGGCCGCCTCCGCCCTGGTCCTCGCGGTCGTCTCCAGCGTTCTGGAACGCCGCAGCACGGCCTCCCGGGGCCGACTCGTCGCCCAGCACAGTCCTGAACCGCTCGCTACCCCCGCGCCCCAGCGCTGACCCCCTCACACCACCCCCTCACACACAGCACCACATCACACCAAGGAGACATCCCCATGAGCACCACCACTGCCGCTGTCGCCCCGCTGACCACCCCGGACGCCGAAGCGCTCATCGAAGCGGCCCGCGACGCCGCCGAAGCCGCCGGTGTCGCCGTTGCTGTCACGATCCTCGATGCGGGCGGTCATCTGCTGGCCTTCCGGCGGGACGACCGGGCCGTTCTCATCGCGGGTGAGACCAGCACCCGCAAGGCATACACGGCCCTTCAGCTCAACGCCCCCACCGCCGACCTCGTCGACGCGGTCCAGCCGGGCGGGCTCTTCCACACCCTGCCGACCGCCCTCGACCGGCCGCTGCTCTTCATCGCCGGTGGTGTCCCGGTCCACCGTGACGGCCGGCTCATCGGCGCCATCGGCGTCGGCGGAGGTGCTCCCGACCAGGACCACGGCTTCGCGACGGCTGCGGTGAAGGCTCTCGCCTGACGCTCGCACCGCCCACGCTCGGTGTCAGTTCAAAGCCGCGTGAGTCAGCCCGTCGCTACGGTCAGCGGAGCGTAGCGACGGGTCCAGTCGCCCGGCAGGTCCGAGGTTCCGTAAGTCATCACCGTGGTTCTGGAGTCTCTTTGCAGACCGCACTCCTCGAACCAGTCGAGCAGCTCCGCATGGCGCGCGTCGATGTCCGCGCGCAACGGTAGATCCGTCGCCTCTGCGAGCGATGCGACGAGTGCCTGAGCGGTGTCGGTGTCGGGAGCGATGAGCGGGCCGACCACATGCGTATGAGCGCTCGGCCAGGTCGCTGCGTAACCGACGAGTTGGCCGTCGTCCTCCGCGACCCGGATGTGGTCGGCATACGCGGGCAGCCGGGCGAGGACATGTGTCCGGTCGGAGCCGAAGACGTCCGTGTCCAGCCGGACCATGGCTTGCAGGTCCTCCGCCGTGGCCGGGCGGACGGTCACAGTGGACGCCCTGTCGCCGGTCGGCCGGAAGTACCCGGTGACCCGCTCGACGCGGCCCACGACCGCGAAGCCGAGCTGTTCGTAGAGCGGTTGTCCCGCGGATGTCGCGTACAGGCTGAGCGGAGTGCCTGCGGCCTCGTCGATCACATGGCGCATCAGGTGGCGGGCGACTCCCTGTCGCGCATATCGCTCGGCTACGAGCAGCATTCCGATGGCAGCCAGTCGTGGGCCGTAGGAGGTCACCACACAAGCGGCCATCAGGCCTTTGCCACCGGGACCGTCCAAGCCATAGCCGGTTCCTGCGGCGAGGAGCAGACCCCATCTGTGCTCATCGCGTGGCCATCCGCGGTCCTCGCAGAGATCGGCGCAGGCGACCAGGTCACCCAGGGTGAGACGCCGGACAGGGAATTCGGCGAGCGGACGGGGCGGCGGGGTGAGCATGAAGGTCAGGCTGTCCGATGCGGTGATCGCTCGTCCACTCCTTTACCGGCTCCGGCCAGGATGCGCAGCCGTCGGCCGCGCCGGGTCAATCCCCAGGGCTTCAGCACTGATACCGCGGTGATGAAAAGATACGTTGCCGTCGCCACCGACGGAGCGATCACCAGGTCGATATCGACAGAGCCACGCGTCGCCGCCTCGTTGATGCCGGGGCGCAACGAGAAGATCGACAGTGCCGCAGTGATCAGGGTGAGCCAGAACTTTGTCCAGACCCACCGGTGCCTGGCCAGTCCCCAAGGCGTACCGAGAGCCAGGACGAGGCCGCTGAGCAGGGAGAGCAGGGCGACCGGGACGACCAGCCAGTCTCCGAAAATCTTCATGGCGCGGGTGGCGGCCTGTGCGTTGGCGGGGTCACCGGTGAGGAAGGCCGTGATTCCGAGCGTCAGCAGTCCGACGGTCAGTCCCAGCCAGCTCACGGATACCGCGACATGCGCGACGAGAAGGCTGCGGCGAGCGGTACGTTTGAGTGGTTTCACGTGAAACACAGTGCCGGGAATGGGGTAATCGGGCGTCCGACAGCGGGAGTAACCTCGCGTACTCGCCCCGGCGTACAGTGCCCACCCTTCTGCGGCCTTGCCGGTGAGGTGAGTTGGTGCGCACTCCTCTGTGGCCCTCTCGGCTGGGGCGGTTGGTGCAAACTCCCGCGCTGATACGGATGCGAGCGACTGTTGTGGGTTCACGGCTCGGCCATGAGGCAAAGGAGCGTAACGGGAAAACCGGTTCGGATACCCGGACTTCCCGCTATTTGTCCGGTCTGCGTTCGTGGCAAGGCATGCTGGGGTGAGAGACCGCGGGCAGGAAGCGGCCAGCGACCGCAAGCAGGACCCGACTACGCCCGCAGACAAGGGCCGCGGGCCGTGTATGGGTGCATAAGGCGGCCAGAAGACCTTCGAGGCGAGGCAGAGTATGGATGCTCCGGCCACCGGGTGGACCGAAGACGGAACGGACAGATCTCCCGACGCGACCCTGATCCACCGCACCCTGACCGAGATCTCGCCCGTCGCGGATCAGGCAACCTCGTACTTCTACGCGCTGCTCTTCATCCGGCACCCCGATCTGCGTACCCTTTTTCCGGTCGCGATGGATGTTCAGCGTGATCGTCTTCTCCGCGCGATCCTCACCGCGGCGGACCGGCTGGACGACCCCGATGCGCTGGCCGAGTATCTCGGCGAACTGGGCCGGGGGCACCGCAAGTACGGCACACTGCCTGCGCACTATCCCGCTGTGGGTGAGGCGCTCCTCGGCGCGCTGAGCCGCTATGCGACCACTACCTGGGACGCTGAGACCGAAGCGGCGTGGGTCCGTGCCTACACCGCGATATCGCAGATCATGATCGATGCGGCCGCCGAGGACGAGCAGCGGGCTCCCGCCCGGTGGCATGCCGAGGTCGTCTCCCATGACCTCAGGACCCGCGACATAGCGATCCTCACGGTCCGTCCCGACCATGCCTACCCCTTTCTCGCAGGCCAGTACGCGGCGATGGAGACCCCGTGGTGGCCCCGGAACTGGCGGCACTATTCCTTCGCCTCGGCGCCCCGCCCGGACGGTCTGCTCACCTTCCACATCAAGGCGGTACCGGCCGGCTGGGTCTCCAACGCCCTGGTGCACCGGGCCCGGCCCGGCGACATCCTGCGCCTCGGCCCACCCACGGGGTCGATGACGGTCGACCACTCCACCCACACCGGTCTGCTCTGCCTGGGCGGCGGCACGGGTATCGGGCCCATCAAGGCGCTCGTCGAGGACGTTGCGGAGCATGGCGACCGGCGTCCCGTGGAGGTCTTCTACGGGGCACGCAGCGGTCACGATCTGTACGACATCGACACGATGATGCGGCTCCAGAAGACCTATCCCTGGCTCGAGGTGCGGCCGGTGGTCTCCACCGGCCCGGGAACGGAGGGGGGTCTGAAGGGGCTGTTGCCCGAGGCCGTGCGCCAGTGCGGCCCGTGGCACGAGTACGACGCCTATCTCTCGGGCCCGCCCGGCATGATCCGCAGCAGCGTGGATGTGCTCAGGGGGATCGGTATGCCGGCCGAGCGCATCCGGCACGACTCAGTCGAGGAGCTGGCGACCACCGGCCCCGACTGAACCCGGGACCGGCAGCCGTCAGCCCCGAACCAGGGACCGGCAGCGGTCAGCGCTGTCCCGGGAAGAGGTGGCTGTCAGCCCTGATCCGGAAGCGGCGGCCGGTCAGCCCAGGTCGGGAGCGTGCATCGCCCGTACGCCCTCGATATTGCCGTCCAGGTAGTGCCGCAGCGACAGCGGTACGAGATGAACGGCAGCGATTCCCATCCGGCTGAACGGCACCCGTACGACGTCGTACTCCCCGCAAGGATCCTCGATCTCGGGGCCGTGGCGCCGGGACAGGTCCATCGAATCCAGCCGACAGACGAAGAAGTGCTGCACTTTGACGCCCTTCACTCCGCCGCCCTCGATGTGCTCCACGGTGTCGACGAAGCAGGGGACCACATCGGTGATCTTGGCGCCGAGCTCCTCGTCCACCTCACGGTGCAGGGCGTCGACGACGGTTGCGTCCTCGGGTTCGACCCCGCCACCCGGCGTGAGCCAGTACGGATCCACCCCGGGCTTGGTGCGCTTGATGAGGATGAGGTCGTTGCCGTCGAGCAGGATGGCACGTGCGGTGCGCTTGACCACAGGACGTTCGGTCATGGCAAGAGAGTGGCCCACGGAACCGGTTCTGAAACACCTGACCCGCGCCGGACCGCCCTGCGCTCACCAGTCGGCGGCAGCGCGCAGCAGCCACTCGTGCGCCCGCGCGATGTGCGGCAGCGCGAGTGTGCCGGTCCGCACGGCCACGAAATACGTGCGCAGCGGAGGCACGGGAGGGTCGAGGAGCGCCACCACCTCGCCCCGTTCCAGCGCCCCCTCGCACAGATAGCGCGGCAGTACGGTGAGCCCGGCGCCCGCTGCCGTGCACTCCAGGACCGCCCGGAGATCCGGCACGATGACGGCTCCCGCAGCGGCGGGCCGGCTGTCGAAGACGGCGGCCCAGTAGCGGGAGACGAGCGGCAGGCTCTCGTGCACCTCCACGATCGGCAGCTGGTCCAGCACCACAGGCCCCTTGTGCCGCAAGGTCCCGGGCCCCAGGCGCCCGGCCCAGCGCGGCGCGGCGATCAGCACATGTTCTTCGTCGCAGAGCGGAGTCGCGGTGAGCAGCCCGCCGCGCGGACGGTCCGTCGCAATGGCCAGATCATGATGTCCGGCGGCCAGTCCCTCCAGCGTCTCCTCGGCGCTGGTGAAGAACGAACTGCGCAGAGCCAGGCCCTGGGCGATGAGAGGGGTGAGTGCCGGCAGGGCACGCATCGACGTGAACTCGGGTGGCCCTGCCAGATGCAGTGTCCGTACGCCCGACTCCTCGTCGAGCTCGGTCTCGGCGATCTCGACCAGCGCGTCCAGATGGGGCGCCGCCCGGTGAGCGAGTTCGTCGCCGATGGTCGTCGGGGTCACGCCGCGGGCCCTGCGCAGAAAGAGCGGGCGGCCCAGCTGCCGCTCCAGGATGCGGATCTGCGAGGTGACCGCGGGCTGGGAGAGGCCGAGCAGGGCAGCAGCCCTGGTGAAGGAACCGGCCCGGTGCACCGTGACGAATGTGCGCAGCAGGGCCAGGTCCATGTCCTGCCCCCTCCCACCCTCGCGCCGCTTCGGACCCGTACAACTATAAATATGTCGATAGGTCGCTGTCGCTACCGTGATTGGACACTGACGGAGAGTCAATTAGCCTTGTTCAAGCGGTTCTTCACGTCCGGAACCGGGACGGTCCGAGCCACGAGGGGGGAGGCTCGGACCGTCCGTACCACCGGTTGGATCAGTTCTCGCCCAGCGCCGCGTCCAGTGCCCGCTCCACGTCGGCCACCAGGTCGTCCGAGCTCTCGGCGCCGACCGAGAAACGGATAAAACCCTCTGGTACGGCGTCACCGCCCCAGCGTGCCCGCCGCTCGGCGGTGGAGCGCACGCCGCCGAAACTCGTCGCGTCGTCGACCAGCCGCAGCTCGGTCAGGAAGCGCTCGGCCCGCTCGCGGTCGGGCAGTACGAACGAAACCACGGAGCCGAAGCGCCTCATCTGACGCACGGCGTTCGGATACGAAGGGTCGGTGGGCAGGCCGGGGTACCGCAGCCCGGTCACCTCCCGGCGCTTGCCCAGGGCCTCGGCCAGCGTCAGGGCGGTGGCGCACTGCCGGTCGATCCGCAGCTCCAACGTGGCCAGCGAACGGTGCGCGAGCCAGGCCTCCATCGGTCCCGGAATCGCGCCGACGACCTTGCGCCAGCGCCGTACACCCGCTGCCAGCTCGGGATCGCGGCAGGTCACATGGCCGAGCAGGATGTCTCCGTGCCCGGTCATGCCCTTGGTGTCACTGGCCACAGAGAAGTCGGCCCCCAGTTCCAGCGGGCGCTGGCCGAGCGGTGTGGCGAGGGTGTTGTCGACAGCCACCAGAGTGCCGGCCGCGTGTGCGGCCTCGACGAGCCGGCGTACGTCGCAGACATCGAGCCCAGGATTGGACGGGGTTTCGATCCACAGCAGCTTGGCGCCTTCGAGGACCGTCAGCTGGGCATCGCCGCCGGTCGGCGCGGTCCGGACCTCGACGCCGTACGCCTCCAGCTGTTCACGCACCAGCGGCAGCGCCTGATATCCGTCGTCGGGCAGCACGACCACATCGCCGGTGCGCGCCTGGGACAGCAGCACGGCCGAGATCGCCGCCATCCCGGAGGCGAAGACCGTGGTCTCGACCGGCTCCCCCGGCGCCTCCAGCTCGCCGATGGCGCGCTCCAGATGCGTCCAGGTCGGATTGGTGTCCCGGCCGTAGGTGTATGGACCGGTCGGTTCACCGGAGAGATGGAAGTGCGCGGCGAAGACCGGTCCGGGCAGGGTGGGCTCGAACTGCTCCGGTTCGGGCAGACCGGCCCGTACCGCCCGGGTTCCGTCACCCATGGTGCTCATACCGCTTCCTCACTTCTCTCCCCGGTGTGCCACCGGTCCGACCTGCACTGTTTCAGTAGATGTCGACTCAGTCCTCGTCGGGCAGGACTACGTTCAGCGCCCACGACACGATCGAGATGATCAGACCGCCGAGCACGGCGGTCCAGAAGCCGTCGACATGGAAGCTCAGATTGAACTGACCGGCCAGCCAGGAGGTCAGCATCAGCATGAGCGCGTTGACGACCAGGGTGATGAGCCCCAGCGTGAGGATGAAGAGCGGCAGGGTGAGCAGCTTCACGATCGGCTTGACCACAAAGTTCACCAGGCCGAAGAGCAGGGCGACCACGATCAGCGTGAGCGCCTTGCGTCCGGTGCTGCCGCCGTTCAGCGTGATGTCCTGGAGCAGCCAGATGGCCACGGCCAGCGCACCTGCGTTGGCGATCGTCTTGACTACGAAATTCTTCATGTGTCTGATCGTGGCAGACATGATCGGTGGCGGACACCGGCAGGACAGAGGCAAGGGGCGGACGGGCCATGAAGGCATTCAGACTGGACGAACTGGAAGCGGAACGGGCTGCCAACGACGGTGCGTATCTGCAGTTCGTGAAGGAACGGAACATGTCCGTCGGCCTGTACGCACTGGATGCCGGTGAACTCGACCCGCAGCAGCCGCACAAGGAGGACGAGGTCTACTTCATCGTCAGCGGCCGCGCCTCGATCACGGTCGGCATGGAAACCACGCAGGTGGGCAGAGGAAGCGTGGTGTACGTACCCGCCGGTGTTGCCCACAAGTTCCACCACATCACCGAGGACCTGCGGGTCATGGTGGTCTTCTCCCCGCCGGAAAGCTGAGCAGCTCCTACGGAGGACAGGGCTCCGGTCTCAGGGATCCCTAAGGGGTCGATCAGGGGACTTCAAGGGCTGTGGACCCCCCGCCGGCTCCCTTTGCGCCTCTAGCATCGAGGTATCGAAACAGGAACTCACAGAGACGAGGCAAGGACGATGGCCGTGCGGGAGATATTCGCGGAGATGCCATGGTGGGTGAAGTGGATCGCGGTGCCGGTCATCGCGATCGTCGTGTTCGGCGGTCTGATCGCCAGCGTGGTCGGGTTCGTGATCGGTCTGCTCTTCAAGGTTCTGGTCTTCGTGATCCTGGTCGGCGGACTCGTCTTCGTCGTACGCAAGTTCATGTCGTCCTCTTCGTCACGTAGCGACTGGTAGGACGATCGGAAGCCGGCCGGGGGATTAGCCCAGCTGAGCTAAGTGCAAGACGAAACGACACCCCTTGCGGATGCGGCCGATATGGTGGCAGTCCGCTGCCACCACCTGGGAATTTACTGTCCGTTACCACCCTGACCAGTGGTTTGTACGGCGTTCGGCCTCCGGACCCCAGTCATGCGGCGGTCTGTGGGGGCGGCCCCCACAGGCGGGCTGACCGCCCGTCACCATGCCTGGGGGTGACCGTTGACCACGGCATCGAGCACTGCTGTCCCGACGCTGATCGGTTCGGTCCAGCGAGCGCTGAGGCTGCTGGAAGCTGTGGGCGCCCATCGAGACGGAGCGCCCGCGAAACAGTTGGCCAGGGAAGCGGGCCTTCCCCTTCCCACTGCCTACCATCTGCTGCGCACCCTGACCCATGAGGGCTATCTGCGCCGGGAGAACGGCGTGTTCCTCTTCGGGACCGCCGCTGAGCGGCTGGTCGACGAGGGTTCGCTGCAGAATCGTCGCAGCAGAATGACCGAGTTGCTGAGCCGCTGGCGTGACACCATCGGCGCACCGGTGTACTGCGCCGTCTACCGCGAGGGTGAGATCGAACTCATCGCGGTCGCCGACAACCCCGCCACACCCGCGGTGGACGAGTGGGCATCTTTCCGGGAGACCGGGCATGCCCATGCGATCGGCCAGTGTCTGCTGAGCCAGCTCGACGAGAAGGCCCGCGAGGACCATCTGGACCGTCACCCTGTGCGGCCGCTGACCCGCTACTCGGTAAGGGATCGCCCGGCGTTTCTTGAACGATTGCGGTCGTTGGAACGAGTGGAACCTGTCATCGAACGACAGGAGTACGCCTTGGGGACGGTCTGCGCAGCCATCCCGATCACAGCCGGATTCACTGCCGCAGCGATGGCGATTTCGGTACCTCTGGAGCGGGAAGATCGGTTGCTCCCCGCAGTCGAACAACTACGTGGCGAAGTGGCCAGCCTCTTGCGCTCGTTCGTGTTCTCTATCAGTATCTGAAAAATCACTCCTTGTGATCTGCTATCGCGTGCACCACGATGGCGTCAATAGGGCCATGGGGGATCATTCCTGGCCAGATTCATCTACTGCGGGGTTGGACGATGCGCGAGTCGGTTCAAGCTGAGGTCATGATGAGCTTCCTCGTCTCCGAGGAGCTCTCTTTCCGGATCCCGGTGGAGCTCCGGTACGAAGTGTGCGATCCGTATGCGATCCGGATGACCTTCCATCTGCCCGGCGACGCCCCCGTCACCTGGGCATTCGGCCGTGAGCTGCTGCTCGACGGCCTCAACAGCCCCAGTGGCGACGGTGATGTGCATATCGGGCCCACGGAGCCCGAGGGGCTGTCCGACGTACATATCCGACTTCAGGTGGGCGCGGATCGCGCCCTCTTCAGGGCCGGTACGGCACCGCTTGTGGCCTTTCTCGACCGGACGGACAAACTCGTGCCGCTCGGGCAGGAGTGCACGCTGGGTGACTTCGAGGGCAACCTGGAAGAGGCCCTGGGCCGGATCCTCGCCGAGGAACAGAACGCCGGCTGAGGAGCGCGGCGCCGCCGACCGGCCCCCCGGTCGAACACAACACCTGCTGAATGGGTGAATCGCTCTCCGTATGGAGGCGTTCAAGGCTTCGTCCTACGACGACGGCCTTTCCCGGTCCGTACAGGTGCCGAAGCTCCGGCTTCCGCGCCGGCCCCTGTGCGGTCCGCGGAGACGACCAGCGCAGCGAGCACCGTCGTCACCGGCACCGAGGCGACCAGTCCGATCGAGCCGACCAGCGTTCGTACGATCTCCTCCGCCACCAGCTCGCTGTTGGCCACCGTCCCCACGCTGCTCTGGGCGATCGAGAACAGCAGCAGCAGCGGCAGTGCGGCGCCCGCGTAGGCGAGCACCAGCGTATTGACGACCGAGGCGATGTGATCGCGCCCGATCCTGATCCCTGCCCGGTAGAGCCCCCGGGCACCCATCGTCGGGTTCGCCTGGTGCAGCTCCCAGACCGCCGATGTCTGGGTGACCGTCACATCGTCGAGTACTCCGAGCGAGCCGATGATGACACCGGCCAGCAGCAGACCGCTCATGTCGATGTGCGGGTACAGGCCGTGGATGAGGCCGGTGCTGTCGTCGGTGTTGCCGGTCAGGCTCGCCCAGCCGATGAAAAGAGATCCGAGCAGCCCGATCAGCAGCAGTGAGATCAGTGTGCCGATCACCGCGACCGACGTGCGGGCGGTCAGGCCGTGGCACATGTAGAGCGCAATCAGCATGATCGCACTTGCCCCGACCACCGCGACGAGCAGTGGATTCGAGCCTTGGAGGATGGCCGGGAGGATGAACAGGGTCAGCACGGCGAACGACACGGCGAGCGCGACCAGTGCCATCACCCCACGCATCCTGCCCACCGCGATCACGACCAGGGCGAAGATCCCGGCCAGCAGCGTCATCGGGAACTTCCGGTTCACATCCGTCACCGAGTACTGCAGATCATGGGGTGCGTCGGGGGCGTACGCCACGATCACGCCCTGCCCTTCGTGCAACTGACGGGGTGCGTCCGGCTGAACGATCTCGACGAAGGTCCGTCCCTTGTCGTGACCGGTCGTCACCTCGACCGTGGCCTTTTCGCACAGCCCGGGCCCGCTACCCGACGGCGGGGTGGTCTCGCCGCTGATGGGTGTCTGGGCGGCGTTCACGTCCTTGCAGTTCACCTTGTCGATATTCACCACCTTTCCCTGCTGGGTCTGCCGGTCGAAACCGACACCGGTCCGCTCGTGCGGGGGCGCGCCGCCCGGCCAGAGCACCGCCAGGCAGACGACGACCGCGGTGGCGAACGGGATCAGCACGGCCGCGATGACCTTGCGCAGATGTTTGGAGACGGGCTCGGCAGGGCCATGGCTGTGCGAGTGGCCGTGCTGATGGCCCTGCGGTTCGGGGTCGGTATGGGGGGACGTCACCGGCCGATCATTGCAAGAAGAGAAGGGCCCTCTGTTCATTACGCCGGACAGGGCGCTAGCGTGGAGGAACCTTTGCACACGCGGGAGCTCGGAGCACCGGGCTGAGAGGGCGCTGATATCCGTACATCCGTACGGGAGGAGGCTGCGCCGACCGCCGAACCTGTTACCGGGTAATGCCGGCGTAGGGAGTAGGTCTCATGACCACATCGGACGCACGCACGCCTGCCTCGAACCAGAGCGACGAGGCCGGGAAGTCCATCGGCTGGCACAAGGGGTACGTCCAGGGCTCACGCCCCGACCTCCGGGTGCCGGTCCGTCAGGTGCACCTCACCAACGGCAAGGACGTGACGCTGTACGACACGTCGGGCCCGTACACCGATCCCACCACCGAGACCGATGTCCGGCGCGGGCTCGCACCGTTGCGGGAGAGCTGGATCATCGCGCGCGGCGACACCGAGGAGTATCCGGGCCGCCCCGCCCGACCCGAGGACGACGGGCTCAAGCACACCCCGCCGCGTGGCGGGCTGCGCAACCTCGACGCGGTCTTCCCCGGCCGCCCGCGCCTGCCCCGCCGCAGCCGGGACGGGCGGCCGGTGACCCAGCTCGCGTACGCCCGCCGGGGCGAGATCACCCCGGAGATGGAGTACGTGGCGATCCGGGAGAACGTCGAACCCGAGGTGGTGCGCGAGGAGATCGCCGCGGGCCGGGCCGTGCTGCCGGCCAACGTCAACCACCCCGAGATCGAGCCGATGATCATCGGCAAGCGGTTCCTGGTGAAGGTCAATGCCAACATCGGCAACTCCGCGGTGACGTCCTCCATCGAGGAGGAGGTGGAGAAGATGACATGGGCGACGCGCTGGGGCGCCGACACGGTCATGGACCTTTCCACCGGCCGCAATATTCACACCACCCGTGAGTGGGTTCTGCGCAACTCCCCCGTGCCGATCGGCACCGTTCCCCTCTACCAGGCCCTCGAAAAGGTCGACGGCCGGGCCGAGGAGCTGACCTGGGAGATCTACAAGGACACCGTCATCGAGCAGGCCGAGCAGGGCGTCGACTACATGACGGTCCACGCCGGCGTGCGCCTGCCCTACGTCCCGCTGACCGCCCGCCGCAAGACCGGCATCGTCTCCCGCGGTGGCTCGATCATGGCGGCGTGGTGCCTCGCGCACCACAAGGAGTCGTTCCTGTATGAGCACTTCGAGGAGCTCTGCGAGATCCTCGCCACGTACGACGTGACGTACTCGCTGGGCGACGGGCTGCGCCCCGGCTCGATCGCCGACGCCAACGACGAGGCCCAGTTCGCCGAACTGCGCACGCTCGGTGAGCTGAACACGATCGCCAAGCGGTTCGGCGTCCAGACCATGATCGAGGGCCCGGGCCATGTCCCGATGCACAAGATCAAGGAGAACATCGACCTGCAGCAGGAGATCTGCGAGGAGGCGCCGTTCTACACGCTCGGCCCGCTGACCACCGATGTCGCCCCGGCGTACGACCACATCACCTCGGGCATCGGTGCGGCGATGATCGCCTGGTGGGGCACGGCGATGCTCTGCTACGTCACGCCCAAGGAGCACCTCGGCCTGCCCAACCGGGACGATGTGAAGACCGGCGTCATCACGTACAAGATCGCGGCCCATGCGGCGGACCTCGCCAAGGGGCACCCGGGGGCGCAGGACTGGGACGACGCGCTCTCCGACGCCCGTTTCGAATTCCGCTGGGAGGACCAGTTCAATCTGGCTCTCGACCCGGTCACGGCTCGGGAGTTCCACGACGAGACGCTGCCGGCCGAGCCGGCGAAGACGGCGCACTTCTGCTCGATGTGCGGCCCGAAGTTCTGCTCGATGAAGATCTCCCAGGACATCCGTCGTGAACACGGCGGTTCCCAGGCGGAGATCGACGCGGGCATGGCGGAGAAGTCCAAGGAGTTCGCGGCGGCCGGCAACCGGGTCTATCTGCCGATCGCGGACTGAGTGGGACGCGCACAAGGGGACGCCGTCCCGAGAGGCCAGGGCTTCTCGGGACGGCGTCCCGTCGTCGGTACGGGCCCGGTGCCCGGACCCGGTCAGTCCAACTCGTGCTCGGGGCCGCCGAAGTCGGGGCTGGTGAAGTCCGGGCTGGTGAATGTCGGGCGGGGGCCCGCCGCCGGGCCGTCGTCCGGGCTGGTGAAGTCCGGCCGGCTGTAGCCGATCTTCGGGATGCGGTTCGCCGAACGATGCGGTGTGCGCGACGCGCGGCCGGCGTCGGGGTCGGCGAGCGCGTCCCGCAGGAACGGCAGTATGCCGCGCTCCAGCAGTGCGTGGCGCCATGCCTCTCTCGCGCGCGCCACATCCTCCGGCAACTCGTTCTCGGCATCCTCGGCGGGCTGCGACGTCGAACCGTTGCGCAGCGCGGTGATGAGCAGTCCGACGGCGGCGGCCAGGATGGCGGCGGCCATGACCGCCGCGAAGAACCAGCCCGCGGCGACCATGGTGGAGGCGAAGGATGGCGGCGGATTGAGCAGTCTCAGCAGATAGCCGGACAGCAGGAATATGAACGCGGCCGTGCCGGCCAGCACGGGCGCCAGGACCGTGACGACGGCTCCTATGCCGGCGCCCGACTGGTTCGGGCCGTCAGTGCCGGACCCGGGGCCCGGATCCTGGCCTGCTCCTTCGGCCGGTCTGCGCAGCTCTTCGCGGGCCTTCACATAGTGCTCGTACTCGGTGGCGGCCGTCGCGGTGATCAGCGCCGTGGCGTCCAGTGCCATGGTGCGCAGCTGCACGGCGTTGAGCCGCTCGCCGACCGCGGCCAGATCCGGTCGTTCATGGGCGTGACGCAGTGCGTCGTCGAGGATCCGCTCGTACTCCGGGCGGTCCTCGGTCAGCAGGTGCGGAGCGCTGTTCATGTGCATCCCCCGATGCTCCGTAGGGCCTGAGTACCCGCTCGGACCGGGCAGTTGGGCGGAAACGGAGGAGAGCCTGCTACTGATACGCCGATGGTAGAGCGCCCACGGCACGGGGTGACAGGGGGTTTCCGGAAATCGGCCCAGCGGTCGTCGTGGTCAGGTCGTGGGTGCGTCTTCCCAGAAGAACGTCAGTCATGCAGGGGTAGTTGGACGACCAGTAGCTTTCCGGCCATGGTCACTCCACCGTCCATGGCGATGGCGAGCCCGTCGGCGTACACGTGCGGGCCTTCGACCACGGGGCCGGAACCGTCCTCGCCGTCCTCCGAGCCGACCTCGCCGAGAAGGTACGGAATGGGGCTGTGACCATGGACGATGCGCTGACCGCCATAGGCCGACATCAGCTCCCGGACGGCCTGCGGCCCCGCCTCGTCGCGGAAGGCGAACCGCTTGGTGAGCTTCCGGAAGAGGTCCCAGCACTCATCGGCGTCGTTACGCGTGAGAATGGCGTGCACGGTGTCGTTGACGTCCTCGATGGTGGCGCCGTAGTCGAGGTACGCCGTCGTGTCGGAGTGCATCAGCAGATGCCCGTCCTCCTCGACGATCGCGTCGAGCCGTGACATCCACTGGAGGTGGACGTCCTGAAGACGCTCCATGTCATTCTTCTGGCCGCCGTTGAGCAGCCAGGCGGCCTGGAAGGTGGCTGTACCCGCGCCGGAGTTCACCGGGGTGTCGCCGAACCGCTTGGCGCCGATGAGCAACAGTTCGTGATTGCCCATCAGGGCCTTGCAGTATCCGCCCGCGGCCGCGGCCTCGGCGGAGAGGCGCATCACGAGGTCGATGACACCGATGCCGTCGGGGCCCCGGTCGGTGAAGTCGCCGAGGAACCAGAGCCGGGCATTGCCCGCGGACCAGTTGCCCTCGGTGTCGATGAGGCCCTGTTCGGCGAGGGCGGCGTGGAGTTCGTCCAGATAGCCGTGGACATCGCCGACGACGTACAGCGGCCCGAGTCCCGGCTCCGGTACGGGCCGCGGGTCGGGAACGGCCCGCACCTGGACCGTGTCACCGCGGTTGATCACGGGAAGGTCGCGCGCGGTGGGTGTGTACCCCTCCGGCAGTTCGTCTCCCGGAACGGCATTGCCCGGGTGCGGCGGTGAAGGCGGCACCGGAGTCTGCGCATAGGGCGGTACGCGGAAGTCACGCAACGTCGCAGTCCGCACCACGGGTTCCTGACCGGCCCCCTGTGTCATCGACCCCTCCACCACCGTCGCGCCGCCGTACACCTGACGGGCCCTGCTGGTCGGGGCGGTCCGCGGTGTCGTGCGCCCATCATAGGAATGCGGATCGTGCTGTGTGACGCACCAGGGGTGGTGAATCCGGACGCACATCAGGTTCACCGACCGTTTGGTCCGAAATCGCCTGATCAATCCCCGGCGGGAGAGCGCGGTGCGCTGACCGTGGTGCGGGGCGGACGGCGCTGCGAGGATGTCCGGACGATGAGCTCTGTCGGTATGACCTGCTCCACCGGTCCGTCGTGCTTCACGCCTTCGATGGCGTCGATCAGAAGCTGAACGACCGCCGTGCCGATTCTGCGCGGCTTGAGCGAGAGCGTGGTGATGGGGGGCTCGGTCGTCGCGTACACGGTGGACTCGCTGCAGCAGACCAGCAGAAGGTCCTCGGGGACGCGCAGACCGTACCGGCGGGCGGCCGCCAGCAGATCGGTGCCATTGGGGTCGAAGAGCCCGTAGACGGCGTCTGGCCGGTCCGGGCGGGCGAGCAGCCGGTCGGCGGCGACCGCACCCGCGCACGGGTCGTGGGCGGGGTAGGACTCGTACACCGGGGCCTGTCCCACGCGCTCGCACCAATGGAGGTACGCGGTGGTGGAGAGACGGGTGTACGTGTCGGTGGTGGTGCCGGTGAGCAGGCCGATGCGGCGTGCCCCGGCGGCGGCGAGATGGTCGAGGAGGTCGAGCACGGCGGCCCGGTGGTCGTTGTCGACCCAGGCGGTGACCGGGAGGGTTCCGGCCGGTCGTCCGTCCGAGACGACGGGCAGGCCCTGGCGTACGAGTTCCGTGACCACCGGGTCCTGGTCGGAGGGGTCGATCACGACGGTGCCGTCGAGAGCGACGTTCGACCAGACGTCGTGGCGTGAGGTGGCGGGCAGGATGACGAGGGCGTAGCCGCGGGCGAGCGCGGCCGAGGTGGCCGCTCTGGCCATCTCTGCGAAGTAGGCGAATTCGGTGAAGGTGAAAGGTTCGTCCCCGTAGGTCGTCACGGTCAGGCCGATGAGGCCGGACTTGCCGGTACGGAGGGTTCGGGCCGCGGCGGAAGGGCGGTAGCCCAGGCGCTCCGCAACCTCGCGGACATGGCGGCGGGTGGCGTCCGGGAGCCTGCCCTTGCCGTTGAGCGCGTCGGAGACGGTCGTGATGGAGACCCCGGCCGCGGCGGCCACATCCCGGATTCCCGCTCGTCCTTGCCGGCCGCCGCGCCGGGGTGTCTCCGCCCGGCTCACCTGGTGCTTCCCTGCTGCTGTCATGGCGAGCCGATAGTAGGGCGCGGACGGAAGGTTGGCCTGGTCGCATATTCACTTGTTGACAGGCACGTTTCTGCATGATCAGTAAGTGTCAAATGCCTTGCAAATCAAGGACATTGGCGGGACCAGTCGCAATGTGTCATGCGTCGAACCCGATGGGCCTACTAAATGGTTCATGTCTCGAAGAGGTCTCATCTCACCTCTTCGGGGGACGCGCGCCACGGAGTGAGCCACCGGCGCACGTCAGGGAGGGAAACGCTCCCCCCATTCCCGGTCGCACCGGACGATTGGACGTTCCGGCCATTCGCAGCAGCGCCCAATCCTCATAAGGTGAGCAGTATTGATGTGTACAGACGGTCGAGGAGGACCTGCGGTGAGCGAGACGAGCCCCAAGCTGCGCGCCGAGCTGGACGGCGTTCCCGCCTATGTACCGGGCAAGCCGGCTGCCGCCGGCGGACCGGTTGCGTTCAAGCTGTCCTCCAACGAGAACCCGTATCCGCCGCTTCCCGGGGTGATGGAGTCCGCCCTGGCCGCGGCTGCGAACTTCAACCGCTATCCGGACATGGCCTGCACCGGTCTGATGAACGAGCTGGCCGACCGTTTCGGTGTACCCGTCTCGCACCTCGCCACCGGAACCGGCTCGGTCGGTGTGGCGCAGCAGCTGCTCCAGGCCACCTCGGGCCCGGGTGACGAGGTCATCTACGCCTGGCGCTCCTTCGAGGCGTACCCGATCATCACGCAGATCAGCGGTGCGACCTCGGTGAAGGTTCCGCTGACCGGCGGTGAGGTGCACGACCTCGACGCCATGGCGGACGCGATCACGGACCGCACCCGGATGATCTTCGTCTGCAACCCGAACAACCCGACCGGCACCGTTGTGCGCCGGGCTGAGCTGGAGCGGTTCCTGGACCGGGTGCCGGGTGATGTCCTGGTGGTGCTCGACGAGGCGTACAGGGAGTTCATCCGCGACGTCGAGGTGCCGGACGGCATAGGGATCTACCGGGACCGGCCCAATGTGGCGGTGCTGCGGACGTTCTCCAAGGCGTACGGCCTGGCCGGTCTGCGGGTCGGTTTCGCCGTGGCTCACGAGCCGGTGGCGGCCGCGCTGCGCAAGACGGCGGTGCCCTTCGGGGTCAGCCAGCTCGCGCAGGACGCGGCGGTGGCCTCGCTGCGTGCCGAGGACGAACTTCTGGGAAGGGTCGGCTCCTTGGTGTGCGAGCGCGAGCGGGTGCAGCGGACGCTGGTGGATCAGGGGTGGACCGTGCCGGAGTCCCAGGCGAACTTCGTCTGGCTGCGGCTCGGGGACCGTACTGCCGACTTCGCCGCGGTGTGTGAGCGGGCCGGCGTGGTGGTCAGGCCGTTCGCGGGCGAGGGTGTGCGGGTCTCGATCGGGGAGGACGAGGCGAACGATCTGTTCCTGAAGGTGACGGAGTCGTACCGCAGGGAGCTGTAGAGCGGCGCAGGCCGCCTGCGCACACCGGAAGGCCCAGGGCCCCGTACCTCGTTCGCCGAGGTGCGGGGCCTTTGCGTTCGAGGCCTGAGAGGTGCCCGGAGTGCGGCGCTTCCGTATGTCTGCTTCGGGGGGATTGATCGGAACATCCCAAGAGGGGTACCCCGCCCGAACGTCCCGAAAGTCTGTGCGTCATAATTGCTTGTGAATGTGAACGCGTTCACAAGCGTGTCCTGTTTCCTCCCGTGATTAGTCGGATTAAAAGGGCAAACTGCCGGTGTGGCTACGGCGACTTAAGGAGAAGACGACGTGGAGCTAGCTCTGGCGCCGGAAACCCTGGCGCGATGGCAGTTCGGTATCACCACCGTCTACCACTTCCTGTTCGTCCCACTCACGATCTCTCTCGCTGCGCTCACGGCCGGCTTGCAGACCGCCTGGGTGCGCACGAACAACGAGAAGTACCTCAGAGCGACGAAGTTCTGGGGCAAGCTCTTCCTGATCAACATCGCCATGGGTGTCGTCACCGGCATCGTCCAGGAGTTCCAGTTCGGTATGAACTGGTCCGACTACTCGCGGTTCGTCGGTGACATCTTCGGTGCCCCGCTCGCGTTCGAGGCCCTGATCGCCTTCTTCTTCGAGTCCACGTTCATCGGGCTGTGGATCTTCGGCTGGGACAAGCTGCCGAAGAAGATCCATCTCGCCTGCATCTGGATGGTCTCCATCGGAACCATCCTGTCCGCGTACTTCATCCTCGCGGCCAACTCCTGGATGCAGCACCCGGTCGGCTACCGGATCAACAAGGAGCGCGGCCGGGCCGAGCTCACCGACTTCTGGCATGTGCTCACCCAGAACACGGCGCTCGCGCAGTTCTTCCACACCATCACCGCCGCCTTCCTGGTCGGAGGCGCGTTCATGGTCGGCATCGCCGCCTTCCATCTGGCGCGCAAGAAGCACATCCCGGTGATGCGGACCTCGCTGCGGCTCGGACTGGTCACCGTGGTGATCGCCGGACTTCTCACCGCCATCAGCGGTGACCAGCTCGGCAAGGTCATGTTCAAGCAGCAGCCGATGAAGATGGCCGCCGCCGAGGCGCTCTGGGAGGGGCAGAACTCGGCACCCTTCTCGATCTTCGCGGTCGGCGATGTGGCCAAGGGCCACAACACCGTGGAGATCTCCATCCCGGGGATACTGTCCTTCCTCGCGGACGACAGCTTCACTTCGTACGTCCCCGGCATCAATGACATCAACAAGGCCGAGCAGGAGAAGTTCGGTCCCGGTGACTACCGGCCCAACATCCCGGTCGCGTTCTGGAGCTTCCGCTGGATGATCGGCTTCGGAATGGCGTCCTTCGCCCTCGGCATCCTCGGACTGTGGCTGACGCGAAGGAAGTTCATGCTGCCGCCGGGGATGAGGACCGGTGAGGACGAAGTGCCCCATCTGGTCCTCTTCAAGAACAAGGCCCTCAGCCCGAAGCTCGCCAAGTGCTACTGGATCGTCGCGCTCTGGACGCTGCTCTTCCCGCTGATCGCCAACTCCTGGGGCTGGATCTTCACCGAGATGGGTCGTCAGCCCTGGGTCGTCTACGGCGTGCTCCAGACCCGCGACGCGGTCTCCCCCGGTACCTCGCAGGGCGAGGTACTCACTTCGATGATCGGCTTCACCCTGCTCTACGCCGTGCTCGCGGTGATCGAGGTCAAGCTGCTCGTGAAGTACATCAAGGCCGGACCGCCGGAGCTCACGGAGGCCGACCTCAACCCGCCCACCAAGATCGGCGGCGACGACCATGACGACGCCGACCGCCCGATGGCCTTCTCCTACTGAGAGCAGAGGAGCTGAGAGATGGAACTCCACGACGTCTGGTTCGTACTCATCGCCGTCCTCTGGACCGGCTACTTCTTCCTGGAGGGATTCGACTTCGGGATCGGTGTCCTCACCAAGCTGCTGGCCCGCGACCGCAAGGAGCGGCGGGTTCTGATCAATACGATCGGGCCCGTCTGGGACGGCAACGAAGTGTGGCTGCTCAGCGCGGGCGGTGCGACCTTCGCCGCCTTCCCCGACTGGTACGCCACTCTGTTCTCCGGCTTCTACCTGCCGCTGCTGATCATCCTGGTCTGCCTGATCGTGCGAGGCGTCGCCTTCGAGTACCGGTCGAAGCGTCCTGAGGAGAAGTGGCAGACCAACTGGGAACACGCGATCTTCTGGACCTCGCTGATCCCGGCCCTGCTCTGGGGCGTGGCCTTCGGGAACATCGTGCGCGGCGTGAAGATCGACGCAGACATGGAGTACGTGGGCACCTTCTGGGACCTGCTCAACCCGTACGCCATTCTCGGCGGACTGGTCACGCTCACCCTCTTCACCTTCCACGGTGCCGTGTTCGCGGGGCTCAAGACCGTCGGGGACATACGGGAGCGGGCGCGCAAGCTGGCGCTGAAGCTCGGGCCGGTCACCGCGGTGCTCGCACTCGGCTTCCTGATCTGGACCCAGACCGACAACGGCGACGGTTGGAGTCTGCTGGCGATGATCATCGCCGTGGTGGCGCTGGTCGGTGCGATCGGTGCGATCGCGGCGGGACGCGAGGGCTGGTCGTTCGCGCTCTCCGGCGTGACCATCGTGGCCGCGGTCGCGATGCTTTTCCTGACGCTCTTCCCGAACGTCATGCCGTCCTCGCTCGACGATGCCTGGAGCCTCACGGTCACCAACGCCTCGTCCACCCCGTACACGCTGAAGATCATGACCTGGTGCGCGGGGATCGCCACCCCGGTCGTCCTGCTCTACCAGGGCTGGACGTACTGGGTGTTCCGCAAGCGCATCGGTACGCAGCACATCGCCGAAACGCACTGAACGCACCTGGGGCCTGCCCGACCCTGATCCGCCGGACAGGCCCTGGTCCGCCGACCGAGCTCACTGGGGGCTGTTTCACGTGAAACCGATCGACCCGCGCCTGCTCCGCCACGCCAGCGCCACCCGCCTCTTCCTGGCAGCCGTGGTGGCACTCGGAGTCGTTGGGGCGGCGCTGGTCATCGCCCAGGCCATGCTCATCGCCGAAGTGGTGGTGGGCGGGTTCGAGGACGGACTGGCCGTCTCCGGGCTGCGGACACCGCTGGTCATGCTCGCGGCCGTCGCGCTCGGCCGGGGGCTGGTCTCGTGGCTGACCGAACTGGCCGCGTACCGGGCCAGTGCGGCGGTCAAGTCCGAACTCCGCGGCCGGTTGCTGGAGCGGGCCGCGGCGCTCGGCCCCGGCTGGCTGAGCGGGCAGCGCACCGGCTCTCTGGTGGCGCTCGCCACCCGTGGTGTCGACGCCCTCGACGACTACTTCGCGCGTTATCTGCCGCAGCTCGGACTCGCGGTGGTCGTCCCGGTGGCGGTCCTTGCCAGGATCGTCACGGAGGACTGGGTCTCGGCAGTGATCATCGTGGTCACGCTGCCGCTCATCCCGCTCTTCATGATCCTGATCGGCTGGGCCACCCAGTCGCGGATGGACCGCCAGTGGCGGCTGTTGTCCCGGCTCTCCGGGCACTTCCTCGACGTGGTCGCCGGACTGCCGACGTTGAAGGTCTTCGGCCGGGCCAAGGCCCAGGCCGAATCCATCCGCACCATCACCTCGCAGTACCGGCGGGCCACACTGCGGACGCTGCGGATCGCGTTCCTGTCGTCCTTCGCTCTGGAGCTGCTGGCGACCCTGTCGGTGGCCCTCGTCGCCGTCACCATCGGCATGAGGCTCGTGCACGGTGAGCTCGACCTCTACACCGGCCTGGTGGTGCTGATCCTGGCGCCCGAGGCCTATCTGCCGATCCGCCAGGTCGGCGCGCAGTACCACGCGGCGGCCGAGGGGCTCTCGGCCGCGGAGGAGATCTTCTCGGTCCTGGAGACCGAGCCCCGGCCGGGTGGTACGGAGGACACCCCGGAGTCGATGCGGCTGGAGCTGGAGGGGGTGACCGTACGGCACGAAGGCCGTACCGAAGCTTCGCTGGACGGGGCCTCGTTGGTGGTGGACGAGGGGGAGACCGTTGCCCTGGTCGGCCCGAGCGGCGTCGGGAAGTCCACCTTGCTCGATGTGGTGCTGGGATTCACGGCACCCGACGAGGGGCAGGTGCGGATCGGCGGCGTCGATCTGGCGACGCTGGCACCCGAGCACTGGCGGGAACGGATTGCCTGGGTGCCGCAGCGCCCGTATCTCTTCGCAGGCACGATCGCGGAGAACGTACGGCTGGCCCGGCCGGACGCGGACGACGGCGTCGTGACGGCGGCGCTGCGGGACGCGGGGGCGTACGAATTCGTGGCGGAACTGCCGGACGGCGCGCAGACGCTCCTCGGCGAGGACGGTGCGGGCCTCTCCGCCGGCCAGCGCCAGCGCCTCGCGCTCGCGCGGGCCTTCCTCGCCGACCGGCCGCTGCTGCTGCTCGACGAGCCGACCGCGAGCCTGGACGGCGAGACGGAAGCGGGCATCGTCGAGGCGGTACGGAGGCTGGCGGCGGGGCGGACCGTGCTGCTGGTCGTGCACCGCCCGGCGCTGCTCTCGGTGGCCGACCGGGTGGTGACACTGGAACCGGGCGTGACACTTCGACCGGAGAAGCCCGAGGTGTTCGCCGCGGTGCCACGGCCGACGAGCGCACCCGTCGGCGAGAGTGACGCTGTGCCGGAGCCCGGGGTGCTGCGGGACACCGCGGCCCGCTCGGGTCAGGTCCTGGCCCGGGTCAGGGAGGCCGCAGGGGCACAGCGCGGACAGCTGGCACTCGCGCTGCTGCTGGGAAGCCTCGCCCTGGGCTCGGCCGTCGGGCTCATGGCCGTCTCCGGCTGGCTGATCTCCCGCGCCTCCGAGCAGCCCCCGGTGCTCTATCTGATGGTCGCCGTGACCGCGACCCGCGCCTTCGGCCTCGGACGGGCCGTCTTCCGCTACGCCGAGCGCCTGGTGTCGCACGACGCCGTGCTGAAGATGCTCGCCGAGCTGCGAGTCGCCGTCTACCGAGGGCTGGAGCGCATCGCGCCGGCCGGTCTGCGCCGCACCCGGCGCGGGGACCTGCTCTCCCGGCTCGTCGCCGATGTCGACGCCTTGCAGGACTACTGGCTGCGCTGGCTGCTGCCCGCCGGGACCGCCGTCGTCGTGGGGGCGGCGGCCGCCGGATTCATCGGCTGGCTGCTGCCTGCGGCAGGCGTCGTGCTGGCCGCCGGACTGCTGCTGGCCGGAGCGGGAGTGCCGCTGGTCAGCGGCGCCTGCTCCCGCCACGCGGAACGTCAACTGGCCCCAGCACGTGCCGATCTGGCCACCCGGATCACGGACCTGCTCGGCGGGACCGCCGAACTGACCGTTGCGGGTGCCCTGCCCGCCCGCTTGGAGCGGACCCGGGAGGCCGACGGCGTCCTGACCCGCATCGCCGCCCGCGCGGCCACCGCCACCGCGCTCGGCGGCGGTCTCATCGCTCTGATCGGCGGCCTCACCGTCGTCGCCACCGCATTCGTCGCCCTCCCCGCCGTGCACGACGGGCGGCTCGCGGGCGTGGAGCTCGCGGTGGTGGTACTCACGCCGCTGGCCGCCTTCGAGGCCGTGACCGGTCTGCCGCTCGCCGTGCAGTACCGGCAGCGGGTCAAGCGGAGTGCGGAGCGGGTGTACGAGGTGCTGGACGCCCCACTGCCCGTGCACGAACCCGGCAGCCCCGCCGAAACACCCGGATCGCCCTTCCCGCTGGAGGTACGGGGGCTGTCGGCCCGGTACGCGCAAGCGGAGCGGGACGCCCTGGACTCCGTCGACCTGAGGCTGACGGCCGGCCGGCGCATCGCCGTCGTCGGTCCCTCCGGCTCCGGGAAGACGACCCTCGCGCAGGTCCTGCTCCGCTTCCTGGACGCACGGGCGGGGACGTACCGGATCGGCGGTGTCGATGCCTGCGCACTGGAGGGGGACACGGTCCGGCAATTCGTCGGACTGTGCGCCCAGGACGCCCATATCTTCGACAGTTCCATCCGGGAGAACCTGCGGCTGGCCCGTACCGGTGCGACGGACGAGGAACTGCGGGCCGCTCTCGACCGGGCACGGCTGCTCGACTGGGCCGAGGCGCTGCCCGACGGACTCGACACGCTTGTCGGCGAACACGGCGCACGCCTCTCCGGCGGCCAGCGCCAGCGGCTCGCCCTGGCCCGGGCGATCCTCGCCGACTTTCCCGTACTCGTTCTGGACGAGCCCGCGGAACATCTCGACCTGGCGACCGCGGACGCCCTGACCGCGGACCTGCTGGCCGCCACCCGGGGGCGTACGACGGTACTGATCACCCACCGTCTCCAAGGGCTGGAGGCCGTCGACGAGGTGGTGGTGCTGGACGCCGGCCGGGTCGTGCAGCGGGGACCGTACGCCGGTCTCGCCGCTGAGGAGGGGCCGCTGCGCCGGATGCTGGAGCGCGAGCGGGAGACCGTAAGGGTGCCCGAGGAAGCCGTGGGCGTACGGGCATGAGGCCGGGCGGCACGATAGCCGACTTTCCTCCCCAATGGGGACTAACTAGTCTCGGGGTATGCCAGAGCAGGACCCGAAGGACTCACTCGAAGCCGCGACACAGGCGACACGCAGCCTGCAGGGCCTGTCCACCGAACTCACCGCCCGTGTACCGCAGCTGCTGGAAGCCATGCGTTCGGTCGGCACGGGCCTCGAACTGCACTCCACCCTCGACCGGATCTGTGAGACGGCGGCGGAACTCGCCCACTCCCGCTACGCCGCCATCGGCGTCGTCGACGAGGAGGGCGCGGGGCTCTCAGATTTCGTCACGTACGGAGTTTCGGACGAGGTGGCGCACGAGATCGGCCGCCGCCCCGACGGGCACCGGGGGCTGCTCGGTGCACTGATCCACGACCCGGTACCGGTGAAGCTCGCCGATCTGACGGCCGATCCGCGGTTCGCCGGATTCCCGCCCGGCCATCCCCCGATGCGGAGCTTCCTCGGAGTCCCGATCCGGGTACAGGGAGAGATCTTCGGAAATCTCTATCTGGCCGAGAAGGACGACGGGGGCGAGTTCAACGACTACGACCTGCACATGGTGCGGGTGCTCGCCACGGAGGCCGGGATCGCCATCGGCAACGCCCGGCTGTATGAGGCGGCACGCCAGCGCGAGCGGTGGATCGACGGCTCGGTGGCTGTGACCACCGCCCTGCTGTCCGGCGGTGACGCCGATGACGCGCTCTCCGTCGTCGCCGAACAGGCCCGCCATCTTGCCGCGTCCGCCGCCGGGATCGTGCTGCTGCCGGCCGAGGAGGGCGGTCTGGAGATCGTCGCCGTCTCCGCGGACGACCCCTCTGGCCAGCTGGGGGTGATCATCGGGCCGGAGAGCCCGGTGGTGACGAAGCTGCTGGACGGCGAGGCGGTCTTCGTGGACGACTCGGCCACCGATCCCCGCATGGTCACCACGCTGGCCCACCAGTTCGGCCCCAGCATGCTGCTGCCCCTGCACAGCGGTGGCCGGGTGCTGGGCGCGCTCGCCACCCCTCGCGCCCGCGGCGAGAGGCCGTTCACGGAGACGGAACGGACCCTTGCCACCCAGTTCGCCTCGCAGGCCGCACTCGCGCTGATGATGGCCGAGGCGCAGCGGGACCGGGAGCGGCTCGCGGTGTACGAGGACCGCGACCGGATCGCCCGCGATCTGCACGACCTGGTCATCCAGCGGCTGTTCGCCACCGGGATGATGCTGGAAAGCGCTCAGCGTCGGTCGGTCGTGCCCGAGGTGCAGACAGGTGTCGGCCGGGCGGTCGACGAACTGGACGTGACCATCCAGGAGATCCGTACCGCGATCTTCGCACTGCAGCAGGAGCCGGCCGAGGCGCCGTCCGGGCTGCGCACCCGTGTCCTGCGCGAGATCAACATGGCGGCGGTCCCGCTGGGCTTCAAGCCCTCGCACCGCTTCCTCGGCCCGGTCGACTCGCTGGTCGGCGAACTGACCGGCAAGAACCTGATCGCTGCGCTGCGTGAGGCGCTGTCCAATGCCTTCCGGCATGCCGAGGCGTCGTTGATCGACGTGGTCGTCGATGCGACCGCCACGCTGCCCGACGGGAGGGACGCGGTGCGGCTGTCGGTCGCCGACGACGGGGTGGGCATCCCGGAGGGCGGTCGGCGCAGCGGGCTGCGGAATCTGGCGCGCCGGGCGGAATCCCTAGGTGGTGCGAGCTGGTTCGAGCCCGGCATCGGGGAGGACGGGGGCGGCACGACGGTGGTGTGGGAGGCGCCGATCTGAGGGCGGTCGGCGCTCAGGGGGTCGGCCGGCGGGGACGCCGCCGGGCGCGGTCCTCAGCGTGCCGCGCCGGACGTCCGGCGCTCGGCGAGGATCTGCTCGATGACTACCGCGACGCCGTCGTCGCCGTTGGTGGCGGTCCGGCCGGAGGCGGCGGCGATTGCGGCGGGGTGGGCGTTGCCCATCGCGTACGACGTGCCCGCCCAGCGCAGCATCTCCACATCGTTGGGCATGTCGCCGAAGGCCACGACCTCGGCGGGCGAGATGCCGCGCTCGGCGCAGCAAAGGGCCAGGGTGCTGGCTTTGGAGACTCCGGGGCCGCTGACTTCCAGCAGGGCCGTGGGGCTGGACCGGGTGAAGGAGGCCCGGTGGCCGGCTGCTGTACGGGCCAGGGCGAGGAAGTCGTCCGGGGCAAGTTCGGCGTGGTGGGCGAGGAGCTTCAGCACGGGGGCGCCGGTACCGGGCGTCTCCTCGTGGAGCAGCTTCTCGGCGATCGCGACGGTGGCACCCGGGTCCAGGTGGAAGGGCGGGTAGGCCGGTTCGTAGTGGATGCCGGTGGTCAGTTCGACAGCGAAGGAGGCGCCGGGGGCGGCGGCGCGCAGTGTGTGCACGACGTCGAGGGCGATGTCGCGCTCCAGCGGGCGGACCTTGACCAGCTTGCCGTCCGCATGCAGATCCGCGACCGCGGCGCCGTTCGCGCAGATCGCCAGGCCGTGTCCGTGGACGTGATCGCTGACGACATCCATCCAGCGGGCCGGGCGTCCGGTGACGAAGAAGACCTCGATACCGGCCTCCTCGGCAGCGGCGAGCGCGGCGACCGTACGGTCCGAGACGGTCTTGTCGTCGCGCAGCAGGGTGCCGTCCAGGTCGGTGGCGATCAGCCGGGGAGCGGCAGGAGAAGGCGAGTCGGTAGCTGAGGTCACGGGCCCATTCTCGCGTACGAAGGCGCACGGGCGTGCAGAGGGGCGCACATATGAGGATGCGCGCCCCTGACCAGCTGAACATGCCTGATGCATATGCCAGTGGTTCCCGAGCGGCAGTGTCGGGCCGATCGGCGCTCGTGGCCGTCCGGTCGGCGGTCGAGCCGGGTCCGTCAGTAGCCGAGCCGGGTCTGTCAGCGGCCGAGCTGGGCCAGGCCCTCGGTGGCGATGCGCTCGAAGACCTTCTCGTCCGCCGCGAAGTCGGAGTCCGGGATCGGCGAGTGAATGACGATCTCCGTGAAGCCCAGTGCGAAGTGGGTGCCCGCAAAATCCACGAAGGCGTCGAAGGACTGCAGAGGGCGGTCCGGCGTGAAACCGGTGAGAAGGATCTTGTCCAGCTCGCCGACATCCCGGCCGATGGACTCGCAGGCCGTGCCCAGCTTGGTGAGCTGCCCGCGGATGGCCTCGACGGACTGCTCCGGGGTCCCCGCTTCGTACAGCTTCGGGTCGCCTGTGGTGACCCAGGCCTGGCCGTACTGCGCGGCAAGCTTCATCCCGCGCGGCCCGGTCGCGGCCACTGCGAACGGCAGCCGGGGCCGCTGCACACAGCCGGGGATGTTCCGGGCCTCGTTCGCCGCGTAGAACCGGCCTTCGTACGTCACCGAGGGCTCGCGCAGCAGCTGGTCGAGCAGCGGTACGAACTCGTCGAAGTGGTCGGCACGTTCGCGCGGCGTCCACGGCTCCTCGTCGCTCCGGCGCAGCGTCGTGGCATCGAAGCCGTTGCCGCCCGCGCCGATGCCGAGGGTGACGCGTCCGTCGGAGACGTCGTCCAGCGTGATGAGGTCCTTGGCGAGCGTGACGGGGTGCCGGAAGTTGGGGGAGGTGACGAGGGTGCCCAGGCGCAGCCGCTGGGTGGCGGCGGCCGCGGCGGTGAGGGTCGGTACCGCGCCGAACCACGGCCCGTCGCGGAAGGTCCGCCAGGCCAGATGGTCGTAGGTGTAGGCGGCGTGGAACCCCAGCTCTTCGGCGTGCTGCCAGACCTTTTGGCCCTTGCTCCAGCGGTGGATGGGCAGAATCACAGTGCTCAGACGCATGTCTACGACCTTACGGGTCCGAAAACCGGTGGGCGTCCCCGTGGAAGCACACCGGCCCTCGGCGGGACCGGTCGTGGGATCAGCCGCCGGGATCAGTCGCAAAAACGCAGGAATGCGGGCGGTACGGCAGCGGTGAGCCAGACTCCGTTGGCGCTGACATAGAAGGTGTGGCCCGCGCGGTGCATCGCGGCCGCGTCCACCGACAGGACGACGGGGCGGCCGCGCCGGGCGCCGACCCTGGTCGCCGTCTCGCGGTCGGGCGAGAGATGGACGTGTGTGCGGGCCATGGGGCGCAGACCCTCGCTGCGGATCGCGTCCAGCACGCGGCCCACCGTGCCGTGGTAGAGGTACACGGGCGGCTCGGCCGGTGGGAGAGCGAGATCGACCGGGACGGTGTGGCCCTGGCTCGCACGAATGCGGCCGTCCTCGACGGCGAAGCGCTGCTTGTCGTTGGCGGCGACGACATGGTCGAGTTCGGCCCGGGTGATGGGGAAGTTGTTGCGAGCCGTGGCGCGCAGCAGTTCGTCGATCGTCACCCAGCCGTTGGCGTCGAGCGTGATTCCGATCCGCTCCGGCTGGTGTCGCAAGTGTTTCGAGAGGTATTTGGACACCTTGATGGTGCGTCTGTCGTCCATCCCGTCAGAGTGCCCGCGGCGGTCGCTCACGCGCATCCGGATTTCACCCCGATTCGCTACAGCAATTATATTCGCTGTAGCAATTCTCGTCCACAGGTTTGATCCACAACCAACTTGAGTTATCCACAGGTTAATTGGCGATTCTGTGGACAAGTCGCTGAAGAATCAGCCGCTTTGGGTAATATGCGTTATTTCATTGGTGGATGAGACAAGTGCATCCAATGTCCTTGACTGCACCTCGCGTTCTGCCGCTGCCGCGATGAAGGCGGACACGTGCTCCGGACCAACCAGTCGTTCCACGGCGCGGATCGTCTCCGGCGGCAGATCCACTTGGCGCGCCATGGGGATCGAGTCCTCCGAGGTGAGCGGGGTCTCGGAGCCGAGATGGTGGTGCAGATGTCTGGTGGCGAACATCCGCATCGCACGCGCCAGTTCGGCGTCCACTGTCTGCTGAGCGAGCGGACGCAGCCTGCGCACCATGGCGGCCGCTTCTGCCGCGTCCGAGTCCGTCGGCGGGCGATGACCGAGGTAGCGCGCGAAGACGTGCTCCGTGGTGAACTCCAGGAAGCGCGAGGCGATCTGCTCGACCTGGCCGCGAAGTTCCCTCAGATGGCCCGAGATTGCACTGAGCGGTACACCGGCTTCGTGCAACTCGACGGCCACTGCGAGCTCTTGAGGGCTCGGAACCAGGAACTCGTCGTCCCGTCCCGGAATGCGTTCGAGTACGCCGAGCTCCACCGCCTCGGCGACCGCCTCGTCGTCCGGGCTGCCGCCGAACCTGGTGTTCAGCTCAGCCCGGGTGATCCGGTCGGCCTGCTCGTCCGTCCAGGGGCCGTGCACCTCGGCGACGAGCCCGAGCACCCCGCCCAGACCACGGCCCGTGTCCCACGCCTCCAGGAGTTCCTTGATGCTGGCCAGGGTGTATCCGCGATCCAGCAGATCGGCGATCTGCCGGAGCCGGGCGAGGTGGGTGTCCCGGTACACATTGGCCCGGCCGCGCCGTTCCGGCGTCGGCAGCAGGCCGCGGTCCTGATAGGCGCGGATCGTACGGACCGTGGCGCCGCTCGCATGCGCCAGGTCCTCGATCCGGTACTCGGTGGCGGACCGGCCGGCCACCGCCGACGACTGCCCGGGGCCACTCACAGCGGCGGCTTCAGCCGGGCGATCCCGCGCAGCGCACCGGGACTGAACCGGGACAGGAACCGGGCGCCGCGGGCCTCCGGTGTCACCGGCACAACGGCCTGGTTGCGCACCACTGCCTTGAGGATCGCGTCGGCGACCCTCTCCGGCGGATAGTTGCGCAGCCCGTACAGCCGGCTGGTCCGCTTCTGCAGACGCTTCTCCTCCGCGGCGTCGGCACCCGCAAAGTGCGTCGTAGCGGTGATGTTCGTGTTGACGATGCCGGGACAGATCGCGCTGACCCCGATCGACCGGTCGGCGAGCTCGGCCCGCAGACACTCGCTGAGCATCAGCACGGCCGCCTTGGAAGTGCTGTATGCGGGCAGCGCCCGGGAAGGCTGATAGGCGGCGGCGGAAGCCGTGTTGACGATATGGCCGCCCTGGCCGCGTTCGGCCATCTGCTTGCCGAAGATCCGGCAGCCATGGATGACACCCCACAGATTGACGTCCAGGACATTCCTCCAGTCCTCGCTCGTGGTCTCCAGGAAGGAGCCGGACAGGCCGATCCCTGCGTTGTTGACCAGGACGTCGACGATGCCGTACTCGGTGGCGACTTTCTCGGCGAGCTTCTCCATCGCCTGTTCGTCACTGACGTCGACCGCTTCGCCCCAGGCTGCCGGGGAACCGATCAGCCGGGCCATCTCCGCCGTCCTGGCCGCTCCCTCCGCGTCCCGGTCCACGGCCACCACCCGTGCGCCCGCCTCGGCGAAGGCGAATGCGGTGGCCCGCCCGATGCCGCCTGCCGCGCCCGTCACAAGGACCAGCTGTCCGCCGAACCGGTCCGCGTACGCCCCGGTCGGCGCGGTGTCCTGCACCGGCCGGCCATCCTCCCGCGCCGCCTCGTTGGCTGCCACGAACTCACTGATCCAGGAGGCGAGCCGGTCCGGCCTGGTGCGCGGCACCCAGTGCTTGCCCGGCAGGGAGCGGCGTACCGATTGGGGTGCCCACAGCTCCAGTTGGTCGTACAGCTTCTCCGACAGGAAGATGTCGCCGGTCGGTGTGATCAGCTGGACCGGTACATGCGCATAGGCGTCGGTACGGGGTCTGCGCAGCCGGGCCCGGATGTTGTCGCGGTAGAGCCAGGCGCCGTGTGCCGCATCGTTGGGCAGCGAGGGCGTCGGATAGTCACCCGCGGGCACCTTCTCCAGTCGCTGGAGAATCCGCGGCCACTGCTTGCCGAGCGGGCCGCGCCAGGCAAGCTCGGGCAGGACCGGCGTATGCAGCATGTAGACGTACCAGGACTTGGCGCCCTGGCCGAGCAGCTGGCCGACCCGGCGCGGGGTGGGCCGGTTCATCCGCTGCTTGATCCAGTGCCCGAAATGGTCAAGGGAAGGCCCGGACATCGAGGTGAACGAGGCGATCCGGCCCTCGGTCCGCTTGACCGTGACGAACTCCCAGGACTGGACAGACCCCCAGTCGTGCCCGACCAGATGCACCGGCCGGTCCGGGCTCACAGCGTCGGCGACGGCCAGGAAGTCATCGGTGAGCTTCTCCAGGGTGAAACCGCCACGCAGGGGTGCCGGCGCTGTGGAACGGCCGTGCCCGCGCACGTCGTACAGCACGACGTGCCACTGGCCGGCCAGTTGCCTGGCGACATCCGTCCAGACTTCCTTGCTGTCCGGGTAGCCGTGCACGAGGACGATCGTCGGCCGGCCCTCGTCGCCCAACTCGGCGACACACAGCTCGATTCCGCCCGTACGCACCCGGCGCTCGCGCGCTTCTGGCAGGCTCATGCCGCCACCCTCTCCTCGGCCCAGCGCCGCACATGCGGCAGATCGTCGTCCAGCCAGAAGGCGCTCTGTTCGGGGTCCTTGGAGTCGGTGACCACCAGGATCTCCTCGAACTTGGCGCCCGTACCACGGAATCCGAGGTGGGGTTCGACCGCCCACAGCCCGGGCTGCGGCGGATGGTCGGAGAAGCGGTATGGACTCCACAGCGGCGACCAGCCGTCCCGGTGTCCGTGCAGTGCGTCGCTCATCAGGCCCTTGAGCGACCGGGTGCCGAAGCCGAACACATGAGGGGACCAGCGGTGCTCGGCGACGCGGTCGAGCTTGTGGGCGATGACGCCGAAGGGGTAGGCGCGATGTCTGTTGACGTACCCCTGCTTGATCATCAGGCGCTCGACGTCCTCGTAGATCTCGCGCAGCGAACGCCGCTCCCGCACCTCGCGCAGAATCAGCTCACGGTGGACTTCCAGATCGGCCAGGAGCTTGTCGTGCAGGGGACTGAGCCCGAGACAGCCTGAGTAGCCGATGTCCGCTGTGAAACCCTTGTACACGGGGGCCATGTCGAGGATGAACGGCATCCCCGGCTCCAGCTTCCGGTTGGTCGGGAAGAACTGCAGGGGCACCTTGAAGCCGGCGAACGCCGTGCGGTCCCCGAACCAGGCGAAGGGGAGGTGGAACCAGTCCCGCACCCCGCGCTCGCGCAGCCAGTCGCGCTGCATGCGGGCGGCCTCGCGCTCGGTCACCCCCGGCGTGAGCCGGGCTGCGACCGCCTCGGCGCAGTCGTACGCGAGACGTTGCACTTCTCTGAACCCCCGCAGCTCCGGGGCCGGTTCGTCCGTCACTGCCGAGGTCATGCCACCGTCCGTTCCCTGCCGTGTGCGGTACGTGCCCGTAACGTGACACTGATGAATGTGACAATGTCCGGCGACTACGTCAAGAGGTGTGCCGAGACCTGTGGACAACCCGGGCAGGCCCATCTCCCTGCCTCCGGGCTCCTCCCCCGTGGTGGCTCCCCTACGGGTCCGTACGCCTGGAGTCTGATGCGGATCCAGCCGCCAGGACTGACGACCGGTGTGGTCCGCGCCACTATCTTCGAAGACGTGACTGTGATCGCGACCGAAAGCCTGAGCAAGCGGTTCCCCCGGGTGACCGCTCTTGACCGGCTCTCCCTGGACATCGGACCCGGTGTGACCGGCCTGGTGGGTTCCAATGGAGCCGGCAAGTCCACATTGATCAAGATCCTGCTGGGTCTGTCCCCTGCCACCGAAGGCCGGGCCGCGGTGCTCGGACTCGACGTCGCCACCCATGGCGCCGCCATCCGGGAACGGGTCGGCTACATGCCCGAGCACGACTGTCTGCCGCCGGACGTCTCGGCCACCGAGTTCGTCGTCCACATGGCGCGGATGTCCGGACTGCCGCCGACGGCAGCGCGCGAGCGCACCGCCGACACACTGCGCCACGTCGGTCTGTACGAGGAGCGCTACCGCCCCATCGGCGGCTACTCGACCGGCATGAAGCAGCGCGTGAAACTGGCCCAGGCACTGGTCCACGACCCGCAGCTGGTCCTGCTCGACGAGCCGACGAACGGCCTCGACCCGGTCGGCCGCGACGAGATGCTCGGGCTGATCCGCCGCGTACACACGGACTTCGGCATTTCGGTCCTGGTCACCTCGCACCTCCTGGGCGAGCTGGAACGCACCTGCGACCATGTCGTCGTCATCGATGGCGGCACACTTCTGCGCTCCAGCTCCACCAGCGACTTCACGCAGACGACCACGACCCTCGCGGTCGAGGTCACCGACAGCGACACCCACCCGGACGGCACCGATGCGCTGCGTCAGGTCCTCACCCGGGCCGGCGTCAAGCTCGTGGGCCACGACGGTCTCGATGGGCAGGGGCTGCCCGGTGCGGGCCACATCCTGCTGGTCGAGGCGACCGGCGAGGAGACGTACGACATCGTGCGCGACAGCGTCGCCGGGCTCGGGCTCGGTCTCGTACGGATGGAGCAGCGGCGCCACCACATCGCCGAGGTCTTCCGTACCGAAGAGGCACCGCACGCCGCAGCCGTCACGCAGACCGTGTCCGCGGTTGTCGGGGCCGTACAGCAGAAGGGGAGCGGTCGTGATGAGCACTGAGACCGGAGCCGTGAGCGGGAGCGAGACCTCCCGGATCCACAACATCGGGTACCGCTCCTACGACGGCACGCGGCTGGGCCGCAGCTATGCGCGGCGCTCGCTCTACTCGCAGTCCCTGCGGGGCTCCTTCGGACTGGGGCGTTCCGCGAAGTCCAAGGTGCTGCCGATACTGCTGTTCGGCGTGATGTGCATGGTCGCGGCGATCATCGTCGCGGTCGCCATCGCGGCCCCGGGGAGCACGGCTCTGCCGATCAAGTACACGGCGTTCGCGATCTATCTGCAGGCCGTCATCGGACTCTTCCTCGCCGCGCAGGCACCGCAGGCGGTCTCCCGTGACCTGCGCTTCAAGAGCGTGCCGCTGTACTTCTCGCGGCCGATCGAGCGGGTCGACTATGTCGTCGCGAAGCTGGCGGCCATGGCGTCCGCGCTCTTCATCCTCACCGGGGCACCGCTCGTCATCCTCTACGCGGGCGCACTGCTGGGGAAGTTCGACTTTGCCGAGCAGACCAAGGGATTCGGACAGGGGCTGGTGTCGGTGGCGCTGCTGTCCGTGCTCTTCGCCGGACTGGGCCTGGTGATGGCCGCGCTGACACCGCGCCGCGGTTTCGGTGTCGCCGCGGTGATCGCCGTACTGACCATCTCCTACGGCGCGGTCTCCACGGTCCAGGCCATTGCCTGGCAGACGGGTTCGACGGGAGCCATCGAGTGGCTGGGGCTCTTCTCCCCCATCACGCTGATCGGTGGTGTGCAGACCGCGTTCCTCGGGGCCAATTCGGCCTTCCCCGGAGGGGAAGGCCCGGGGGCCGGGGCCGGCGTGGTCTATCTGATCTTTGTTCTCGCGCTCGTCGCCGGCTCGTACGCCGTACTGATGCGCCGCTACCGGAGGGTCGGGCTGTGACCACCATCGAGATCGACCACACCTCGCGCTGGTTCGGCAATGTGGTCGCCGTCAACGACGTGAGCATGACGGTGGGCCCGGGCGTCACCGGGCTGCTCGGCCCCAACGGCGCGGGAAAGTCCACGCTGATCAATATGATGGCCGGTTTCCTCGCCCCGTCTACCGGCACGGTCACGCTCGACGGCCGGCCGATCTGGCGCAATGAAGCGGTGTACAAGGAGATCGGGATCGTGCCGGAACGGGAGGGGATGTACGACTTCCTGACCGGCCGCGAATTCGTCGTCGCCAATGCGGAGCTGCAGGGACTCGGCGATGCGGCGGCGCAGAAGGCGCTGGCCACGGTCGAGATGGAGTACGCGCAGGACCGCAAGATCTCGACCTACAGCAAGGGCATGCGCCAGCGCGTGAAGATGGCGTCCGCCCTGGTCCACGAACCGTCGGTGCTGCTGCTCGACGAGCCGTTCAACGGGATGGACCCGCGCCAGCGGATGCAACTGATGGCGCTGCTGCGGCGGATGGGGGCGGAGGGCCGTACCGTGCTCTTCTCCTCCCACATCCTCGAAGAGGTCGAACAACTCGCCTCGCACATCGAGGTGATCGTGGCGGGACGGCACGCGGCATCCGGTGACTTCCGGAAGATCCGCCGGCTGATGACGGACCGCCCGCACCGCTATCTCGTACGTTCCAGCGACGACCGCGCCCTCGCTGCCGCGCTCATCGCCGACCCGTCGACGGCCGGTATCGAGGTGGACCTGGGCGAACAGGCCCTGCGTATCCAGGCGGTCGACTTCGGACGCTTCACCGAGTTGCTGCCGAAGGTCGCACGTGACCACGGAATTCGCCTTCTGACCGTTTCGCCGTCCGACGAGTCCCTCGAATCGGTCTTTTCCTATCTCGTAGCGGCCTGAGTAGTGGCCTGAAAGGAGCTGTGAAGCGTCATGTACGACCCCACAGTCGCCCGGCTCACCTACCGGGCCCTGCTCGGCCGGCGCCGGGCCGCCATCCTCTTCGTCCTGCCGGCGCTGCTGGTGATCATTGCCGTGGCGGTACGGGCGTTCGCCGGAGCCGATGACCAGGTCGCCTCGGACGTGCTGGGCGGCTTTGCCATCGCCACGATGGTGCCGCTGATCGGCGTGATCGCCGGAACCGGAGCCATCGGTCCCGAGATCGACGACGGATCGATCGTCTATCTGCTGGCCAAGCCGGTGAAGCGGCCGACGATCATCTTCACCAAGCTGATCGTGGCCATCGCCGTCACGATGGTCTTCTCCGCACTGCCCACGCTGATCGCGGGGCTGATCCTCAACGGGAACGGCCAGCAGATCGCGGTGGCTTACACCATTGCGGCGCTGGTCGCCTCGATCGCGTACAGCTCGCTGTTCCTGCTGCTGGGCACCGTCAGCCGGCACGCGGTCGTCTTCGGCCTCGTCTACGCGCTGGTGTGGGAGGCATTGTTCGGCACCCTGGTGCCGGGGGCACGCACGCTCAGCGTTCAGCAGTGGTCCCTCGCGGTTGCCGAGAAGGTCGGCGGGGCCGGCGCGATCACCTCCGATGTCGGGCTGCCGGTCGCGACGGTCCTGCTGGTGGCGGTCACGGTGGTGGCGACCTGGTACGCAGGTCAGAAGCTGCGCACACTGAAGCTGGCCGGCGAGGAGTGATCGGGGGTTTCCCCGGATACCTCTGCCGTGCTCCGTTTCTGATCACTCCGATCTACGTCAACCCTCGTCTCCTGGACGGGGGTTGACGCATTTCGGACAGTAGTACGCGTAACTGTACGGTTATCGGTTCGTTGCGCAGGGTGCGTGGAGGCAACTGGAATCTGTGGCGTCGTAGCTTTCGTGAAAACAGGGATTGCCGATGCCGGTGAGGGAGTACCCGCCGGGTCGGTCATTGAGTGAGTGGCAACCGTGAGCGTCCTCCGCCCCTCAAGCCCGGGACAGGGCTGTCCATCGTCGGTTTCACGATCGGAAGGCATGTCCATGCCCACGGAAGTTGCCCTGCTCGAATCGCGTGCGCTGCGCGTCGAGCAGATGGGGCGCGTCGACGTCCTCGACAAGGTCAAGAGTCTTGTCATGCTCCCGGACGGAATTCACCTTCGCACAGAGGATGTGGCCCGTTACTTCGAAGTATCCACAACCGCGGTCAGGAGGCTCACGGACCGCCATCAGAACGAGCTCCTGGACAACGGGATGCGAGTGCTGCGTGGCGCTGATCTGCGCTCTTTCCATAGCGACATGCTGTCGCTATGGGCGGGTGAGGTGCCGGAAAGTTATCCACAGGCAGCGACTCAGCTCAGGCTCTACACCCGCAGGACCGTGCTCAACATCGCGATGCTTCTTCGCGACAGCGACATCGCTCGATGCGTCCGTACGTATCTGCTCGACGCCGAGCAGGACCTGCGCGCGGGCTACGCCGCGCTCGAACACCGCGTCACCCGGGTCGAGAGCTGCCTCGCAGGAGTGGGCAGCGCGCTTCAGGAACTCGGGCCCGTCCTCAACCGGATGTCGCACCGGCTCGACAGCCTCGACCGGAGGGTGGACATCACACATCAGGTCGTCGGCGCCATGAGCGTGCGGCTGGGCCACCTGTCCGAGGACATCGTCCGTATCGACGGAAGGATGGATGATCTCGCCCGCCACCTGAAGGATCTGGGCCGCCGCAACAAGCAGCGCTGATCCGAAGGCCGTTCACGGCCTTTCGGTATTGCCCGGAAAACGGGTGGCACCGAAAGGCCGTTCCGGTCACAGTAGTTGGTGCAGCACACGCCGGAACCGGCGCAGCACGCCCCGACAGCAACAGCAGCACGCCGACATGCACGTCACAGGCCGGGAGAGGAGCGCGACGATGACCGAGAGTCCGAGTCCGTCGAGTTCCCAGCAGGGCGGGCCCGAGCCGGCACCGGAGTAGTCACCGACGACTCCGCCGTGCCGATCGGAGCAGAGGACGCCCGGGGCGGTTTCTGCGCATCGTGCGGCCGCCCTCCCGGAGGATTGGCCGAGTGGAAAGGCAGCGGCTTGCTAAGCCGTCGTCGGGGCCGTGAACCCCGCGCGCGTTCGATCCGCGCATCCTCCGCAGCAGCAGTGTCGGGTACCGGTACGAGTGGAGCAGCCGTTCCAGCTGCCCGCGCCCGTACCTCTGCCCGTACCCGTACGACTAGAGCAGCCGCTCCAGCACCACAGCGATGCCGTCATCCTCGTTGGACGTGGTGATCTCCTGGGCCACAGCCTTCAGATCCTCATGAGCATTGGCCATTGCCACACCCCGCTGTGCCCAGGCGAACATCGGGATGTCGTTCGGCATGTCACCGAAGGCCAGAGTGTCAGCGGCCTTCAGGCCCAGCCGGCGCGCGGCCAGCGAGAGTCCGGTCGCCTTGCTCAGCCCCAGCGGCAGGATCTCCACCACACCAGGACCGGCCATGACCACGTCGACCAGGTTGCCGACGGCCGATCGCGCGGCCTTCGCCAGTGCGTCGTCGTCGAGATCGGGATGCTGGATGTAGACCTTGTTCAGGGGGGCCGACCACAATTCGGCCGGGTCCTCCGCGAAGACAGCCGGAAGCGGCCCTTCCTGTACGCGGTAGCCGGGGCCGACCAGCACTTCGCCGTCGAGCCCGTCGCGGCTCGCCGCCAGCGCCAATGGGCCGACCTCGGCCTCGACCTTGGACAGCGCGAGACCGGCGAGCTGCCGGTCCAGGGTCAGCGAGGTCAGCAGCTTGCGCTCACCCGCGTGGTAGACCTGTGCGCCCTGGCCGCAGACCGCGAGTCCCTCGTAACCCAGGTCGTCCAGGATGTGCCGGGTCCACGGGACAGCGCGACCGGTGACGATGATGTGCGCGGCACCGGCCGCGGTGACCGCAGCCAGTGCCTCACGGGTGCGCTCGGAGACCGTGTCGTCGTTACGCAGCAGAGTGCCGTCGAGATCGGTCGCGACGAGCTTGTACGGAAAGGTCACCTGGCGACCGGCTCCAGAACCTCGCGCCCGCCCAGGTAGGGCCGGAGCACCTCGGGTACCCGTACGGAGCCGTCGGCCAGCTGGTGGTTCTCCAGGATCGCCACGATTGTGCGCGGTACGGCGCACAGCGTGCCGTTCAGCGTCGCCAGCGGCTGGACCTTCTTGCCGTCGCGCATCCGGACGGACAGACGGCGCGCCTGGAAACCGTCGCAGTTCGAAGCGGACGTCAGCTCGCGGTACTTGCCCTGCGTCGGGATCCACGCCTCGCAGTCGAACTTGCGGGAGGCCGAGGCCCCCAGATCGCCGGTGGCGACATCGATCACCTGGAAGGGCAGCTCAAGAGCGGTGAGCCACTGCTTCTCCCAGTCCAGGAGCCTGCGGTGCTCGGCCTCGGCGTCCGCCGGGTCGACGTACGAGAACATCTCGACCTTGTCGAACTGGTGGACACGGAAGATGCCCCGGGTGTCCTTGCCGTATGTACCGGCCTCGCGGCGGAAACACGGTGAGAAGCCCGCGTACCGCAGCGGCAGCTTGTCGGCCTCGATGATCTCGTCCATGTGGTACGCGGCGAGCGGGACCTCGGAGGTGCCGACCAGGTAGAAGTCGTCCTTCTCCAGGTGGTACACGTTTTCTGCGGCCTGGCCGAGGAAGCCGGTGCCCTCCATGGCGCGCGGGCGGACCAGCGCAGGCGTCAGCATCGGGACCAAGCCGGCCTCGGTGGCCTGCGCGATCGCCGCGTTGACGAGGGCGAGCTCCAGCAGCGCGCCGACACCCGTCAGGTAGTAGAAGCGCGAACCGGAGACCTTGGCGCCACGCTCCATGTCGATGGCGCCGAGCTTCTCGCCGAGCTCCAGGTGGTCCTTGGGCTCGAAGCCCTCGGCCCCGAAGTCACGGATCGTGCCGTGTGTCTCCAGGACGACGAAGTCCTCCTCGCCGCCGACCGGCACGTCCTCGTGGACGATGTTGCCGAGCTGGAGCATCAGGCTCCTGGCCTCGGCGTCGGCCTCGTCCTGTGCCGCGTCGGCCGCCTTGACGTCGGCCTTCAGCTGCTCGGCCTTCTTGAGGAGCTCGGCACGCTCCTCGGGCGAAGCCTTGGGGATGAGTTTGCCGAGCGATTTCTGCTCGGAGCGGAGTTCGTCGAAGCGGACGCCGGACGACCTGCGCCGCTCGTCGGCGGAGAGAAGGGCGTCGACGAGCGCGACGTCCTCTCCACGGGCGCGCTGGGAGGCGCGAACACGGTCGGGGTCCTCACGGAGCAGGCGAAGGTCAATCACCCCTCCAGGCTACCGGTGTGCGCTTCTCCAGCTCGAACCGATATTGCCAAGCGCGTCATTTTGCCCGAATTGCCTGAATTGGCAATGCTGGAGGGTATTACGTGGCTGGAGTTGATCTCGATCGTCAATAAAAAGAGTTTATTCCCCTAAATGGGGCAGAAGGTGTCGACCGTCTTGACGTATCCGCCTTGCCTGGCAGGGGAGTTGGGCGTCACTTGTCCACAGGTGTTGGTGCTCCTCAAAGTTATCCACAGGCTGTGGGGAAGATCTGTGGACACCGGAAGAGATCATTCCGAAAGCTGCGTGGGGGCTCCCGGATTCCCCATTCAAACCCACTTCAGACGCTCGTTCGGGTGGGAATTCGCCGCCCAAAAGAGTTGATCAATGGAATTCAGGTGGCACGGGCCAACCCGGGCGACCTGCCGGCCTGTGGACGTATCTGAGTCGACTGGAGTGATATGTCGACCATGTCGCATTGAAGTGTCGACTTGTCCCCAGGTCGAGAACCACCCCTGTGGATAACTCTGTGGATGATGAAAAGCGGTAAATGGCACAGGCCGTTCAGACGTGCCGGCCCCCGGGCGCACCGGCCCCCGGACTGTCGGCCCCGGGGCCGGCCCCCGGGGGCCGCTGTCAGCCCCGGCCGTCCAGATTGCGGGCCAGCCAGTCGGAGGCCTCCGTGAACTCCGCGTCCGACGTCCCCGCCCGCAGTGGCCGTACATCCTGCATCGCCACCCCGGCCCGCGGGTACGAGCCGAGAAACCGTACCTTCGGGCAGATCCGCTTCAGCCCCATCAACGCCTCGCCGACCCGGCGGTCCGCGATGTGCCCCTCGGCGTCCACCGCGAAGCAGTAGTTCCCGATGCCGGCCCCGGTCGGCCGCGACTGGATCAGCATCAGGTTCACCCCGCGCACCGCGAACTCCTGGAGCAGTTCGAGCAGCGCACCGGGGTGGTCCTCGCCCAGCCAGATGACCACCGACGTCTTGTCCGCACCCGTCGGCGCCGCCGGCCGGGCCGGGCGGCCCACCAGGACGAAGCGGGTCTGCGCGTTCACCGCATCGTGGATATCGGTCACCAGCGGTTCGAGACCGTAGGTCGCCGCCGCGAATTCACCGGCGAAGGCGGCGTCGTACCGTCCTTCCTGCACCAGCCGGGCACCGTCGGCGTTGGAGGCCGCCGACTCCCATACGGCGTCCGGGAGATGGGCGGCCATCCAGTTGCGCACCTGCGGCTGCGCGGCCGGGTGCGCGGTGACCGATTTGATGTCGGACAGCTCGGTGCCCGGCCGCACCAGCAGCGCGAATGTGATGGAGAGCAGCACCTCGCGGTAGATCATCAGCGGTTCGCCGGTGGTCAGCTCGTCGAGCGTCGCGGTGATGCCGCCCTCGACGGAGTTCTCGATCGGCACGAGCGCTGCCGCGGCGGCCCCGCTGCGTACCGCGTCCAGAGCCACCGGTACGGAGACCATCGGGACGAGTTCGCGGGTGGCGGCTTCCGGGAGCGTACGGAGGGCGACCTCGGTGAAGGTGCCTTCAGGGCCGAGATATGCGTAGCGCGTGGCGGACATACCGTCACCCTAATGTGCCCCGGTCGCTCAGGACTCCAGTAGCCGCTGACCCACGTATTCGCCGTCCGCCGCACCGCCCGGCACCGCGAACAGTCCGCTGGCCTCATGGCGGATGAACGGCGACAGGGCATCGCCGCGGTCCAGCTTGCGCTGCACCGGAACGAACCCCCGCAGCGGATCCGCCTGCCAGCAGATGAACAGCAGCCCGGCGTCCGGAGTGCCGTCCGCCGAGATGCCGTCGTGGTACGAGAAGGGGCGCCGCAGCATGGCTGCGCCGCTGTTCTTCTCGGGGGAGGAAATCCGGGCGTGGGCGTTGTCCGGGATCAGGAGCCTGCCGTCGGGGCCCGCCTTGTCGAGGTCCATCGCGGTGGTCTCGGCGCCACCGCTCAGCGGAGCACCGTCCTTCTTACGGCGCCCTATGACCTGCTCCTGCCGTTCCACCGGGAGCTTCTCCCAGTCGTCGAGCAGCATCCTGATCCGCCGAACGACCGCATACGAGCCGCCTGCCAGCCAGTCGTACTTCTTATCGGTCCCGGCCGGTACGAAGATGCGCCGGTCGAAGTCGCTCTCGGCGGGCTTCGGGTTAGCGGTGCCGTCCATCTGGCCCATCAGATTGCGCGCGGTCATAGGCTGCGCGGTGGCGCCGGGGGATCGGTTGAAGCCGTTCATCTGCCAGCGGACCCTGGCGGCCGGGGCGGCCTCCTTCTGCACGGCACGCAGCGCGTGGAAGGCGACGAGTGAGTCGTCGGCGCCGATCTGTACCCAGAGGTCACCGTTGGAGCGCTTGGCGTCGATGTGGTCGGAGGAGAACGGCGGCAGCGGGTCGAGTCCCGGTGGCCGGTGGCCGACCAGGCCGGTGCGCTCGAAGAAGGTGCGGCCGAAGCCGAAGGTGACGGTCAGCGAGGACGGTCCGGCATCCAGCGCGATCCCGGTGTCACGGGCGGCGCCGTCCGCCGCGCCGCTGTCGGCGGCTTCGCCGGCCATCAGGCGCCGGGCCACGGCCGACCATCGGCGCATCAGGGCAGCCGCTTCCTTCCGTCCCGCACCGGGCGCCAGGTCGAAGGCGACGAGATGGCCGCGGGCCTGAAGCGGAGTGGTGATCCCCGGTTGATGTTTCCCGTGAAACATCACCTGGGTGGAGCCGACCGCGGTCAGTGCGGTCGGCTCGTCGGTCCGGGTCGCTGCATAACCGGTCGCGCCGCCCGCCGCCCCCAGTACCAGCCCGGTCGCGCCGGCCGCGCCCGCGCTGCCGAGCAGCCGCCTCCGGGAGATGGCGCCGCTGCCACGGGCTCTGTCGTCCCCGCTGCCTGCGGAGGTCTTCCTGTTGCTGTTTCCGCTCACGATCCTGCTCAGCCGATCTTCACGTTCTTGTCGATGGTCGTCTGGTCGATGTCCGACGTACGCACGGTCACCGCGACCTTCCAGTTGCCCGCCATCGGGATCTGGACGTTGCTCGCGGTCCAGTGGCCCTCGGTGAGCCGGACAGGGACGACGGGGAGCGGGCCGATGTCCTTGGACCCCAGAGTGAAGGCGAGCTTCAGCTCGGGGACGTCCATGGCCTTGCCGTCGATGCTGTCGATCCAGATGTGGAGTTCATTGGCACCGGTACGGGCGGGGTCGATGTCCATCCGCACCGTTCCCTTGCCGTTCTTGCCGCCTGTGTCGAAGGGCAGCGTCAGATTGACCGGGCCTTCGGCCGCGGGGGCGGCTGCCGCCGTCGAGGTGCGGGCCGCCTCTTCCTCGGTACGTCCCGGCTCGGTCGAGGTCAGTACGGTCGTCACGGCCAACAGCGCCACGGCGACCCCTGCTTCCGCCAGCACCGAACGGCGGAGCCCGGACCGGTCGGGGTCGGCATCGCGGATCCGCTTCTTCTCGGCGGTGGCCACGGCGGCCCTCTGCCGGGCGAGCTGGGTCGCCCGCGCGGGGTCCTCGGCCGCGGCGTCCGATGCACCCGGGGCCCCGGACTCCTCGACTTCGACGTCGTCCCTGGCGTCGGCCCGGAGTTCCGCTTCCTCCCCGCCCGTTTCGCCTGTGACCAGCCTTGCGGTCCAGCGACGCGAGATCCAGGCGATCCCGACCAGGACGGCAACGAGCCCCACCTTCACGAGCAGCAGCTGCCCGTACCCGGTGCCGGTGAGCGCGGACCAGGTGCCGACCTGGCGCCAGGACTGGTAGATCCCGGTGGCGGTGAGCACGAGCACGCTGCCGAACGCGATACGGGAGAAGCGCCGCACGGCCGCGGCTTCGATGTCCGGCGTCCGGTACAGCGCGACCAGCAGGGCCGCCAGCCCACCCAGCCAGGCCGCGACGGCCAGCAGATGCAGCACGTCGACCGGCATGGCGATGCCCGGCTGGATCCCGGTCGAGGCGTGTTCGGCGAGTGCCCAGGTCCCGGCGATCCCGGCGGCGATCACCGTGCCGCCGATGGCCAGTCCGAAGGTTAGGTCCTTCTTCTCGCGCTCGTCCTCGCGCTTCGCGTATGCCCCGAACAGCACGGCGACGAAGAGTGCGGAGGCGCCGAGCAGCAGCAACCGGGATACGAGCGCCGCCCCGGGCTTGGTGTCGAGCACGGCCTTCAGACCGTCGAGGTCGAAGGCGTCCGCGAGCTTCCCGGAGCCGGTGTACGGGTTGCGCAGGAGCAGCATGGCCAGGGTGGCCGCGGTGAGGGTCAGCCAGCCGCGTACGACCAGGCGTTGCAGGGGGCGTGCACCCGCCCCGCGCTGCCAGCAGGCCAGTACGAAGGCGGCGCCGCCGGCCAGCAGGATGAAACCGGCGTACGCGGCGTAGCGCGCGATGCCGTAGAGGGTGCCGACGAGGCCGCCCCCGGCCTCGTCCGTCGGGAGGGCGACGGTGGTCTTGGAGGGGGCTCCGACGGAGAAAGTGAAGGCGCCCGAGACGGGGTGGCTGTCTGCGGAGACGGCCTGCCAGGCGACGGTGTACGTACCGTCGGGCAGCCCGGTGTGCAGTGAGACGCCGTACTTCACGGTGGAGCCGCTCTGCAGATCACGTGGCGCGGCGCCGGTGTCGGCGCGCTTGCCGCCCGGGTCCAGGACCCTGATGGAGTCGTCACCCATGGCGACCTGCTCGGAGAAGGTGAGAGTGACTTCCTTGGGAGCGGTGTCGACCACCGCCCCGTCCTGCGGATCGCTCCCGGTGAGCGCGGCATGCGCGGACGCGGGGCCCGCGCCGCCCAGCAGCAGGCCGAACACCATGCCGACAAGGGCGGCGAGGAGTGCGGCCGCGGCGAGTGGGCGGCGCGGCGCGTGAGTGGACGAGGGCGGTCCGAAGTGCGGGGCGGTGGCTGTCATGGCGAGTCAGTCCCTCACTGCTTCTTCGGGTTGTGGGTGGTCTCCTTCACGGGAAGGTCGACCTTTATCGGGTCGGCCTTCTCGAAGTGCAGTTCCACGGACACCTTCTCGCCCTGCTTGGGCTGCTGCTTGAGCTTCATGAACATGATGTGGCTCCCGCCGCGTTCCAGATCCAGCTCGCCGCCCGCGGGCACCTCGAAGGACGTCACCATGCGCATCGTCTGGTTCTTCGTCTCGTGGATCGTGACGTCGTCCGAGAGCGGGCTGGTGACCGAGGTGAGCCGGTCGGACGTGCCGCCGCTGTTCTCGACGACGAGGAAACCGGCCGCCATGTCGCTGACCGGCTGCGGCATGAACGCGCCGGTCACCTTCAGCTCGGGCTTGCTGTCCGAGGACGAGCACCCCGCCAGCGTCAGCCCGGTGGTGAGGGCGATGACGCCGGCGAGGGTGGTGCGGCGGTTCACGGAGTCTCCCCCTTGACGATCTCGGGGAGGTCCTTGGTGTAGTCGTCGGGCGAGGTGTCCTCGCTGTATACGAGGTACCCCTTGTCGGTCTTCGGGGAGAACGCGATGACCTGGGAGCCGTGCATCGAGACGATCGTGCCGTCCTTCTCCTTCTTCGGGGCATCGATGCCGATGCCGATCTGGCGCGCGCCCGCCTGGATGGTCGGGAAGTCGCCGGTGAGGCCGATGAAGGAGGCGTCCTGGGCCTTGAGCCAGCTGCCCAGTGAGGCCGGGGTGTCCCGCTCGGGGTCGGTGGTCACGAAGACGACCTGGAGCTTGTCCTGGTCGGCCTTGGGGAGGGACTTCTTGGCGATGGCGATGTTGCTCATGATGAGCGGGCAGACATCGGGGCAGTTGGTGTAGCCGAAGTAGATCAGCGTCGGCTTGCCCTTGGTCTGCTCACGGAGGTCGTACTTCTTGCCGTGGGTGTCGGTGAGGACGAGGTCGGGCTTGGTGAACGGCTGGTCGAGTACCGTCGCCGCCTTGGTCTTGGGCTGGACGGACACATCGGCGACGGGCTTCTTTGCGCCGTCGTCGCTGCTGCCGCAGGCGGACAGGGTGAGCGCGGCCGCGGCGACGAACGCCGCGGCCAGCACCGTTTTCTTACGCATGGAGCACTGATTCCTGGTGGGTCGGTGGGACTGATGGGGCTGTGGGTCAGGCGGCGCGGCGGCGGCCGGCGAGGACACCGAAGGTCACCCCTGCGGCGCCGATGACGATGCCGACGATGCCGAGGACGCGGGCCGTGGTGTCACTGGAGGACTCGTCCGACGCGGCAGTTGTCTGCTTGTCCGCTGCTTTCGCGGTGGCGCCGGCGGCTGCGCTGTGCTCGTCGGCGGTCGCCGCGGTGAGCTTGAGGACCGGTGCCGGGCTCTCGGGCTCGGCGGCACCGTCCTTCTGCTCCTCGATCCAGCGGACGACTTCCTTGTCGTCGTACGTCTGGATGGCCTTGAACACCAGCTGGTCGGCGTCCTCGGGAAGCTGGCCGATGGAGAGCGGGAACTGCTGGAAGCTGCCCGGGCGGATGCCGCGCTCGTCCTTGTCGCCCTTGGCGGTCCAGGTGACCTTGGAGACGGCCTCGTTGATCTTCTGGCCGTGCATCTCGAGCGGCTTGGCCAGCTTGCTCTTGGTGACCTCGATGTCCCAGCCGGTCACGGCCTGTGGCATGACGGAGGCCAGCGGGTGGTCGGTCGGGAAGTTGACCTCGAGCTTGGTCGTCGAGGAGTTGTCGCGCTCGTTGGGGACCTTGAAGTTGACGGTGGCGTAACCGCCCTTGGCGGCCTCGCCCTGGGGCTGCACGCTGACGTGCGCGGAGGCCGTACCGGCGAGGATCAGCACGGTGGACGCGGCGATGCCGCCGGCGAGGACGATGCGGGAAACGTTCATGACAGGAATCTCTCCACGGAAGCACGAAGGAAAGGTGTCCGGCGCGCGGGTGCGCGACGGCATCGCGACACCTCTACCTCACCTGCGGCGTGCGTATGCCGACTCGCACGGCACCGGGTGGGTGCGTGAGTCGAGTCGTGCGTGCATCGAGTGGAGGGTGTCGCGTCAGGCTGCGAGTGCGTATACGGGTGGCGGCCCGCGCCTGATCACCATGTGCTGCAACGGGTCCCCGGTGGCGGGGGCCGGGGCGTCGACTGCGGTACGGGGGGTGCGCGGCCCGGTGGCCGGGCCCCCGGGAAGTCCGGCGCGCAGGGCGTTCACGAGCGAGAGCGCGGCGCGCAGCGCACGCAACCGGGCTCCGGCCGCGACCTGCTGGGCGCCGTGCGCCGAGAGCCGGGCCAGTCGGAACAGGGCGATCTCGCCGCGTCGCAGCAGCCAGCCGGTGGCAACGGCGGCCAGCAGGTGGCCGAGCAGCATGGGCAGGCTGGGCAGCAGACCGGCGAGGGCGGCCGGGTCCGAGCCGGTTGCGGAGGCCATGTGCTGGTGTCCGCCGGCCGTCACCGACGCCGGGTCGATTCCCGCGGTGGTGACGATGCGGTGCGCTTCGGCGGCGTTCAACTGCGCGGGTCCCATGCCGCACACGAGGCTTGCCGCGAACCGGATCAGTGAGTCGTCGCCCGCCGCGGTGTCCGTCGAGGTGGTGTGCGTACCCACGCCGAAGAGGGTGTGCAGGGCGATCTGTCCGCCGGCCAGCGCGGCGGCGATGGACGGCAGTGAGCGCTCGCGTCCGGCGAGCGGTGCCGTCACCGCGAAGATTCCCAGGAATCCGGCGAGCAGGGTCCACCAGGGGACGGCCGCGCAGGAAGCCAGGGAGTGACCTGCCGCGGACAGCGCGACACAGACCGCGGTGAACACCGCGGCCCTCAGGAGCCGCAGACCGGCTCCGGCGCGTGCGACAGGCATAGACATGGCGGGGCCATCATCGCACCGTGCCCCGGGCCTCCGTACGGCAGGTCCGGAAGGTCACCTGCCGTCCGATTGGATGCGGGCCGGGGCCACTGTGACTGGTTTGGACACCGGTCGGGGCCATCGGCCAGGTCTGGCATACACGGGTGTACGGAGTGCTGGTATCCGCCGAATGAGCGGTCTCACATCCGGTCTGTGCTTACGAACGGTCCTGCGCGGCAATACGTATCGGTATGTCGAGCCGCAGCCAGGAGGCTGGAGCATGAGCATCTGGTGGTCCCTCCATTTGCGGCGCGAGGCTGCGAGCGTTCCGCTCGCCCGTCGTTTCCTGCTGGGCGCGATGGAGACCGCGGGCGTGGATCCGGAGATCTCCTTCGACCTTTCGGTCGCGCTCAGCGAGGCCTGTGCCAACGCCGTTGAGCACGGCGGTGACCACAGGGTCCAGGGACAACAGAGCGTCGGCCCGGATCCGTGGGACGTATGGGACGAGCCGACGGGGACGGCCTGTGGGCAGTACCGAGTCACCGCTTATCTGGACGGCGAGAAGTGCCGTATCGAAGTCGCCGATTCGGGGCCCGGTTTCCCCGCCCGGCGCACTCTGCGCACTTCCGCGCAGCAGCACGATCCCCAGCTGTACCCGTCGCTCAGTGCGGAGAACGGCCGAGGTCTCTGTCTGATCGAGCAGCTTGCCGATCACGTCCACTTCGGCAACCGTCCCGGCCGTGGCGCCGTGGTGAGTTTCGACAAGATCCTGAAATGGCGGAAGGGCGCCCTGCTCATGGTGTCCTGAGCGGGGCGCCCTTCGACGCGTGGAGGTCCGTTGCCGGACGTTCCGGATCAGCCCTTGAGCTGAGCCATCCACGCCTCGACCTCGTCGGCCCGGCGCGGCAGCTTGTCGGAGAGGTTCCGGTTGCCGTCCTCGGTGACGAGGATGTCGTCCTCGATCCGGACGCCGATGCCCCGGTACTCCTCGGGGACGGTCAGGTCGTCGGTCTGGAAGTACAGACCGGGCTCGACCGTGAGGCATACGCCGGGCTCAAGCGTTCCGTTGACGTACGCCTCGGTGCGCGCGGCGGCGCAGTCGTGGACGTCCATGCCGAGCATGTGGCCGGTGCCGTGCAGCGTCCAGCGGCGCTGGAGGCCCAGCTCCAGGACCTTGTCCACGGACAGGTCGCCCAGCAGGCCCCACTCGACGAGCTTCTCGGCGAGCACGCGCTGCGCGGCGTCGTGGAAGTCGCGGTAGTCGGCACCGGGCTTGACGGCTGCGATGCCCGCTTCCTGGGCCTCGTACACGGCGTCATAGATCTTCCGCTGCAGCGGCGTGAACGTGCCGTTGATCGGAAGGGTGCGCGTCACGTCGGCGGTGTAGAGGTCATTGGTCTCCACACCGGCGTCGAGCAGCAGCAGCTCGCCGGAGCGCACCGCGCCGTCGTTGCGCACCCAGTGCAGGGTGGTGGCGTGCGGGCCGGCCGCGCAGATCGAGCCGTAGCCGATGTCGTTGCCCTCGATGCGGGCGCGCAGGAAGAAGGTGCCCTCGATGTAGCGCTCGCTCGTCGCCTCGGCCTTGTCGAGAACCTTGACGACGTCCTCGAAGCCGCGTGCGGTGGCGTCGCAGGCCTTCTGCAGTTCCGCGATCTCGAAGGCGTCCTTGACCAGTCGGGCCTCGGAGAGGAAGACGCGCAGTTCCTCGTCGCGCTCCGCGGTGACCTTGTCGGTCAGCGCGGCCTCGATGCCGGCGTCGTGGCCGCGGACGTTACGGACCGGGCCGGTGGCCTCGACCAGCGTGGCCGGGAGCTCGCGCACATCCTTCGCCGGGATGCCCAGCAGCTGCTCGGCCTCGGCGAGGGAGTGGCGGCGGCCGACCCACAGTTCGCCCTGGCCGTCGAGCCAGAACTCGCCGTTCTCGCGGTTGGAGCGCGGCAGCAGGTGGATGGTCGCCTCGTGGCCGTCCTGGGTCGGCTCCAGTACGAGGACGCCGTCCTGGGTCTGGTCGCCGGTGAGGTACGCGTACTCGGTGGAGGCGCGGAAGGCGTACTCGGTGTCATTGGAGCGGGTCTTCAGCTTGCCCGCGGGGATGACCAGACGCTCACCGGGGAAGCGCGCGGAGAGCGCGGCGCGGCGGGCGGCGGTGTGCGCGGCCTGGGCGATGGGTTCGAGGCCGTTCAGCTCGGTATCGGCCCAACCGGACTTCATGTTCGCGGCGAGTTCATCGGAGACGCCCGGGTACAGGCCGTTCTTCCGCTGCTTGACCGTCTCTTCTTCTTCGGTCTCCGGGTTCTCCGGGGTGAGCTCCTCAGCCACGATTTGTCTCTCCTTGATACGACACTGGACCCCGTCCATCGTACGGGCGTGCGGAAGGGGGCACAGGGCCGGAAGACCTGTTACACAGCTTGACCGGGGCGGGTTGCACAGCGCAGTCGGGGCGGCTCGGCCGGCTCAGTCGAAGCGCGCGGCCAGAATGACCACGTCCTCCGTGCTGCTGCCCTGGTCTAGCCCGTTCGGCAGCACGGTCCGCAGCACATGGTCGGCAACGGACCCGGCGTCGTCACGCAGCGCCTTCGGTACGCACGCCGCCGCCGTGTGGAGCCGTGCGAACGCCCGGTCCACCGAGTCACCGGTGCGGCGCAGCAGCCCGTCGGTGTAGAGGAGTACGGTCTCGCCGGGCGCGGGAGTGATCTCCACGCTGGGCGCCTCCCAGCAGGCGAGCATGCCCAGCGGTGCGGAGACCGAGGTCTCGATGAACTCGGTGCGCCGGTCGCCGATCACGAGCGGCGGGGTGTGGCCGGCGCCGGCCAGCAGGATCTTGCGGCGGGCGGGCTCGCAGTAGGCGAACAGGGCGGTTGCGGAACGGGCGGGTTCGGTCAGCCGCAGCAGCAGTTCCAGATCCGAGAGCACGGCGACCGGATCCTCGCCCTCCATCACCGCGTACGCCCGCAGACCGGCACGCAGCCTGCCCATGGCGGCCAGGGCGCTCGGGCCGGAGCCGTTCACCGAGCCCACGGCGAGACCGAGCGCACCCTCCGGCAGCGCCAGCGCGTCGTACCAGTCGCCGCCACCCTGCGGTGCCGTGCGATGGCGTGCGGCCAGCTGTACGCCGGTGACCCGGGGCAGTCGGCTGGGCAGCAGCTCCTCCGTGACGGTGGCGACATCTGCCCTGGCCCGCTCCAGCTCCAGCAGCCTGGCCAGATGCTCGCCGGCGTATCCGGCGTAGAGGCCGATGAGGTGGCGCTGGCGTTCCAGTGGTTCGGCGGGTTCGTCGTACAGCCAGACGGCGGCACCGAGTCTGCCGGTCGCCTCGGCGGTGAGCGGCAGGGCGTAGCTGGCGGCGTATCCGAGCCGGGCGGCGACCTCGCGGCGGCGGGGATCCAGGCTGGTGTCGCCGAGCAGATCGGGAGTGGTCTGCGCGCCTTCGGCGTCCGCCAGTCCTTCCAGGATCCGGCCGTAGGAGGTGGCGCTGCGCGGCACCGTCTCGATGTGCCCGAGCTCGGCATGGGCGAGTCCGAGGCCGATGGTGCTTACGGGGCCGCGGTGGTCGGACGGTTCGAAGACGACCAGACCGCGGCGGGCACCGACCAGGGCGGCTCCGGCGTCCAGCAGTTCGTGCAGCGCATCGTCGAGCGTGCTGGTTCTGGCCAGTCGCTCGGTGAGTTCGTGCAACGTGGTGAGGTCGGATACCCAGCCGGCCAGCCGGTCCTGGATGAACGCTCCGGAGGCGGCCGGTACTTCGGACAGAGAACCGGCAGTGTGCGCTGAAACAGGAACCATGGGATCGATTCCAGCCACTTTCGGCAGGTGCGGGGCGCTCATGGCAGTCGGCTTTCCCACCGGTGCGTTTCGTCGAATAGCATCGCAAACCCCCATGTCATTCTGCGCCGCTATCAGTGCATCCACATGTACACGTAGCATCCACATGTACACGCACAAGTAAGGCCATGTCCAGCATTGTCCCTGCGGGATTTGTGGTGTCCAAGTGACTCATAAGTTGGCCAAAAAATGCACCCTATGGCGGCTATTTGCGGTCGACTGGGTGTGCTCGACAGGGGGTGTTCTCGGGGTGAAGTCCCAGAGGGAGCGTCATTTCGGGCATGCTGGGTACGTAATCGATGATGGCCAGGGGCAGTTCTGATCGCCCCGGAACCTGGCAGCGGGCCCGGACGTCCTCATCTGTGACGGCCACGCCCCCACCCCCGAGTGGCGGGGTTTGCACCTTGGGACGGCAGGCGCGATATGTGCGCTGCTCCTCGCCATGCTTGTGTCCGGACCCGTCTCGCCCCTGCTCGACCCGGCTCAGCGCATGCTCGGTACCGACGACCCACCCGTACCGCAGATTTGAAGAGCATGTACGCACAGTGAAGTGATGAACGCGCATTGTGATGTGCGCGTGGTGTGATGTGGACCCTCGGCGTTCAACGGAAAGGAACGAGCGCTCATGCGCGAGATCCTCGGAAGGCGACGCAGGCTCCGGCGCAGGGCAAGGCCCGCCCAACTGGACGCGGTCCTGACCTGTGCCACCGCATGGCAGTGGCCCGTGCTCCCCGGAGTGGGACTGGAGGCGGCCGGTGGTCGCGGTGGCCGTGGCCGTGGCTGTGCCTGTCCCGATCCCGAGTGCGCCGTACCCGGCGCACACCCCTTCGATCCAGGTCTCCTCGCGGCGACCACCGACGAGCGCATGGTGCGCTGGTGGTGGGCCAACCGGCCCACCGCCCCGATCGTGCTGGCCACCGGCGGACGCGCCCCGTGCGCGCTGAGCCTGCCGGCCGTGGCAGCCGCCCGGGCGCTGGCCGAGCTGGACCGGATGGGCACGCGGCTCGGCCCCGTGGTGGCGACGCCGACCCGGTGGTCGCTGCTGGTCGCTCCGTACACCCTCGAACGGCTCGGCGAGCTGCTGCACGCCAAGGACCGGGTGCCCAGCTCGCTGCGTTTCCACGGCGAGGGCGGCTATCTCGTCCTTCCGCCGTCCGAGGTGGGGGCAGGGCAGGTGCGCTGGGAGCGGGCCCCTTCCCCGATCTCCCGGCCGCGCCCGGACAGGGGAGAGCCTGTCCCCGGATCCGCCGCGCCGTGGCTGCCGGATGTGGGGGCGGTACTCGACGCACTGGTCGAGGCGAGCGACAGCGCACCGGACGGCGGAAGCCGGCTCGCCTACTGACGAGTGGTCGGCGGGCGGTTGACGGGTGCGCCGCACCCGTGGGGGCGGAATCCGCGGTCGGCTCACTCGTTCGGACGTGAGCCGACCCGAGTTCCCGGTGTAAAAGGCGTGCGGCACCAGGATGTTCATATTCCGCTGAAATCTCCGACGGACCGTCAGGAATTCGGGCGAAGCCGACAGGTATCGACGGACGCCGACAGGTGAGGTCGCGTGATTGTCCGCGTGATCGGTATGGCGGGTGTGACAGCGTTCACGGTCCGGCTCCGCGCCACCTTCTCCCGTTTTATTCCGGCCGCTCCATCGGCCCCGGTCTCATGCCGGCCAATGCAAAGTCTGCCGCTGCAAAGTGCGTCGGTGCAGGGATTTCTGACGGACCCTCGGGGACCTTTTCGAAGCATTTTTCGAAGATTTATTCGAATAACTCCGTGGAGGGGTATCCATAAGGGAGTTCCGGCTTCTGTCCGAGGGCGGTCGCTCCGGCGGAAGCGGCGGTGCGTCGGTGGAGGAGGCTCCACTGTCGATGGTGGCCCGTCGTCAATCCGGGCTCTGTCGTGCCGGGTTGACGACGGTGTGCAGGCGCTGGGCTGTCGGGGCCCGACGTGGAGGCGAGGAATGGGCTGCACCGGCGAGGGGATCGTGCGCGGGCTCGTGCGCCGCGTCGCGCGCTGTGCGCCGTACCGGGAAATGAGGATGCCCGGTCGCTGGCGACGGGGGATGCACCAGCGACCGGGCTTCTAGAACGGTAACAAGAGATCTGCCGTTCGCAAATTCGATCTCGTGTATTAGGACAGTGATTTACCTACGAGTACGGCGAGTTGTGACATGCGTCACCGAACGGACCCGGGGGTTGTCACTGTCAGCTGAGTGTCACTTGGCGGTTGGTGAGCCCGCCACGGGCCCGCCGCTCCTCGGCGGTGAGCGGTGCGTCCGAGGCGAGCGCCGCCGTCAGCCGCTCCGCGAGCTCGGTCGCGGGCTTCTCGCACTCCGCGGCCCCCATTGCGCTCGGCAGATCCCAGACCGGGACCATCAGCCCGTGCGCCCGGAAGGAGCCGACCAGCCGCGTCCCCTCGCCCAGCGAGGAGGTGCCTGCGGCGTGCAGCCGGGCGAGCGCGTCGAGAAGCTGCTCCTCGGGGTGCGGCATGACCCAGCGCAGGTGGTTCTTCTCCGGGGTCTCGCACCAGTACGCGGCGTCCACGCCGGAGAGCAGGGTCGTCGGGATCGCCGCCTCGTTCGCGCGCTCCAGGGATGCGGACACCTCGGGCGTGGCGTTCTCCGCGTCCGGAACCCAGAACTCGAAGCCGGAGTGGACAACGGGCTCGAACGCCGCATCGGGGTCGAGTACGTCCTGCAGCCGCGGACCGTCGGCCGGTGCGCGCCGGGCGGCCACGGGCGAACCGGGCTCGGCGGCCAGCGCCCGCTGCAGTGTGTCCGCGAGGTCACGGCTGAGGTCACCGGACGGGGTGTCGTTCTGCAGGGCGAGCAGCACCGAGCCGTCGTCGCGGCGGAGCGCCGGCCACGCCATGGGCAGGACGGTCGCGAGAGTCACGGAGGGCACACCCTCGGGCAGCCCGCCCTTCAGCGTCAGCTCGACCGTTGCCGCGGGTACCAGCTCACGCAGGGCGACCCAGTCGCACTCGCCGGCCAGGCCCTCGAAGGGGCGGTGGACGAGCTCGGTCACCGCGTGGGCGGCGGCGCGGCCGTGACACGCCTTGTAGCGGCGGCCCGAACCGCACGGGCAGGGCTCGCGAGCCCCGACCACAGGGATCTCGCCGTCCTTGAGTTGCTGCTTCCCGGCCTTGGTCTGAGGGCGCTTCTTGGCCATGGTGGGCTTTCTCCCGATTGCGACAGTGCGGTCTGGGCCGCGAGCCTAGCGGCCCGTGTCGCGTCCGGGACACATCCGCCTGCGCGCCCGGCGGTACGGGAGTGCGGAACGCCCGCGCGTACGCCAGTCCATCGACACGTGTGCCGGTACGGGCGCTCGTACCGCCCCGTCGGCACCGCAGACATCCGTACCCGTGCGGGAACGTCAGCCCATGTCGTCGAAGGCGTCCGCGAAGCCCAGCCCGTCGAGCCCCGACACACCCTGGACTCCGGACACCCGCCCGTGCCCCTCGCTGACGAGGACCCAGACGGTGACCTCGCCGGACGAGCTGTCGCGTACGCCCCACTCCTCGGCGAGCGCGCTGATGATGTTGAGCCCGCGGCCGCCGCGCGCCGTCACCGACGGTGTGGCCGGAATCGGTCGGGTCGGACCGCCTCCGTCCGTCACTTCGACGGTCAGGCCGCCCGTTCTGTCCACGCGCCATGCGGCGCGGATGTCGCCGTCACCCACATCTGTGTGTCGCCCCAGCGGCCTGCCGTGCCGACAGGCATTGCTGAGTAGTTCGGAAAGGATCAATACAGCATCGTCGACGACCGAATCCGGCACCCCGTAGCTGCGCAATTGCTCGCGCATCCGGTGCCGCGCCTGACCCACGCCCGCAGGGCCATGGGGTACGGCCATGCTCGACGACGTGGGCACTTCCTGTGCCACCACCAACGCCACCCCCGAGACCTCCTTTGCCCCACGCCACGGAGTGGATGCCCTCCTGGACTGGACCGGAAACCGGCCAATCGCCTGCCAGTGACGCACTCGTAACGATCGAATACGGTTCGAATGCGCCGGTGTACTCCGTGTAACTGATGTTAAGAGCGTCCCAGTTGTGACAGAACCTGTTTCGGGCGGTTCGTGATGATTGCCTCGACGCCGAGATCGATGCAGAGCTCGACGTCCTCAGGTTCGTTGACCGTCCAGACGTGCGCGCGATGGCCCGCACGGTGCAGCCGCTCGATGTAGCCGGGGTGACTGCGTACGATCCGCATCCCCGGGCCGGCGATCCGTGCCCCGGCCGGCAGTCGTCCGTCACGCAGGCGTGGCGAGACGAACTGCATCAGATAGACGGTGGGCAAGCTGGGGGACGCGGCCTGGATGCGGTGCAGGGAGCGTGCCGAGAAGCTCATGATCCGTACCGGCGAAGGGCCTTCGGCCGGCGGGACGTCGAGTTCGAAGTGCTTCAGCAGATGCAGCAGCCGCTCCTCGACCTGGCCCGCCCAGCGGGTGGGGTGCTTGGTCTCGATGGCCAGCTGGAGCGGGCGCCCGGCTGCCCGTGTCTCGGCGACCAGTTCGAGCAGTCGCTCCAGAGTCAGCACGGAGGTGAGCTCCCCCGGTACCGGATCCCAGTCCGGGGACTCCGACTCCCCGCGGTCCTTCCAGGAGCCGAAGTCGAGGGCGGCGAGCTCGGAGAGCTCCAGCGCGGAGACGGCGCCGCGGCCGTTGGAGGTGCGATTCACCCGGCGGTCGTGTACGCAGACGAGGTGGCCGTCGGCGGTGAGCCGCACATCGCACTCCAGCGCGTCCGCGCCGTCCTCGATTGCCTTCCGGTATGCGGCCAGGGTGTGCTCGGGGGCGTCGTCGGACGCGCCTCGGTGGGCGATGACCTGGATGGAATGGTGCGTGGATTGCTGCCGTGCGTGGGTCACTGCGTCATGGTGTCACCGAGAAGCGACTGCTGTGTACAGCTCGCGCCACGGGTGTCCGCACCTTGCGACGCGGCTGTGGGTGCCTCGTACCGGGAGACCGTTTTGCCGGATGTAAAGATTGCTGTGCGGATGCACAGGTCCTGCTTACAGTGGCCTGACGTGCCTTGGGAAAAGCTGTCCCGGGACACGTACACAGCGGATCTCTTGCCGAAAATGATGTGGAACCGAGGAGTAAAGAGCTGTGAGCACAGAGAACGAGGGCAACGAGGGCACTGCGGCCGAGGCCGTTCCGTCCGTTCCGTCCGCACCTCCAGTGCCGGCCGATGCTCCTCAGGGGCCACCTGAGAGCACGCCCGCGTCCACGCCCGACGCCCCGGCGTACCCGCAGAAGCCGGACGCGGCCGCCGCGCAGCTGTCGCCCCAGGCGCAGCAGCCGTACCCCCCGACGGAGGAACCGGCCGCCGCGACCACCCCGATGGCTTCCGTGCCGGGTACGCCTCCCCCCGGGCTCCAGTCGGCCGCCGCGGCCAACTGGCCCCCACCCCCTCCCGCCGTCCCCGCATACGCGCACCACGGCGTGGACGGCGGCGGTGCCGGTCCGCTCTGGGGCGCCCCGGCCCAGCTCGACTCCCCCGAAGGCCCGCGCAAGCGGGGCATGGGCGGCCTGGTGGCCGCGGTGGCGGCGGCGGCGCTGATCGCGGGCGGTATCGGCGGCGCCCTCGGCTACTGGGCGGCCGACCGGAACGACAGCTCCAACGGTTCGACCACGGTCGCGGCGTCGGCCAACCCGCAGGACCTCAAGCGTGAACCCGGCACGGTCGCGGGCGTGGCCGCCAAGGCGCTGCCGAGTGTGGTCACCATCGATGCGCAGGGCGGTGACGGCGAGGGCGGCACGGGCACCGGCTTCGTGTACGACAAGGAAGGCCACATCCTCACGAACAACCACGTGGTGGCCTCCGCTGCGGACAACGGCCAGCTCACGGCGACGTTCTCCAACGGCAAGAAGTACGACGCCGAGGTGGTCGGCCGGGCGCAGGGCTACGACGTCGCCGTGCTGAAGCTGAAGAACCCGCCGTCGGGGCTCACCCCGCTGACCCTCGGCAACTCGGACCAGGTCGCGGTCGGTGATTCGACGATCGCGATCGGCGCCCCGTTCGGTCTGTCCAACACGGTGACCACGGGCATCATCAGCGCCAAGAACCGCCCGGTCGCCTCCGGCGACGGTGCCGGTGGCAGCAACTCGTACATGAGCGCCCTGCAGACCGACGCCTCGATCAACCCGGGCAACTCCGGTGGCCCGCTGCTCGATGCGCGCGGCGCGGTCATCGGCATCAACTCGGCCATCCAGTCGACCGGCAGCAGTGTCGGTCAGACGCAGGCGGGCTCCATCGGCCTCGGCTTCGCAATCCCGATCAACCAGGCGGCGAACGTCGCCCAGCAGCTGATCAAGACCGGCCAGCCGGTCTACCCGGTGATCGGCGCCACGGTCACGATGGACGAGAGGACCGGCGGCGCCGCCATTCCCGACCAGGGCACGGGCGGTACTTCAGCCGTGGCGAAGGACGGCCCCGCCGACAGGGCCGGTCTCAGGGCGGGCGATGTCATCACGAAGTTCAACGACACCGTGATCGACAGCGGCCCGACTCTGATCGGCGAGATCTGGACCCACAAGCCCGGCGACCGGGTGACACTGACCTACAAGCGCGACGGCAAGACGGCAACGGCCGAAGTCACCCTGGGGGAGCGCAAGGGCGACAGCTGACCGGCTAGGCTGTCCTCGCGTCAACCTCGGCCCATGGGCCGAGGGCGCGGGGTGGGTTGCCCGAGCGGCCTAAGGGAACGGTCTTGAAAACCGTCGTGGCAGCGATGTCACCGTGGGTTCAAATCCCACACCCACCGCACCTCGGCCGATGAGGCCGGTTGAGAAGGGGTGCCCGGAGCTTCCGGGCGCCCCTTCTCCGTTTCCCGTGCGATTCGCGAGACCTTCTCGATTCGGGGGAGGATCCCTGATCCGTCAGCCCGTGGTGAGGCGGGCCGCCGAGGCGATGGTGGCGCGGGCTTCGCGTTCGGTGAGGCCGGTGCGGACGGCGGCGTGGGTGAGGGCGTCCGCCAGGGCGTCGCCGAAGCCGTGTTCGTAGGCGCGGCAGGCTGCCCAGAAGAGGCGTGTGTTGCGCTGGCCCTCGCGTGCTGCCAGGACGAACCGGACCAGTCCCCGGCCCCGGTCGGTCCGGGGCGTGGGGTGGTGGGGGCGCGCGGGGGGCGTGAGCAGGCGGAGGAGTGCGCGGGGGCACGGGGCCGGCGGGAGGTCGGCGGTGCCAGGGGCGAGCCGGTAGGTGCCATGGGTGGTGACCGAGCCCGGGCCCACCAGGTAGCCGCCGGCGCCGCGGATGTCGATTCCGGGGGCGAGCCGGCTCGCGGAGTTCGGTACGCAGACGCCGGGCGGGCCGGTCAGCCAGATGTGGCGGCCGCCGCTGGGGGTGAGGACCGTGACGGTCGGCGGGATGGTGAACAGGTGGTGCAGTGCCAGCTGCTGGAGGGAGACGGCGGAGTCGTTGCCGCCGGTGGTGTCGATGTCCAGGTCGATGCCGATGAGGTGGTGCGGGGGCCGGCCGCAGGCGATGCCGTAGCCGGTGGCCCAGGGGGCGGCGGCGAAGAGGGCGCGTACGGCGGCGGGGTCGGTGGTGGCGTCGTGGACGCCGTGTCCGGGAAGGCCGCAGGCGCCTCGGCAGGTGACCGGCCGGTCTTCGTTCCGGTGCGGAGACGGCAGGGCGGGGAGCTTACCGGCGGAGAGCGGGATGACGGGGAGCCCGCGCTCGGCGGCGGAGAGCGCGTGGGCGAGGGCCAGGATGGCGGTCTGCCGGGCGGTGATGGCCATGGTTCTATTTTCGTACAGGTGTTCGAAGAAGGGAAGGGGGGTGGGGGACCGACGGGTCGGGTGCCGGAGCGCTTCTTCTCTTGGGGCGTGCGGGATCGGGTGCCCCGGTGGGGGTTGCAGGGGGCGTAGGAGGGGTGTGAGCTGGCGCTTTGGGGGCGCGGGAGGGTTTATCAGGTATTCCTCATGCTTGCGGGGGAATCGGATCACGTGGGTGGTTCGCCGGGCATTCGGTGGGCAACTCTGGTCTCGCGACGTCGTGACCAACACCGGGGTGGTCGGCCAACTGCCTCGGGACAAGCCGTACTTCCGCTTCCTGGAGGAATTGACATGGCAAGCATCCGTACCGCTCGTGCCCTCGCCGCTGTTGCAGCTCTGCCCCTTGCCGCCGTGCTCTTCAGCGGCGCTGCCCAGGCCGACAGCGGCTCGTTCGCGAACGACGGATCGAACGCGGCCGTTGCGACGGTCGTCGGCAGCGGCGTCGGTGGCAACAACTCCGGTAATTCGTCCACGTCACAGCAGCAGGCCGTCGGCTCCGGAGCGTCGAACCAGAGCAACTCCGCGCAGGTGAACGGATCGGCGTTCACGGCGATCCATCAGCACAACGAGAACGTCGTGGTGAACTTCACCAATCTCTGGTGACCCGGGACCGGCCATGGGCCGGTCGGGGGGTCGGGTCACGGCTGGTTGAACAGCGGCCTGCGCAAAGGAACTTCGGTGTCCTTGTGCAGGCCGCTTCGCGTTGCCCTGTGGCCGCGCAGAGGCGTCGGCGACCTTGACATCGAGTACAGATCTGACGGACAGTCAGAAACCGAGACCCTGATTCGTACGCCCGTGTCCGGGAGGAAGCCGCAGTGCACCTCGCCCAGACGGAGCGTCAGCGACAGCTGCGCGCCGAACTCCGTACGTACTTCAGCAAGGTGATGCCCGGGAGGGACGCGAGGAAGGGGCCCGGGGCCGAGGACCCGGCCGAGCAACGCCGACTGCTGCGCCGGATCGGCGCGGACGGGATGCTAGGACTCGGCTGGCCCGTCGAATACGGCGGCCGGGGCCGCGGCCCCGACGAGCAGTTCGTCTTCTTCGACGAGGCCTATCGGGCAGGTGCGCCCGTTTCTATGGTCACCCTCAACACCGTCGGGCCGACGCTGATGAAATACGGGACCGAGGAGCAGAAGGCGTACTTCCTGCCCAGGATCCTGAGCGGTGACGTCGTCTTCGCCATCGGCTACAGCGAGCCGGAGGCCGGTACGGACCTCGCCGCGCTGCGCACCAGGGCCGTGCGGGACGGCGACTCCTGGGTGATCGACGGGCAGAAGATCTTCACCAGCAATGCGCAGAACGCCGACTGGATCTGGCTCGCCTGCCGCACGGACCCGGATGCACCCAAGCACCAGGGCATCTCGATCATTCTGGTCCCGACGGACGCCCCGGGGTTCGCCTGGACGCCGATCGAGACCGTGGGCGGGCTGACCACGACATCCACCTACTACGACGCGATACGGGTGCCCGCCACTCATCTGGTCGGTGCGCAGAACGGCGGCTGGGGGCTGATCACCAACCAGCTGAACCATGAACGGGTGGCTCTCGCCGCCATCGGAATGCAGGCCGAGGACTTCTACGAGGCGGCACTCACCTTCGCTCGCACCCCCGACCCGCTGACGGGACGGCGTCCGGTGGACGAGCCGTGGGTGCGGACCCGGCTGGCCGAGGCGTACGTCCGGCTGGCGGCGACGCGCCTGCTCAACTGGCGGCTGGTGGGGGAAGTCGGGGCGGGTTCACTGGCCCCGGGCGAGGCGAGCGGCGTGAAGTTCGTGGGAACCGAGAGCGCTGTCGAGGTGTATCGGATCTGCCAGGAAATCACGGGCGAGGCCGGGACGATCCGGGGCGGTTCGCCCGGCTCCTTCGGGGACGGGGAGCTGGAGCGGATGAACAGGGCGGCGCAGATCAACACCTTTGGGGGCGGAGTGAGCGAGGTGCAGCGGGAGATCGTCGCGACGATGCGGCTCGGAATGAAGAGGGGCAAGCGGTGACGGGCGCGCGGGAAGGGCGGGAAGAACAGGGCGAGTCGGACCGGTTGTACGGGCGGCTCAAGGAGTTCGAGGGGCGTGCCGCCGCGACCGCGGGTGTCGGCAAGGACCTCGTCAACGAGCCGATGATCAGGCACTGGTGCGAGGCGATGGGGGACACCGGCCCCGCCTACACGGGGCCGGAGGCAATCGCCCCGCCGACGATGCTGCAGGCGTGGACGATGGGCGGCCTCTCGGGGCACACCGACCGCTCCCAGGCGTACGAGGACCTGTTCGGCCTGCTCGACGGCGCGGGGTACACCTCGGTGGTCGCGACCGACTGCGAACAGGAATATCTGCGGCCGCTGCGGCCCGGTGACCGGATCACGTTCGACGCGGTGATCGAGTCGGTCTCGGAGCGGAAGACGACCAAGTTGGGGACGGGCTACTTCGTGACGACGCGGATGGACGTCCGCGCGGAAGGGGAGCCCGCCGGGACGCACCGCTTCCGGATCCTCAAGTACACACCGGCAGCGGTGAAGCGTGCGGCGCCCCGCGGCGGCCGGAGCCTGCGCCCGAGGCCGGTGATCAACCGGGACAACGCCGGGTTCTGGCAGGGTGTCGCCGAGCACAGGCTGCTGATCCAGCGGTGCGGCGAGTGCGCGACGCTGCGTTTCCCCTGGCTGCCCGGCTGCAACGGGTGCGGCTGCCAGGAATGGGACACGGTCGAGGCGAGCGGCGAGGGCACCGTCTTCAGCTACGTCGTGATGCATCACCCGTCCTTCCCCGCCTTCAGCACCTCCGCGGAGGGCGGGCCGTACGCGGTGGCGCTGATAGAGCTGGCGGAGGGCGTGCGGATGGTCGGCAATGTGGTCGGCGTGCCGTACGACAAGGTGCGGACGGGAATGCCGGTGCGGCTGGAATTCCTCCGTACGGACCCGGAGTTGGAGCTTCCGGTCTTCCGGGGAGGTGAGGGCTGACATGGACTTCGCACCCACCGAGGAGCAGACCGCGGCACTGGGGCTGGCGGCGCAGATCTTCGGGGATCTGTCGACGCACGAGCGCCTGGCCGGAGCCGGCACGGGGACGGACGCCGAGCTGTGGAAGGAGCTCTGCGCGGCCGGACTGACCGCAGCCGTGGAGGAGATCGGGCTGCTGGGCCTGGTGCTCCTGCTGGAGGAGCAGGGCCGGACGACGGCGCAGGTGCCGTTCGCGGCGAGCTGTGTGTACGGGCTGCTCGCCGTGGCCGGCCACGGCACGGACGAACAGCGGGAGCGACTGCTGCCTCCGCTGCGGGACGGCACGGTTGTCGCCACCGGGGCGTTCCCGGCGCGCGGCGGGATACGGGCGGACGGCGAGGGGCGGCTGAGCGGCAGCATGCCGTACGTGCCGTGGCTGCGTGACGCGGGCCTCGTTCTCGTCGCAGACTCGGACCGGGGGCTGTGGATCGTACGGACCACTGATCCGGGTGCGGCGACGGAGCCGGTGGAGACCACGGCGCCGTGGTCGGCGGCGCGGCTCGTCCTGGACGGGGCGCCCGGGGAGCGGCTCGGTGGCGCCGGGGCGTACGAGGCGGTGCTGGCCACGAGCCGGACTGCGTTCGCCGGGTTGCAGGCCGGGGTGTGCGCCGGTTCGCTGGCCAGGGCCGTCGCCCACACGAACACGCGGGAGCAGTTCGGGCGCCCGCTCTCCACCAAGCAGGCGGTGCTGCTGCGCGCCGCCGACGCCCATATGGACACCGAGGCGATACGCGTCACCGCCTACGAGGCGGCCTGGCGGTACGACACGGGACTGCCGTACGGACCGCAGGCCCTGACCGCCGCCTGGTGGGCGTCGGAGGCCGGAAAGCGGGTGGTGCACGCCGGACAGCATTTGCACGGCGGAACGGGCGCGGACCTCGACCATCCCGTACACCGCCACTTCCTCTGGGGCCGTCAGCTCGACGCCTATCTGGGATGCGGCAGCGAAGTACTGCAGGAGATCGGCCGGTCGTTGGTGAAGGAGGGACCGGAGTGAAGGTCGGTGAGGAGCTGGCGCCGCTGGAGATCGCGGTGACCCGCACGCTGATCGTGGCGGGCGCCATCGCCTCCCGCGATTACCAGGACGTGCACCATGACGCGGAACTCGCCCGGGAGAAGGGCTCCCCGGACATCTTCATGAACATCCTGACGACCAACGGCCTGGTCGGCAGGTACGTCACCGACCGCTTCGGTCCGTCGGCGGTGCTCCGCAAGGTCGCCATCAGGCTGGGCGTGCCCAACTATCCGGGGGACACCATGGTCCTGAGCGGCACGGTCACAGCCCTCGGCGACGACGGGACGGCCGAGGTGTCGGTCGTCGGAGCCAACGGTCTCGGCAGGCATGTCACCGGCACGGTGACCATCAGCGTTCCGGAGGGGGTGGCATGAGCGTACGCAGGGCCGACTCGCTCGGCGGCAGGGCGGCGATCGTGGGGATCGGGGCGACCGAGTTCTCCAAGGACTCCGGGCGCAGCGAACTCAAACTGGCCGTCGAGGCGGTGCGGGCCGCCCTCGACGACGCCGGGCTGACCCCTGACGATGTCGATGGACTGGTCACCTTCACCATGGACACCAGCCCCGAGATCACCGTCGCCCAGGCGGCCGGCATCGGGGAGCTGTCGTTCTTCTCCCGCGTCCACTACGGGGGCGGGGCGGCCTGCGCCACCGTCCAGCAGGCGGCCCTGGCTGTGGCGAGCAAAGTGGCCGACGTCGTGGTCTGTTACCGCGCGTTCAACGAGCGCTCCGGACGCAGGTTCGGTTCCGGGGTGCAGCAGCGGGAGCCCACCGCGGAGGGGGCGGCGCTCGGCTGGAACCTCCCCTTCGGGCTGCTCACGCCGGCCTCCTGGGTCGCCATGGCCGCCCAGCGTTATCTGCACACCTATGGGCTGACGCCGGATGTCTTCGGCCATGTCGCGGTCACCGACCGCCGCCATGCCGCCCGGAACCCCGCGGCGTACTTCTACGGGAAGCCGATCACGCGGGCCGACCATGCCGCATCGCGGTGGATCGTCGAACCCCTGCGACTGCTCGACTGCTGTCAGGAGACCGACGGCGGCCAGGCGATCGTCGTCACCAGCGTGGAGCGGGCCCGGGATCTGCCGCAACCGCCCGCCGTGATCGTCGCCGCCGCCCAGGGGGCCGGGCGGGCGCAGGAGCAGATGACCAGCTTCTACCGCGACGATCTGACGGGCCTGCCGGAGATGGGGGTGGTCGCCCGGCAGCTCTGGCGGAACTCCGGCCTCTCCCCCTCCGACATCGATGTGGGCATCCTCTACGACCACTTCACACCGTTCGTCCTGATGCAGCTGGAGGAGTTCGGCTTCTGCGCACCGGGCGAGGCCGCCGACTTCGTCGCGGCCGACGCGCTGCCTCTGAACACGCACGGCGGCCAGCTGGGAGAGGCGTATCTGCACGGGATGAACGGCATCGCGGAGGCGGTCCGGCAGATCCGGGGCTCGTCGGTGAACCAGCTGTCCGGGGCGGCCAGGACCCTGGTCACGGCAGGTACCGGCGTGCCCACCTCGGGACTGATCCTGGGCGCGGACGACTGAGTGCGGGTCAGCTGCCCGAGTGGGGTGCCGTCCGGGCCCGGGCAGGGCATCGGGGGCGACCCTGAGCCCTGATGACGACGACTCCACCTACAGGAGGTGGAGCAGGCCCCACCCCTACACCCTGAGGCGGACGCGGTTTCGGGACCTGGGGCCGATCCCCGGGACGGCGCCCGCTCCTAGCGTGGAACCATGACCACGTCAGTCTGCACGGGCACCTCCGGGGGAGCTGCCACCATCGGACACGTCCCGTACGCCGCGCGCACTCCGTACGCCTCACGGGCTCCGCACGCCCCGTATCCGTCGTTCTCCTCGTTCGTACGGGCCCGGGGGCCCGTACTGCTGCGTGCCGCGCGCTCGCTCACCGCGAACCCGAGCGATGCCGAGGACCTGCTGCAGACCGCGCTCACCAAGACGTATGTCGCCTGGGAACGGATCGAGGACCACAGGGCGCTCGACGGATATGTCCGCCGGGCACTGCTGAACACCCGGACCTCGCAGTGGCGCAAGCGCAAGGTCGACGAGTTCGCCTGCGACGAACTGCCCGAGCAGGAGGCATCGCCGGCTCCCGACCCCGCCGAGCGCCAGACGCTCCACGACGCGATGTGGCGTGCCGTGCTGAAGCTTCCGGACCGGCAGCGGGCGATGGTGGTCCTGCGGTACTACGAGGACCTGAGCGAGGCCCAGACGGCCGAGGTGCTCGGGGTGTCCATCGGCACGGTGAAGAGCGCGGTGTCGCGGGCGCTCGGCAAGCTCAGGGAGGACCCGGAGCTGGCTCCGGTGCGGTGAACCCGGGTGGCGGCAGCGTGCCGGAGAGGCCTGATTTTGCCGAACGACACCGATTCGTACTCCCGGGACTAGTGACATACCGCATGGTATGTGAGCAGAATCAGCGGAACCCTACTGCCGCGTAGCGCCCACCGGGAGGACGCCGTGCTGAGCACCATGCAGGACGTACCGCTGACTGTCACCCGCATCCTCGAACACGGGATGACCATTCACGGGAAGTCCCAGGTCACGACCTGGACCGGCGAGCCCGAGCCGCAGCGACGCAGCTTTGCCGAGACAGGCCGGCGGGCCACGCAGCTCGCGAACGCGCTGCGCGACGAGCTCGGTGTCGACGGCGACCAGCGGATAAGCACCCTCATGTGGAACAACGCCGAGCACGTCGAGGCGTATCTCGCGATCCCTTCGATGGGCGCGGTCCTCCACACGCTCAACCTCCGGCTCCCCGCCGAGCAGCTGATCTGGATCGTCAAGCACGCCGACGACAAGGTCGTCATCGTCAACGGCTCCCTGCTGCCGCTGCTCGCGCCTCTGCTCCCCCATCTCACGTCGATCGAGCATGTGATCGTCACGGGGCCAGGAGACCGTTCCGTCCTCGACGGCGCGGCGCCCCGGGTGCACGAGTACGAGGAGCTGATCGCCGGCCGCCCGACCAGCTACGACTGGCCCGAGCTCGACGAACGCCAGGCCGCCGCCATGTGCTACACCTCCGGCACCACCGGTGACCCCAAGGGCGTCGTCTACTCCCACCGCTCCATCTACCTGCACTCCATGCAGGTCAACATGTCCGAGTCGATGGGCCTGACCGACAAGGACACCACGCTGGTGGTCGTCCCCCAGTTCCATGTGAACGCATGGGGTCTGCCGCACGCCACGTTCATGTCCGGCGTCAACATGCTCATGCCGGACCGGTTCCTGCAGCCCGCCCCGCTCGCCGACATGATCGAGCGCGAGAAGCCGACCCATGCCGCCGCCGTCCCCACCATCTGGCAGGGGCTGCTCGCCGAGGTCACCGCCAACCCGCGCGATCTCACCTCCATGGCCCGCGTCACCATCGGCGGCGCAGCCTGTCCGCCCTCCCTCATGGAGGCGTACGACAAGCTCGGCGTCCGCCTCTGCCACGCCTGGGGCATGACGGAGACCTCGCCGCTCGGCACCATGGCCAACCCGCCCGCCGGGCTGACCGAGGAGCAGGAGTGGCCCTACCGCGTCACCCAGGGCCGCTTCCCGGCCGGCGTAGAGGCGCGGCTGGTCGGCCCCGGCGGCGAGCATCTGCCGTGGGACAACGAGTCGGCCGGTGAGCTTGAGGTGCGCGGCCCCTGGATCGCCGGTGCCTATTACGGGGGCGCGGACGGCGAGGCCCTGCGCCCCGAGGACAAGTTCAGCGAGGACGGCTGGCTGAAGACCGGTGACGTCGGCGTGATCAGCGAGGACGGCTTCCTCACCCTCACCGACCGGGCCAAGGACGTCATCAAGTCCGGCGGCGAATGGATCTCCAGCGTCGAGCTGGAGAACGCGCTCATGGCGCACCCGGATGTGGCCGAGGCGGCGGTCGTCGCCGTCCCGGACGAGAAGTGGGGCGAGCGTCCGCTCGCGACCGTCGTCCTCAAGGACGGTGCCACCACCGAGTACGAGGTGCTGAGGAACTTCCTCGCCGAGTCCGGCATCGCCAAATGGCAGCTGCCGGAGCGCTGGACGATCATTCCGGCGGTGCCGAAGACGAGCGTCGGCAAGTTCGACAAGAAGGTGATCCGCAAGCAGTACGCGGAGGGTGAGCTGGACATCACCCGGCTCTGACCCGACCCGGTCGGGGAGCACGACGAGGGCGGTACGGGATCTCCGTACCGCCCTCGTCGTCATCTCCGGGTGTCCGCCCGGCCGTTCGCGCCCGTGTCCGTATCGCGTGTCCGTACGCGTCAGTTCGTGCCGATCTTCGCGAGCAGGTCGACGATGCGCGACTGCACCTCGTCGCTGGTGGAGCGCTCGGCCAGGAAGAGGACGGCCTCGCCCGAGCTGAGCTTCGGCAGTTCCGACCCGGTCATGTCGGCGGAGGTGTAGACGACCAGCGGGGTCCGGTTCAACTGGCCGTTGGCACGCAGCCAGTCGACGATCCCGGCCCGGCGGCGGCGTACCTGCATCAGGTCCATCACCACCAGGTTGGGCCGCATCCGGGTGGCGAGCGCCACCGCCTCGTTGTCGGTGGAGGCCCGCGCGACCTGCATACCGCGGCGTTCCAGCGTCTCCGTCAGCGCCAGCGCGATCTCCTCGTGCTCCTCGATCAACAGCACTCGCGGCGGATGCTGTTCGCTGTCGCGCGGGGCGAGCGCCTTGAGGAGCACGGCCGGGTCGGCACCGTATGCGGCCTCCCGTGAGGCCTGCCCCAGACCGGCCGTCACCAGCACCGGGACCTCGGCCGCCACCGCCGCCTGACGCAGCGACTGCAGCGCCTTGCGGGTGATGGGACCGGTGAGCGGGTCGACGAAGAGCGCGGCGGGGAACGCCGCGATCTGGGCGTCGACCTCCTCGCGCGAGTGCACGATCACCGGCCGGTAGCCGCGGTCGCTCAGTGCCTGCTGGGTGGAGACATCGGGCGCGGGCCAGACGAGCAGCCGACGCGGGTTGTCCAGCGGCTCCGGGGGCAGCTCGTCGTCGACCGGCTGCGGCGACGGACGGTTGGCGACCTCGACCGCGCCACCCGGACCATCCAGCGGCTCCGGCCCCTCGGCGCCCTCGTCGGGTGCCCCTATGGCGTACGAGCGTCCTTCGGCCTCGGGAGCGGAGAGCAACTGCCCCGAACCCGGGCCCTGGCCCTGCGCGGCGGCGGACTGGGACGGTGCGGACTGCGGGGTGCGCTCGCCCTCCGGCGGGGCGGCGAGCTTTCGGCGCCGGCCGGCACTGCCGAGCGTCTGGTTCTGCTGGTGCGCGATGTGCTGGGCGAACGGCACACCCTGCCCGAGCGTCCGCACGCTGAACGCGCGTCCCTGCGTCGAGTCCGACGAGCCGCCGGGCATCGGAGTCTCCGCGGGCAGCGGCTGCCTGCGCGCGTCCGCTACGGGCGCGGTGTTGCGCGGACGGCTCTCCGCGATGCCGGTGGCGTCAGCGGTGCCTGCGACGGCTGTGGTGCCGGTGGTGTGCGTGGTGTGGCCGGCCGCGGGCCATTCCGGATCGCCGCCGGACCGGCTGCCGGGGTGATCGGCGGGGTGATCGCCGGGGTGGTTGTCGATCCGGTCGTCGGGCTGCTTGCCGGGCGTGGTCGGCGCGGCCGGGCCCTGCCCCGAGGAACCGTTCTCCGCCCAGCCGCCGGACTGCACGGGCTGCTGCTCCGCAGGCTGCCCGACGGCCGGTCCGGCCTGCTGGGGAGCGTCGGCCCGACGCGCACGGCGCTGCCCGGTCGCTGCGGAGTGCTCCTGGGGCGGTGTGTGGTTGTCGTCCGGCGCGAGGCGTACGGCGTCGTGGCGTCCGGGCAGCGAGGCGTCCGCGTCCGCGTCGGCGGCCGTGGGCGGGGTCCGGTCGGCATCCGCGGGCGGGAGCGCGAACGCGGTACGAGGCCCGGTCGGCTCGGCCTGCGCGGAACGCTCCTGCATGGCCGCCAATGCCCGTCGCGCTCGCCGCCCGGTCGGCTGAGGCGCCGACGCCGAACCGTCACCGGCCTGCGGGAGGCTCTCGGAAGCGGAAGCGGAAGCGGAAGCCGGCAGCGCCAGCTGGTTCTCGCCGCCCTGGCGCGCCCGGTGTCCACCCGCAGGCACCGGCATCGGCGTCTCGGCCGGAACGCCCTGCGGAGGCACGGTCTGTCCACGCTGCGGACGACCACCGCCACCCTGCGCGCCCTCGGCCGCCGTCACCACCGCCCCCTCGGACGGTGCCGAGGCCGCGGGCAGCGCCAGTGCCTGCCCCGGCCCCTGCTGCTCGGCAGCGGGCTGCCCAGGCCTCTGCCCCTGTGCCTGCTCGGGCAACTGGGACAGCTGAGCCGGAAGTGACTGCTGAGCACCGGTCTCGGCCGGACTCGGCCGCCCACGCCTGCGCCCCGACCCCTCGCTCTGCTGGGCCGGAATGATCTCGTGCGGGCTGGGCGCGCTCTGCGCACCCTGCGTCTCCTGCGAGCCCTGCACCGCGGGCTCGCGACGTGCCCGTCGCCGCCCCGTCGGCTCGGCCGCCGCGGTGTCTCCGTCCCCGGACCCGGCCCCCGCCCCGGAACCGCCCACAGGGCTCTCCAGGAACGCGTCCGTGGACGCCCGCCGCGCCCGCCGCCGCCCGCCGCCCGGCGCGGCCTGACCGGCCATCGGCTCCGGCTCCGGCGCGGGTTCGGGCTCCGGCTCGGGCGCCGGTGGCATCACCGTTCCCGAGCCCGCGCCCAACGGCACTTCGAGCACATACGCGCTGCCGCTCATTCCCGGCACCTCGTGCGTCTGGAGCACGCCGCCGTGCGCCCGTACGATCCCGCGCACGATCGGCTCATGCACCGGGTCTCCCCCGGCGAACGGCCCGCGCACCTCGATCCGTACGACCTCACCGCGCTGCGCCGCCGCGACGACGACCGTCGAGTCGACGTAGCCACCGCCCGGCACCACGCGGGCCTTGCCGGTCGAGTCGACCCCGGCGACATCCGCGACCAGATGGGCGAGCGCGGTCACCAGCCGGGCCGCGTCCACCTCGGCCTCGATCGGCGGCGCGTGCACCGCGAACTGGGCGCGCCCGGGACCGATCAGCTCGACGGCCGCGTCGATGCCGGCCGTCACGACCGAGTCGAGCAGCACGTTCGCCTTGACCAGCTCCTCCGAGCCGGCGTCCAGGCGCTGGTAGCCGAGCACATTGTCGACGAGCGTCGTCATCCGGGCGTAGCCCGCGGCCAGGTGGTGGAGGATCTGGTTGGCCTCCGGCCACAGCTGGCCGGCCGGGTCGGCGGCGAGCGTGGAGAGTTCGCCGCGCAGCTCCTCCAGCGGTCCGCGCAGCGACTCGCCGAGTACGGCGGTGAGCTGGGTGTGCCGGGCGGTGAGCGCCGCCAGCTGTTCGGCCTGCGCTTCCAGTTCGGCCGTGTACCGCTCGGCCCGGTCGGCCAGCTCCGCGCTGTGCCGTTCCGTCAGTCCGGTGACCTCCGCGGTGTGGCCCGCGGTCAGTTCGGCGACCTCGGCCGTGTGCTGCTCGCTGAGCTCCTCGTAAGGCCTGCGGTCGGTGAACGTCATGACCGCACCGACCAGCTGGTCCCCGTCCCGGACCGGCGCGGTGGTCAGATCGACCGGCACCTGCGCACCGCTCTTGGACCACAGGACCTGCCCGCGCACCCGGTGCTTGCGGCCGGACCTGAGGGTGTCGGCGAGCGGCGACTCCTCGTACGGGAACGGCTCGCCCTCCGCCCGCGAGTGCAGGATCAGCGGATGCAGCTCCTGGCCACCCAGATCGCTGGCGCGGAAGCCGAGGATCTGCGCGGCGGCGGGGTTGACCAGGACGACCCGGCCGTCCGTGTCCGTGCCGACGACGCCCTCGGCCGCGGCCCGCAGGATCATTTCGGTCTGCCGCTGCGAACGGGCCAGTTCGGCCTCGGTGTCGACGGTGCCCGACAGATCCCGTACGACGAGCATCAGAAGCTCGTCACCCGTGTAGCTGCCGCTGTAACTGCTCTGGAAGTCGTTGTACGCGGCCTGCCCGTCCTCCAGGCTGGCGCTGGTGACCTCGACCGGGTACTCGTTGCCGTCGGTCCGCCGTGCGGTCATCCGCGTCGGCTTCGTACGGCCGCGGTCGTCGGCGGACTCGGGCCGGCGCATCGAACCCGGAATCAGCTTGGAGTCGAACTCCGGCAGCAGGTCGAGGAGCCCGCGCCCGACGAGCGCGGTGCCCGGTGTCTCGAACATTTCCAGCGCGATGGTGTTGGCGTTGACGACCGTGCCGTTGCAATTGACGAGCAGCAGCCCGTCAGGGAGTGCATCGAGTATGGCTGCGAGGCGAGCAGTGCCTCGGGATGGCCTGCTGCTCACGACGACGCTTCCTCCCTGATTACCGCACCTTGCCGACAGCGGGCCCCATCTTGCCCCTCGGGCCGCAGGCTGTCACGGAAGGAGTCTAAAGGCAGGGGAGGGGCGTGGGGCGGCGGATGAGGGGGAGCTCTCACCAAGGTTCTGTGCATACGGTGTACGACTCCAGCCCGTCGCGTGACGTTCGATATGCCCTGGACAGGGATGTGGCCTCCTGATCACCGGACATTGGGGAGCACCGGCCGCAGCCCGTTCCAGCGCGAGATCGCGCAGCCGTTGGTCCGGTCGAAGGCCGTGTCGATGCTCCTCCCCCGCCAGATTCCGGTGACCCGGGCGGTGGCCGGACCCCCGAACTGCTGGGTGCACATCGCGTCCCCGGGCACCGGGGCGAACGGGTCCGCGCCCTCGCCCGCCAGCTCCTCCAGCCGGTCGCAGGCCTGCTGCGCCGCCGGGTGGCTGCCGCCCGCCGGTCCGCACTTCAGCTCGAAGACGCCCTCGGCCGCGGGATCTCCCGTGCCCGAGACCGTAACCGTCAACCGGGTGCGGGCGTCGTCGGCGTGCAGCAGCAGAGGCAGCGGCAGCGGAAGGGGGGCGGTGGCCGCGGTCGCGGCCGGCGCGGCGGCGGACAGCGCGGCGAGAGACGCGACGGCGGTGAGGGCGAGGCGACGCAACATGCGGGCTCCTGTGCTCGTGCACTTCGACGAGAGGGACGGGACAGCGGGTGGAACGGACGGAAGAGCGGGAAGGCGGCGCCTCCCTCGTCCCACTAACGCTCCGCACGCCACGGCGTTGCGCAACCGCAGGCGCTTTGCCCTCGTGCCCGACTGCCTAGTACCGTAGGCAGCGATTGGTGACGCAGTGCTCAGCTGTGTCATCATCTGCACGCACCACTCGCGCTCGCGCGAGGTGTGCTGGAGGCGTCGCCTAGTCCGGTCTATGGCGCCGCACTGCTAATGCGGTTTGGGTCTTAAAGCCCATCGAGGGTTCAAATCCCTCCGCCTCCGCTTCATCACCGAAGCCCCGTGTCAGTGACACGGGGCTTCGGTCGTATCCGGACCCGGGCGGTCCGGATACGACCCCGTGGTGGCCCGCGGCTCGCTCGGGTGTCCAGTCGGACAGTCACCCGCGGCAGCCTCAAACGGGGTGTTTTCGCAGGTCAGAGGTGGTGTGGCTAAAGGATTTCGCGCTACGGCGCAGGTCATGTAATGTTGTTCCCGCAACGCCGACCAGGCAGAAAAGCCCGGGAGGTAAACGCCAGCGGTTAACACCGCGGGCAGGCACTCGTAGCTTAACGGATAGAGCATCTGACTACGGATCAGAAGGTTGCAGGTTCGAATCCTGCCGAGTGCACAGTGGCAAGAGGCCCCCGGATTCATTCGGGGGCCTCTTGGCATTCCCTCCGCCTGAATCGGAATCCGGGAGTTCGCGCATGGGGTGGCAGTGCACCGGGCTGCGATGGCCCGACGCGCAGGGGTCGCCCGTGCTGGGGTGGCGCCGGGGCGGGGCCGTTCGGGTGAGTGTGCTGTCCTACGGGACGGAGCTCGGCTTCCGGGCCCTGGGAGAGCGATGTTGCATCGGGGCGCGCGGGAATGCGTGTCCGGTGAAGGCCGTGGTGTCGGGGCGGAGCGCGGGGGCGCGGTGTCCTGAGTGCGCGCGGCTGGACCGGGCGCACTCGGTGGCCGCCGACACGATCCCCGATGACCCCCGAACGTACCGCGTGTATCTCGCCTGGTTCGGGCCGGGGATGGTGAAGGCCGGGATCACCGCCGAGGAGCGGGAGGCGGCGAGGCTGCGGGAGCAGGGGGCCGTGGTGTTCAGCTGGCTGGGGCGGGGGCCCTTGATGGCGGCGCGGCGGACCGAGGAACTGCTGCGGTCGGCGCTCGGGGTGCCGGACCGGATTCCGTACGCCAGGAAACGGGCCGTACGCGCGGTGCTGCCGGGGGTGGCGGAGCGGCGTGCCGAGGTGGCGCAGCTCTACGGGCGGGCTGCGGCGCTGGAGGGGGCCGGGTGGCCTCAGGCGCTGGAGCGGTTGCCGTTCGAGGCGGTCGATCATGCCCGGCTGTTCGGCCTTGACGGCACGGTCGAGGTGGCGTGGGCGGTCACCGAGTTGACCGACGGGGGCGTGGTGGCGGGGCGGCTGGTGGCGGCGGCGGGGCCCGATCTGCATCTGGAGACGGTGACGGACGGGGTCGTGGTGCTGGACACCCGGCTGATGACCGGGTGGGAACTGGCGGGCGCCGACGCGCAGGCAGGGGTGGGCGTGCCGGTGGCCGACATCGGGGGCGGTGGCGTGCAGGGCGGGCTGTTCTGAGATCGTCGGGGCCGGACGGTGAAAGGGGTGCGCGATGAGTGGTGACGCCGACGACGTCGTGCGGTTCTGGGAACGGCTGGGGCTGCCCGGGATCATCGATGTCCATACGCACTTCATGCCGGAGCGGGTGCTCCGCAAGGTCTGGGCGTACTTCGACTCCGCGGGGCCGCTGACCGGGATGGAGTGGCCGATCGAGTACCGGCACGACGAGGACGAACGCCTCGCGCTGCTGCGCTCGTTCGGCGTGCTCCGGTTCACCTCGATGCTCTACCCGCACAAGGCCGGCATGGCGGCCTGGCTGAACGGCTGGGCGGCCGACTTCGCGCGCCGGGTGCCGGACTGTCTGCACACCGCGACGTTCTTCCCGGAGGAGGGTGTGGAGCGGTATGTACGAGAGGCCGTGGAGGCGGGGGCCCGGGTCTTCAAGTCGCACCTTCAGGTCGGCGCGTACGACGCCAACGACCCACTGCTGGAGCCGGTGTGGGGGCTGCTCGCGGAGGCCGGGGTTCCGGTGGTGATGCACTGCGGCTCCGGGCCGGCGCCCGGCAAGTACACGGGGCCCGAACCGGTCGGCCGGCTGCTCGCCCGGCATCCGCGGCTGCGGCTGATCGTGGCGCACATGGGGATGCCGGAGTACACGGAGTTCCTCGCGCTGGCGGAGCCGTACCCGGAGGTACGGCTCGATACGACGATGGCGTTCACGGACTTCACGGAGGACTTCACGCCGTTCCCGGTGTCCGAGCGGGGGCGGCTCGCGGCGCTCGGGGACCGGATTCTGCTGGGGACGGACTTCCCGAACATCCCGTATCCGTACGCGCATCAGCTGCACGCGCTGGAACGGCTGGAGCTGGGGGACGACTGGCTGCGCGCGGTCTGTCACGGGAACGCGAGCACGTTGTTCGCCGTGGACTGACGGTCCATGAGGGGCTTTCTCAGGGAATTCACAGAATCGGGAAAGGACCCTCTCAGAGGAGCCTCACAGGGTTGAGGCATGACGACGACGACCTCGCCCCAGGGGCGTACCGAACTGCTGAGGGCGGACCGCAGCCCCGTCCGTGTGCTGGTGGTGGACGACGAGGCTCCGCTCGCCGAGCTGCTCTCCATGGCCCTGCGTTACGAGGGCTGGGAGGTGCGCAGCGCCGGGGACGGAGCCGGTGCCGTGCGGATGGCGCGCGACTTCCGGCCCGATGCGGTGGTCCTCGATGTGATGCTGCCCGACACGGACGGGTTCGCCGTACTCGGCAGACTGCGGCGGGAGCTCTCCGAGGTCCCCGTGCTGTTCCTGACCGCGCGCGACGCGGTGGAGGACCGGATCGCCGGGCTCACGGCGGGCGGCGACGACTACGTCACCAAGCCGTTCAGTCTGGAGGAGGTCGTGGCGCGGCTGCGCGGGCTGATCCGGCGGTCCGGCACGGCGGCCGTACGCAGCGAGTCGACGCTCGTCGTCGGCGATCTGATGCTCGACGAGGACAGCCATGAGGTGAGCCGGGGCGGAACGTCCATCCACCTCACGGCGACCGAGTTCGAGCTGCTGCGCTTCCTGATGCGCAATCCGCGGCGGGTGCTGAGCAAGGCGCAGATCCTGGACCGGGTGTGGAACTACGACTTCGGCGGGCAGGCGAACGTCGTCGAGCTGTACATCTCCTATCTGCGCAAGAAGATCGACGCCGGACGGTCGCCGATGATCCACACCCGGCGCGGGGCGGGATACCTCATCAAGCCCGGTGAGTAGGCGCGTGAACCGGCGGCGGGGCCCGTGGACGCTGCGGACCCGGCTCGTGGTCTCGGCGGTGACGCTGATCGCCGTGGTCGCCGCGGTCATCGGCTCGGTCACCACCATCGCCTTCCGCAGCTATATGTACGGCAAGCTCGACGACCAGCTGCATTCCATCGCCATGCGGGCCTCCAAGCCGCCCCTCGGTGCCGGGGGACCGATGCCCGGCGGTGCACAGCAGAGCGACGACCCGCTGGCCTTCGTCGACGCGCGCGGGCTGCCCGTCGGCGCCTTCGGGGCCGTTCTGTCGGACGGCGCGGTCACCGAGTCGAGGGTGGTCGCGGAGAGCACCACCACGCCGGGGCTGGGGACCGAGGACAGCGGGCAGCCGATGACCGGCGCCCAGCAGAGCGCCCTGGAAGCGGCGGACACCCCTGTCGGGGGCGGGGCGCAGAGCATCGACCTGCCCGGACTCGGCTCCAACCGGGTGGAGGCCGTCACGGGCCCGCAGGGGACGACGATCCTCGTCGGCATCCCCGCCGCCGAGGTGAGCTCCGCCCTCACCACCCTGATCCTCGTCGAGGTCTGTGTCACCGGAGCCGGTCTGATCGCGGCCGGTATCGCGGGCGCCGCCATGGTCGGTGTCGCGCTGCGGCCGCTGCGCCGGGTCGCCGCGACCGCGACCCGGGTATCCGAACTCCCGCTGCACAGCGGCGAGGTGGCCCTCCTGGAGCGCGTCCCGGAGGCCGAGGCCGATCCGCGGACCGAGGTCGGGAAGGTGGGCGCGGCGCTCAACCGGATGCTGGGTCATGTCGGTTCGGCGCTGGCGGTGCGGCAGGAGAGCGAGATGCGGGTACGCCAGTTCGTCGCGGACGCCAGCCATGAGCTGCGCACCCCGCTGGCCTCGATCCGCGGATACGCCGAACTGACCCGGCGCGGCCGCGAGGAGACCGGCCCCGACACCCGGCATGCCCTGGGGCGGATCGAGTCCGAGGCGGAGCGGATGACGGGCATGGTGGAGGATCTGCTGCTGCTCGCCCGCCTGGATGCCGGGCGCCCGCTGAGTCACGAGAGCACCGATCTCTCGCCGGTCGTCGTCGACGCGGTGAGCGATGCCCGCGCCGCCGGGCAGGGGGATCACCACTGGCGCCTCGAACTGCCGGACGAGCCCGCGACCGTGTACGGCGATCCGACCCGGCTCCATCAGGTGCTGGTCAATCTGCTGGCGAACGCCCGTACGCACACCCCGCCCGGCACCACCGTCACCGCGCGGGTGCGTGCCACGCCCGGCCACCCCTGGGTGACGCTGGAGGTCCAGGACAACGGGCCCGGCATTCCGCCGGAGCTGCTGCCGCATGCCTTCGAACGGTTCGCGCGCGGTGATGCCTCGCGCTCCCGCCACGCGGGTTCCACCGGGCTCGGTCTCGCCATCGTGCAGGCCGTCGTCGTCGCACACGGCGGCCGGGTGGAGGTGGCCTCGGTCCCGGGGCACACGGTGTTCGCCGTCCATCTGCCCGCGGTTCCCGCAGTTGCTCCGCACTCACAGCAGGGGGACAGGCTCAGCACATCGGCGTGACAGCGGGGCCGGCGAGTGTCGATGGCATGCGAACCGACACGCCTTGGAGCACCCTGCCGGCACGGGACCACCTCCTCGCCGGAGCGGTCGATGCGGCAGGTGCACCCGTACTCGATGTGGTGGTACCCGTCTACAACGAGGAGAAGGACCTCGAACCGTGTGTGCTGCGCCTGCACGACCATCTGGCGCGCACCTTCCCGTACGCCTTCCGGATCACCGTCGCGGACAACGCGAGCACCGACCGGACACCGCAGGTGGCGGCGCGGCTCGCGGCGGCGCTGCCCCGGGTGCGGTCGTACCGGCTGGAGGAGAAGGGCCGCGGGCGGGCGCTGCGTACCGTCTGGTCGCACTCGGACGCCCCGGTCCTGGCGTACATGGACGTCGATCTCTCCACCGACCTCAACGCGCTGCTGCCGCTGGTCGCGCCGCTGATCTCGGGCCACTCGGACCTGGCGATCGGTTCACGGCTGGCCCGTAGCTCGCGGGTGGTGCGCGGATCGAAGCGGGAGTTCATCTCGCGCGCCTACAACCTCATTCTCCGCTCGTCGCTGGCCGCCCGGTTCAGCGATGCGCAGTGCGGATTCAAGGCCATCCGACGTGAGGTCGCGCAGCGGCTGCTGCCGATGGTCGAGGACACGGGGTGGTTCTTCGACACCGAGATGCTGGTGCTCGCCGAGCGCGCCGGGCTGCGTATCCACGAGGTGCCGGTCGACTGGGTCGACGATCCCGACTCCACCGTCCACATCGTGCGGACCGCGACCGAGGATCTGAAAGGCGTGTGGCGGGTGGGGCGGGCGCTGGCGGTCGGCGCACTGCCGCTGGACCGGCTGGCGAGGCCCTTCGGGGACGATCCGCGCGACCGCGCTCTGAGCGGGGTGCCGCGCGGCCTGGCCCGGCAGCTCGTCGGATTCTGTGTCGTCGGCGCGCTCTCCACGCTTTTCTATCTCGCCCTGTACTCGCTTTTCCGGCTGGGTGTCGGCCCGCAGATCGCCAACGGCGGCGCGCTGCTGGTGTCCGCCGTCGCCAATACGGCAGCCAACCGGAGGCTCACCTTCGGCGTACGCGGCCGGGGCGGAGCCGTACGGCACCAGGCGCAGGGCCTGGTCGTCTTCGCCATCGGTCTCGCGCTGACCAGTGGCTCGCTGGCCGCACTGGGAGCGGCGTCCGGATCGCCCTCGCACGGCACGGAACTCGCCGTACTGATCGCGGCCAACCTCGCGGCGACGGTGCTGCGGTTCCTGCTCTTCCGCGCCTGGGTCTTCCCGGAGCGGGCCTCCGGGGGGCCTGCGGCTTCCGCGGCTCCCGCCTCGGCCGGGCGCGCCGATGACACTCACCACGAACTGGGGAACGTCCGATGACCACGCTGCGACCCGACCACCTTCCGGCCCCGCCGGATGCGCCGACGCCCCAGGCACCGGCCGCCGGGGGCGGCCACGCGCGACCGAACAAGCCCTTGGCGCACCGCGTGTGGCGGGGCAGGCCCGAGGACCCGCGCTGGGCGCGGCCCGCCTTCCTGGCCATGCTGCTGGTCATCGCGCTCGCGTACCTGTGGAACCTCAGTGCCTCCGGGTACGCCAACTCCTTCTACTCCGCGGCCGTCCAGGCCGGCAGCCAGAGCTGGAAGGCCTTCTTCTTCGGCTCGCTGGACGCGGCCAACGCGATCACTGTCGACAAGCCCCCGGCCACGCTCTGGCCGATGGCCCTGTCGGTGCGGATCTTCGGCCTCAGTTCGTGGGCGGTTCTGGTTCCGCAGGTGCTGATGGGGGTGGCCACGGCCGGGGTGCTGTACGCGGCCGTACGCCGCCGTTTCAACGCCCCCGCCGGACTGATCGCGATGGCGGTGTTCGCGCTCACGCCCGTCGCCGCGCTGATGTTCCGCTTCAACAACCCTGATGCGCTGCTGGCGTTGCTGATGACCGTCACCGTCTGCTGCGTGCTGCGGGCGATGGAGAACGGCCGGACCAAGTGGCTGGTGTGGGCGGGTGTCGCGGTCGGTATCGCATTCCTGTCCAAGACCCTGCAGGCATTCCTGATCCTGCCGCCGCTGGCCGTGCTCTACGCGGTGTTCGCGCCGGTCTCCGTGCGCAAGCGGTTCGGTCAACTGGGGCTCTCGACGCTCGCGATGGTCGTCGCGGGCGGCTGGTGGGTGGCGATCGTCGAACTGTGGCCCGCCTCGTCGCGTCCGTACATCGGCGGCTCCCAGAACAACTCCTTCCTGGAGCTGACCTTCGGCTACAACGGCCTCGGCCGGATCAACGGCGACGAGACCGGCAGCGTCGGAGGGGGCGGGGGCGGCGGCGGTCGGTCCGGCGGTCAATGGGGGGAGACCGGCATCGGCCGGATGTTCAACTCCGAGATCGGCAGCCAGATTTCCTGGCTGCTGCCTGCCGCACTGATCCTGCTCGCCGCGGGCGTCTGGCTCACCTGGAAGGCCAGGCGCACCGAAACGGCCCGTGCGGCGTTCCTCGCCTGGGGCGGCTCGCTGCTGATGACGACGGTCGTCTTCAGCTTCATGGCCGGCATCTTCCACCAGTACTACACGGTCGCCCTGGCTCCGTACATCGCGGCGCTCGTCGGTATGGGTGCCACGGTCCTGTGGGAGGAGCGGGCCAGGTGGTGGGCGCGTGGAGCGCTCGGCGTGACGGTCGCGGTGACCGCGCTCTGGTCGTACGTCCTGCTGGGAAGGACTGCGGACTATCTGCCGTGGCTGCGCTGGGCCGTCCTCATCGGAGGTCTGGCCGGAGCGGCGGGCCTGCTGCTCGTCGCGCGTCTGGGACGTCAACTGGCGCTCGCAGCGGTAGGGGTGAGCCTTGTCGCGTCGCTGGCCGGTCCGACGGCGTACACCCTCAGCACGCTGAACACCGGGCATCAGGGCTCGATCGTCACGGCCGGTCCGTCCGGCGCCAGCTCCATGGGCGGTCCCGGCGGCGGCCGGGGCGGCCCCGGTGGCAAGGGCGGCGGAAAGCGGCCTCCCGGCCAGGGCAACCAGCAGGGCGGCGGCATGGGTCAGCCCCCGACGGGCGGCCAGGGCGGCGGTCCCACCGGACAGCAGGGGCAGGGCGGCAACCAGCAGAACGGCCGGCAGCCGGGAGCCATGCCCGGTACCGGCACCGCACCCGGTACAGGCACCTCGCCCGGCACCGCACCGGGCGGCACGGGCGAAGGCGGCACCCCAGGAGGCGGAGGCATGGGCGGTCTGCTCAACGGCTCGTCCGTCAGCGCCGCAGCCGAGAAGCTCCTGGAGAAGAACGCCGGCGACTACACCTGGGCCGCCGCCGCCATCGGCTCACAGAACGCGGCGAGCTACCAACTCGCCACCGGCGATCCGGTGATGGCGATCGGCGGCTTCAACGGCAGTGACCCGTCCCCGACGCTCTCCCAGTTCAAGAAGTACGTCGAGGACGGCAGGATCCACTACTTCGTCGCGGGCGGAATGGGCGGAGGCGGCGGCAACAGCGGCGCCTCGTCCCAGATCTCCTCGTGGGTGGAGGAGAACTTCAAGGAGGTCACGGTCGGCAGCGCCACGTTCTACGACCTGACCCGGCCGAAGAGCGGAGAGTAGAGGCTCAGCGCCACAGCAGCAGATCCGCGACAACCGGGCGGTGGTCCGAGGCGAGCGTCTCGGCCACCGCCGCGTCGCGTACCCGTACGGAATCCTTCGACACCGCCACATAGTCGATCCGCTGCACCGGATCCTGCGCCGGGTACGTCGGCCCGCCGGGCTCGATGTCCGTCAGCTCCTCCCACAGCGGGGCGAGTTCGGGCGCGGCCGGTGCCGCGTTGAAGTCGCCGAGCAGGATCTGCCGCACCTTCTGCCGTCCCGGTGCCTCGTCCTCGGCCATGACCCGGCGGGTGTCGGCGACCTGGGCGGTCCGTACGGACGGGTCGCCGCGGTAGTCGAGGTGCGTCACATACACATGCACGGGCAGCCCCTTCACCCGCAGGACCACCTCGCCGAAGCCGGGCGCGGGGGCCGGAACCGGGTTCGGGTCCTGGGTGGAGAGCCGGGTGATCTCGTGGTTCTCGGCGCTCACGATCCGGTACCTGGACAGCACCGCGACACCGAACTCGCGCCGGGGCGCACCTGGAGTATCGGGGTCGAGGCTGTAGATCGGGGCGAACGAGACCTGCATGTGCAGCCGCTCGGCCAGCTCGGCCGCCAGATCGCGCCACTCGCTGCGGGTGCCCCAGTGGACGTCGACCTCCTGGAGCCCGATCACATCGGCGTCCAGTGAGCGGAGCTCGGCGGTCTGCCGGTCGAGATCGAAGACATTGTCCATGCCGGCGCCTGCATGGATGTTGTACGTGGCCACGCGCAGCGGGACCGCGTGCCCCTGCCCGGCGGCCGATGCCGGGGGCGCGACGGCGGTGCCCAACAGGCCCGCCGCGATGAGTACTTCCACCGTACGACGACGCAGTGACATACCACTCCAGTCCTTGTCGGATCAGCGGCGAGCACGGTACCGCGCGGAAATGAGTTGTACACCGTATGGGGGCGCCTATACGGTGTATAACTCTTCCTCGTACACCGTATAAGGCATCAGGAGTCCGCATGACGGCGACCGTCGCCGAGCAGAACCACCTCTCGCCGCCGAGCCACCCGCAACGCTGGTTGATCCTCGGCGTCATCTGCCTCGCCCAGCTCACCGTGCTGCTCGACAACACCGTTCTCAACGTCGCCATCCCCTCCCTCACCCGGGAGCTGGACGCCTCCACCGCCGATGTGCAGTGGATGATCAACGCCTATTCACTGGTCCAGTCGGGTCTGCTGCTCACGGCCGGCAGCTCTGCCGACCGCTACGGCCGCAAGAAAATGCTGGTCGCGGGGCTCGCCCTGTTCGGCATCGGTTCGCTGGCGGCCGGACTGGCCCAGTCGTCCGCGCAGCTGATCGCCGCCCGGGCGGGTATGGGAATCGGCGGTGCGCTGCTGATGACGACGACTCTGGCCGTCGTCGTGCAGATCTTCGACGACTCCGAGCGGGTCAAGGCGATCGGGATCTGGTCGACCGTCAGCTCGCTCGGCTTCGCCGTCGGACCGCTGGTCGGCGGAGTGATGCTCGACCACTTCTGGTGGGGTGCGATCTTCCTGATCAACATCCCCGTCGCGGTCGTCGGTCTGGTTGCCGTCGTCCGGCTCGTCCCGGAGTCCAAGAACCCCAGTGGCGAGCGCCCCGACCTGCTCGGCGCGCTGCTCTCCACCATAGGTATGGCATCCGTCGTGTACGCGATCATCTCCGGCCCGGAGCACGGCTGGACGTCGGGCCAGGTGCTGCTGACCGCCTTCATCGGGGTCGCCGTCCTCGCCGGGTTCGTGGTGTGGGAGCTGCACATCCCGTACCCGATGCTGGACATGCACTTCTTCCGCAACCAGAAGTTCATCGGGGCGGTCGCGGGCGCGATCCTGGTCGCGTTCGGGATGGGTGGCTCGCTCTTCCTGCTCACTCAGCAGCTTCAGTTCGTCCTCGGCTACGAGCCGCTGGAGGCCGGTCTGCGTACGGCTCCGCTGGCGCTGAGCGTCGTCGCGCTCAACCTCACCGGACTGGGGGCCAGGCTGGTGCCCAAGCTGGGCACGCCCGTCACCATCGCGGCCGGGATGAGCCTGCTGGCCGCGGGTCTCGCCGCGATCGCGCTGCTCGGCGGCGACGGCTACGGCGGCATGCTGCTCGGCCTGGTCGTGATGGGCGCGGGTATCGCGCTCGCCATGCCCGCCATGGCCAACGCGATCATGAGCGCCATTCCGCCGGAGAAGGCGGGCGTGGGTGCGGGGGTCAACGGCACGCTCGCCGAGTTCGGCAACGGTCTGGGGGTCGCCGTCCTCGGCGCGGTGCTCAACTCCCGGTTCGCAGCGCTCGTGCCGGCGGCCGTCGGGGCCGCCTCGCTGCCCGCCGCGCTGGCGTCGGCCGCCGATGACGGGGAGCGGGCGCGGATCACGGACGCCTTCGCCTCGGGACTGGAGACCAGCCAGCTGGTCGGAGCGGTGGCGGTGCTGGCCGGCGGCCTGCTGGCCGCGGCGCTTCTGCGCCGCGCGGAGCGGGCAGAATCTGCTCGGGCGGACTCGGCCGGGGCAGCGGCAGCGGCATAGCATCGAGGCGGGGCGCATCGAACCGTACGAATCCGCTTCGTGCGCATGGGTACGCATCCGGTTCGTCCCGCCGGCAAGACGAGGAGAGTGCGCCATGGTGTCCGCGGCCGACCGTGTGAAGAACCCCGCCAGGACCAGTGTGTGGCTGGACCGGAGGGCACCGTCGCGCACCCGTAGATCGGACCAGCCGGCCGGTCTCGACCGGGACAGGATCACCGCGGCCACCGTCCGGCTGCTGGACGCGGAGGGCCTCGCCAAGTTCTCCATGCGCCGGCTCGCGGCCGAGCTGGACGTCACCGCGATGTCCCTCTACTGGTACGTGGACACCAAGGACGATCTGCTGGAGCTGGCCCTCGACTCGGTCTACAGCGAGGTCGCGCCCCCACCCGAGGGCGCGCACTGGCACGAACGCCTGCGTGAACTGGCCATCTCCTACCGGGAACTGCTGGTCCGGCATGTCTGGGTGTCGCCGCTCGCCGGCCACTTCCTCAACATGGGCCCGCACTCGATGCTGTTCTCGCACGCTGTCCAGGACGTGATCCGGGCGACGGGGCTGCCGCTGCACCAGCAGACGGGCGCCCTCTCCGCAGTCTTCCAGTTCGTGTACGGATTCGGCACCATCGAGGCCCACTTCGTGCAGCGCAGCGCGGAGACGGGGGTCAGCCAGGACGAGTTCTTCCAGCAGGCGATGAGCGCCATCCGGAGCCAGCCGCAGTTCAGCCGGATCGTCGAGTCCTCGCAGGACCTGATGGACGCCCGCGGCGGCGACACGGTCGAGGAGATGCGCGACCGGGACTTCACCTTCGCCCTGGACCTGCTGATCGCGGGCATCGAGGCGATGCGGGACCGCTGAGGCCTCGTTCGTCCCTCAGTACCCGCGCCTCACATCCACGGCCGTCCCCGGCACCCGCCCCTGCGCCATCGCCTCCCAGCACGCGGCGAAGTCGATGACGATGTCCTCGTCCGCCGTGATGCCCGCGGAGTGCGAGGTGATCACCGTACGGGGCAGCTGCCAGCACCGGTCGCCGGGCGCGGCAGGCTCCTCGGGCAGTACGTCGAGCACCGCGCGCCCCACCGCACCGGCGTGCAGCGCGGCCTCCAGCGCGCGCATGTCCACCGTCGTGCCCCGGCCGACATTGATGAACGTGGCGCCGTCCATGCCCGCGAAGCGGTCCGTCCCGAAGAACCCGTCCGTCGCGGGGGTCAGCGGCAGCGTGGAGACCACCCACCGCGCCTCGGTGAGCGGCCGCGCGTCGTCGTCCGCCCCGACGACCCGGTCGAAGCCCGCCGGTGCCGTACGCGCCCCGCGCCCCACGCCCACGGTCCGGATGCCGCACCCGCGCAGCAGGGCGGCGACGGCCGAACCGATGCGGCCGGTCCCGTAGATCACGGCCGTTCGGCCGGCGGCGAGCTCGGAGGGGATACGGCGCCACTCGGCCCGTGCGTGCTGAGCGGCGAATTCGGGGACGGACTGGCAGTCGGCGAGCACCCAGGCCAGCACGTACTGGGCGATCCGCTCCCCCATGCGGCCCACCGTCCGGGTGAGAAGCGCCCCGGACGGCCACGGCCCGGCGGCCAGCAGGGCGTCCGTACCGGCGTTCACGCTGTGGAACCACACCAGCGACCCGCTCCGAAGCGAGTCCGGCAGCGAGGCCCCGACATAGATGAAGGGCTCCTGAGGAGCTGCGCCCGAAGAACCCTGTTCCACGGGGCGGCCGGTGATCCGCTCCAGTTCGCGGACGACGGAAGCGTTCAGCGTCGGCGCGGTCAGCAGCCGGGCCCGCGCGAGCAGGCCCGGCGCCGGAACGTGCGCATGTATTCGGGAAGGCATACGGGAAACGTATCCGGCAGACGGCAGACGGCAGACAGCAGTCAGCTGCCGGGCGCCAGGTGGGCGGGGAAGCCGCCGGTTGCGACCGGACCCCAGCGCTCCGGAGTGATCCGGATGATCGACTTCCCCTGCTTCACCATCGCCGCCCGGTACTCGTCCCAGTCCGGGTGCTCACCCGAGATGTTCCGGAAGTACTCGACGAGCGGCTCGACCGAATCCGGTGAGTCGATCACCTCGGCCGAGCCGTCGATCTGCACCCACGGCCCGTTCCAGTCGTCGGACAGGACGATCACGCTGACCCGCTCGTCCCGTTTCGCGTTGCGGGTCTTGGCCCGTTCGGGGTAGGTCGAGACGACGATCCGTCCTGCGTCGTCGACGCCGCAGGCCAGCGGGGAGCCCTGGGGGCGGCCGTCGGACCGGGTGGTCAGCAGGATCGCCCGGTGCCTGGGCCGTACGAAAGCCAGCAACTCGTCGAGTTCCACGGCGGTGTTCGTCGCGATGTTGGGTGCCATCTCCGCAGACTACGACGGCAGGGACGCACCCTGCACGGCCTGGATGTCGAGCTCCACCCGCAGCGTCGTACCGATCGCCGAGATGCCCGCCTGCACCACCTGGTTGTAGTTCATGGCGAAGTCCTCGCGGCGCAGCTCCGCCGTTGCGCTGAACGCCGCACGCACCCCGCCCCACGGGTCCGGGCCCGTCCCGAGGTAGCTCAGGTTCAGGTCGACCGGCCGCACGACGCCGTGCAGCGACAGTTCGCCGTGGACGAGCCAGCGGTCGGGTCCTGCCGGGGTCAGTCCGCTGGAGCGGTACGTGATCTCCGGGAACCGGTCCGAGTCCAGGAAGTCCGGCGAGCGCAGGTGCTTGTCGCGCATGCTGTTTCCGGTGTCGATGCTGGCCGCGCTGATGACGGCGTCGACCCGGGACTGCGCGACGTCCTCGGCGATCTCGATCCGGCCGCCGAACTCGGTGAACCGGCCGTGCACGCTGGAGATCCCCAGGTGCTGCGCGACCGCGGCCACCGAGGAGTGCGCCGGGTCCAGCGACCAGGCGCCCGGCGGCGGCAGCTCCACACCGCCCTGGCGGGCCAGCACAACCGTGCCGGCCTCGACCCGTCCGCTCGCCGTGACGAGGGCGGTGGAGGCGGCGGGGGCGTACCCGACCGCCGTGACGATCACTGTGTACGCGCCGGCCTGCAGGGGAGTGTCGGTCCGCACCGCCCCGTCCTCGTCGGCAGTCGCCCGCAGCACCTGAGCGCCGGTCATGTCGGTGACCGTCACGACCGCGTGCTGGACCGCCCAGCCGTCCCGCGTCCGTACCTGTGCGCGAAGTCCCATCCCGTTTTCTCTCCTTGCTCAATGACTCAATGAGTCGGGCCCCGGGGCGGGGACGGCAGGCCGTCCCC
>NZ_JBHVWS010000029.1:0-112139 GCF_042882185.1 Streptomyces sp. NPDC058239
TCTCGGCGGTCCCGCACCCCAACCAACACCTCACCGGCGGGGCCCCGCCGGCGCGGGCCCGCCCCATGTTGGGGGGGGCGCCCCACCCGGGCCGGGGGGGCCCCCCCCGGGGGGGGCCCGGGGCCCCCGCGGCATTGCAGCACGCAGGCGATGGTGAGCCGGCTGTGGCCCCGGCCATCCGCCCGGAGCCGGTGCCAGCCGGCTCGCTCGCCACAGAACGGTTCTTCCCGAAACAGCGGCGAGGCCCGCTGGGAAACCGGCCGAGCGGGGCGCCGCTACTGAACCGACGCCGCTTCCAGCAGCGGCCACACACGTCGCAGAGCGCGCATCCGGAAACCGACTATCCTGGGTGTAGAGGTCCCCGGTAATAACCATCCGCAGTAGGGCAATAATCGCCCCAGTCGCCCAGCAGAGGGAACAACGGATGAATTACGACCAACGGCGAGCAGAGCTCGCGGACTTCCTCAGAACACGACGGCTGGCCCTTCAGCCGGAAGAGGTCGGCCTTCCGTCACGAGCATCACGGCGTACCCCGGGCCTGCGACGGGAAGACGTCGCCGACCTTGCAGGGATCAGCGCCTGCTGGTACGCCCGCCTCGAACAGGCCCGGGACATCCGGGTCTCCGACCAGGTCCTCAATTCGTTGGCCGAAGCCCTTCGCCTCAGCGCCGAAGAGCGCGACTATCTCCTGGCCCTGGCGAACAGGGACGCCCGTTCCAGCACGAGCGTTCCCGCGGACGGCGTGTCTCCGGCTCTCCAGCGCATCCTGGACAGCCAGCATCCGCATCCGGCATTCGTCCTCGGTCCCCGGTTCAACATTCTTGCCTGGAACCAGGCAAGAACCGATGTCTACGGTGATCTCACCAAAATACCCCCTGAACACCGGCATATGCTGTGGCTGTTCTTCGGCGGATATCTGCGTGAATTGATTCAGAACTGGGAGCCGAGCGCCCGATCCGTATTGGCCGAGTTCCGCGCGGCCACCGGATTGTACGTCCACGAACCCTGGTTCACCACACTGGTCGGTGAGCTGAGCCAGAACAGCCCGGAATTCCGCAAATGGTGGCAGCAGCATGAAATCGAAAGGCGCCATGTCACCGCCCGGGAAGTGAGCCATCCATTCGTCGGCCGTATGGTGCTGGAGGAGAGCGCGCTCATTGTCGACGACTGCTCGGATCGGCGGATCATTCTTGAGATCCCGCAACCCGGCACCGGCACCGAGAACAAGCTGACGGCGCTTTCCTGCCGGCCGCACCGGGTGCGGACTCCACCGTGGTACGCGCTTCGGGGGCCGGCCTCATGGGAACAACAGCGGAACATCCACCACTGACGGGGCTGTCTGGGATCCAGTGGACTGCCGCGTAGCCGATGAACGCCGGCGCGATGGCGACGGTCGTTGCATCCATGGAGCGGCAGGACAACTGCCCACGAGATGCGGGCAGTTGTGGCGTGATCTGCGATCAGTGCCGCAGAGCGGTTCCCACGTCGGCCTTGATGTCGCCCGACAGCTTGCGGTTGCTGCGGGCCATGGCGTCCTTGGAGGCCTTCGGGCCGACGTCGTCGACCGTCACCACCACCGTGTCGAGCAGATTGCCGCTCGGGTCGCGGAAGTTGATCTGCACGGCGTACGACTTCGCCGAGTCGGCGCTGTTCGTCACCGTGAGCTTCGCGGTGGCGTGGCCGTCGTGGCCGGTGCTCGGCGTGCCCAGCTTGATGTCGCTCTTGGCGTTCACGCCGTTCTTGAAGCCCTTCAGCTTCTCGCCTGCGGCGGCTGTCGCCGAGGCCACCACGTCGGAACCCCTGGATGCCACCGACGCCGCGGCGGACGCGGCTTTGGACGCCGCGCCGGAGGCGTTGTGGCCGTCGTCGGAACAAGCGGCGGCCGTCGACATCACGGCCGTCGTCAGCAGTGCGGCCCACAGACCTTGTGCGGCTTTCCTCGTCATCGTGCCTCCCAGTACTGGCCCATCGCCCCAGTCAAAGGGGCAGCGGGCGGGGCCGCATGCCGTGTACGCCGGACGGGTGATGGACCGGGCCGGAGCGGAGGTCGTACGTCAGGGAGCGGCTGCCCCGTGGAGTCGCTGCGTACCGGGCGACGGCCGAGTCTGGTGGCATGAGCGACCAGGACCCGGGCGGCGTCCCGGACCAGCCATGGACCCGGCCACGGCCACAGCCCCGTCGGCGGCGGCAGTGGCCCTGGGTGGTGCTGGTCGTCGTGCTGGTACTGGCGTGCGGTGGTGCCGCGGCCGTCGCGGTGGTCGCCGGTGAGCTGTCGAGGGAGGGAACGAAGCCCCTGCGGATCACGTACGAGGTCACCGGCACCGCCGAGGACGTCATGGTCACCTACCTCACCTGGCAGGACGGCGACCTGTTGACCGTACGGCTGACACTGAGGACGCTGCCGTGGACCGGGGAGCTGAAGACCAAGGGCTTCATGAAGGGCGGCTCCTTCGCCGTCACGCTCGGGAAGTCGGGTGGCGAGGTCGCCTGCGCCGTGACGGTGGACGACGGGACAGTCCGGACGGCCTCGGCGTCCGGGGCCTTTGCCACTGCCACCTGCAGCGGGTTCTGAGCCGGCTGCGGTCGTACGTGCCTGTGCCCCCGGGGTTTGCCGGAGGCACAGGCTTCGCGTGCGCGAGCAGTCGATCGTCAGCCGTCAGCCGTCACGGTCAGCGGCCGTAGCGGATCAGGGCGCGGACCATGCGGCAGGTCGTGTCGGACGGCGGGTGGATGCCGATGCGCTCGGCAGTCGTACGTATCTTGTCGTTGGTCGCGGTCGACGGGTAGTAGACGCCCGTGTCGAGCAGGGCGATCGCCAGGCGCATGGCCTTCAGGCGGCGATTGTGGGAGACGTACCACTCGCGGGGCCGGCCCGCGGGGAGCGGCTTCTTCTGCAGGGGCTTGTGGAGCGGCTTGGTCGTGACTGCGGCAACGGCCATGGGCAACCTCCTGGCACGGTCGTGAAACCCTCACGAACTGCCTCTATTTTACGGCCCACCACTGACAATCGCCGCTGGCCAGACCGGTTTTCGCACCGTCCCTCCCGTATCGTTGGCCCCATGGAGATCTGGATCAATCCCGCCTGTTCCAAGTGCCGCAGCGCGGTGCAGTTGCTCGATGCGGAGGGCGCCGAGTACACCGTCCGACGCTATCTGGAGGATGTGCCGTCGCCGGACGAGATCCGGGCCGTGCTCGACCGGCTCGGGCTGGAGCCGTGGGACATCACGCGGACGCAGGAAGCGGACGCGAAGGATCTCGGACTCAAGGAGTGGCCGCGCGAGGCCGGTTCGAGGGAGCGGTGGATCTCGGCGCTCGCCGGGCATCCGAAGCTGATCCAGCGGCCGATCATCACGGCGGACGACGGCACCGCCGTCGTGGCGCGCACGGACGAGGCGGTACGGGACGCCATGGAGCGCTGAGCACCTCGCGCTGGAACTATCGGGTCATCAGGAAGTCCTCCATCCTGCGGTTCAGTTCGCCGGCCGTCGGCTCGTGCAGCGGCAGGGTGTGGTGCGTCGCGCCGGGGATCGTCGCCGTCTGCGCGTGCGGGAGCAGCCGGGTGGCGGCGGCGGCGACGCGGGCCGGCTCATGGGCGCGGCCGGCTCCGGCGAGCAGGATCAGGGTCGGTACGTCCAGTCGGCCCAGGGCCTCGGGTGCGGGACGGGGTCCGGTGACGGGACGGACGGACGGGAAGCCGGCTGCCGCGCAGCGCAGTTGCAGCCACGCCGGGTCGAGCGCCGCTCCGCCCGTCTCCCACTCCAGGAAGGTGCGCGTCCGTTCCGCGCCGGGGCGGAGCAGCATCGGCAGCGCATGCAGTAGATAGCCGGGCCGGAAGCCGGCGAAGCATTGGGTCGGGTCGAGGAGTATCAGCTTCCGGACGCGGTGGGGCGGCGCGTGCAGGGCGTACTGGAGGGCGATCCAGCCCCCGTACGAATGCCCGCACAGCACGCCGCGGCGGACGTCCAGGCCGTCCAGCACCGCGTCGAGCCACGTCGTCAGGTCCTCCACCGTACGGATCGGGCGCTCCCCCGCCACGCTACGCCCCGGGTCACCGATGAGGTCGACGGCGTGGACGCGATGGGTGCGGCCCAGGTGGGCGGCCTGCGCGTACCAGACGGTGGAGGTGGAACCACCGCCGGCCAGCAGCACCAGGGGTGGAGCATCCTCGGGGCCGCAACTGTTGATGTGGGTGATGCCGTACGGGGTGGGGACCCGGCTGCTGCGTGTGCCGGCCGGCCACTTGGCCGCCAGGACTGCGTCGTACGCAGCGAGGAACGAGGTGGTGGTCATGGGATGCCTCCCCGGTTGGATGCCTTCCGATATTATCTCGCTCAGCGAGATAATATCGGCGAGTCGAGAGGGAGGGACAGGGGTGATCGACCAAGGCCCCGAAATGGAGATCGTCCATCTGCTGCGCAAGGTGACGGTCGAATTCGGTCTGCGCCAGGCCGAATTCGCGGCCCGGCACGACATGCATTCCACCGATGTGCGGGCCCTGATCTGCCTGCTGGACGCCGAGCGGGCCGGTACGGACGCCACCGCCGGGTGGCTCGGCGCCCAGCTCGGCCTCAACTCGGCGGGCACCACCTCGGTCATCGACCGCCTGGAGCGCCTGGGTCATCTCGAACGCACGCGTGATCCTCGTGACCGCCGACGGGTACTGCTGGGCGTGACGCCACGGGCGGTGGAGCTGGGACGGTCCTTCTTCGGGCCGCTGATCGGCGACACGGTGGCCGTGCTGCGCGAATTCGACGAGAGCGAGACGGCCGCGGTCCGGCGCTTCCTGTCTGCCGCGCACCAGGCGGTCACCAGCATTCCCTGACTGTCCGGCGGCCGCAGCGAGTGGCACCGAGGGCCGGGGTGGAGGCCCGGCTGCGGCTCCGGACACGGTTGATGCAGCTGCGGAGCCCGTACCGGCCCGGCCCCCGTCTCCCTACACCCCCGCCTGCTTCTCCGCCTCGGCCAGCAGTTCCGTCAGGCGTAGTCCGAACCGGACGTCGCAGGGGTGCGGCTCCCCCGTGCGTACCGAGTCGATCAGTGCGTCCACCGCCGCCCGGAATGAACCGACCGCGTCGCCCCACCGCGGCATCGTGGCGACTCCCTGTTCGCCTTTGAGTTCGATCTCCGTGCCCACCGCGCCCACCGGGGCACCCAGTGCGAGCGTCACCGTGCTGGATGCGCCGGAGGTGTGGCGAAGGATCAGGTGGGTGGTGTCGGACGGGCCGGGGGCCGCGGTCAGGTGTGTCACGTCACCCAGTACCGGGATCAGGACCGACAGGACATGCGGGCCGACGTCCCACAGGCCGCCCTTCTCGCGGCGCCACGGCGAGGCGGCGTACTCGCTGGTCGTACCGGGGGCGAACAGCGCTCCGATCCACTCGGCACGGGCGGTGAACCAGCCGTCCAGGGCGGCCTGTTCGGTGATCCAGGCGGACGTCTCGGCCGCGAACCGCAGGGTGCAGAAGACGATGGATGCGGCCCCGGACTCCTCGGCGGCACGGGCGACCTCGCGGGCTCCGGCGACGGTGGTCGCTACGGGCTTGTCCATCAGCAGATGGCGGCCGGTGGCCGCGGCGCGGGCGGCGAGCGGGGCCTGGACGTCCGGCGGCACGGCGAACGCGATGGCGTCGCTGGCCGCGAAGAGCTCGTCGATACCCTCCTCATCGGTGTACGCCGTGGTGCCGTGGGCGGCGGCCAGCGCGTTCGCGGCCTCGGGGCGTCGGCCCCACACGCCGCTCAGTGCGACGCCGGGGTGGGCGGCGAGGGCCGGGGCCTGGGTGTTCCGGGCCCAGGGGCCCGTGCCGACGAGGCCGATGCGCAAGGGGGTCGCGGGAAGTGTCGTCATGGGGCAAGTCTGCCGGGTTCGCCGGACCGCTCCTGTATTGAGCTGGCGAAGAGTGAGCCTCAATGGCTACGTTTGCGGTGCCGGCCGCGGGACTCCGGCGCGACTTCCGGGACTTGCCTATGAAGCAGTGATTTCGCTGTTCGCGCCCCCATTCCCCGGCCGGCGCTCCGCCCCTGCGTACGGCGGCGCGTGACACCACGGGGGAAACCATGACGACCAGCACCGAGACCACTCGCACCGGGACCGGTGCCGACCTCGTCGCGGCCGAGGACGTACTCCTCTTCGTCAATGCGGCGATCACCGCCACCGGACAGCGTGAGTTCCGCTCGACGGCGTATCAGCAGCGGCTTTCGCTGGACTTCCTCCATGAGTACGTACGGGTCAACTACCGCCGGGTGTACGCCGCCGCGCTCGCCCTCGACATCAACGACCACAACGCCGTGCGCATAGTCCAGGGCCTGCTGGAGAGCGCTTCCGACGCAACCGCCGAGGAGAAGCGCACCGAGGGCCGGCTGATCGCCGCCCGGCTGGCGAAGCTGCCGCCGCAGCGCGTGTACCGGCTGTTCCGGGCGCTGCGCGGGGCCAAGGTGAACAACCGGCGCACCCGCGCGATCATGCGCGACTGGCTGGCCGCCCGGCCGGATCCGGCGCACGACGCCGTGAAGTACCGCGCCGGTCTGAAGACCGCCGCCCGCCATGCCCACCTCCGGTTCGGCGGGCCCGGTGAGCCCGGCGAGACCGGGGACTTCCTGTTCCGGCCGGGGCGGCGGCCGCGCTACCGGCACCAGCTGCTCGACGCATGGCGGCGCGCCCACTACGCGCAGGGTGCCGTCGACGAGCTGCCGTTCACCGTCGCCGAGGGCTTCGCCGCCCGGCACGGGATGAAGCGCGAGGTGTTCCTGGAGCGGATGGTGCCCCGGATGACCCGCCTGGAGCGGCTGCGGACCCAGGGGCAGCGCAGCGCCAAAAACGCTGTGCGGCTGCCCACGGACGTCGACCTGACGGTGATGCCGCTGACCCGGCTCGCCCTGTACGTCCTGTCGCTCGGTTTCGAGGTGCGGGGGCTCCACCGCAAGGAGCTGACCCATGCCCTGCGGACCGCCGCCCGCCGAGCGGCGGGCCCGCACGCCGGGAGCTGGGGCCGGGTCGCCGCCGTGCTGGACGACAGCTACTCGTCGTCCGGGTCGGGCGAGAAGCGGCGCCGTCCGCTGGCCGTGGCGCTGGCCTGCCACTTCCTGCTGGAGAGGCTGGCCGCGCCGGGCGCGTACATCCCGCTGTGGACCTCGGGCGGCACGGATCCGCTGCTGGTCAGGCCCTGGGGCCCGACCCCGCTCGGCACCCGCGTACTGGATGCCCTGGAGCACGGCCCGGACCGGCTGGTCATCGTCTCGGACGGCTGGGACAACGCGCCGCCCGGACTCGCGGGCGAGGTGCTGCGGGTGTGGCGGACCCGGCTCGATCCGGACCGGCGAACTGCTGTGGTGCATGTGAACCCCGTATACGACGCGGACGGTTTCGATGTGCGGCGCCTCGCGCAGAGCGTGCCCACAGCCGGGATCCGGGACGCGGAGGATCTGCCGGCGCTGGTGGAGATCGCACAGTTCGCCGAGGGACGCACGGGACCGGCGGCCCTGTACGCCTATCTGGACCGGCAGGTGGCACGTTTCGTGAGTGGGGAGAAGGCGGGAGCCGCATCGTGAACAGGCTTGAACTTGCCGGGCTCGCCACCCGCCCCGCCCAGGTGTGGGGCGGCATCCGGCTGGTGCCGCTGGTGCGCGAGCAGCCGGTCGGGGGGCTTCGGCTGCACCGGGAGATCTACACGGGTTACGGGAGCGGCGTCGTGGACGTCGGTCCGCGCACGCACTACACCTCGTACATCCCGCACGGTTTCGTCGCCGACTGGTCCGGTGAGGGCGCCCGGTCCGCCGCGTACGGTACGCAGCTGGGCGCGGGCACCTCGCCCGGGAGCCCGCCGCCCCGGACCGCACGGCTCCAGCGCAACCGCCACCACCGCATGGCCAAGCGGCAGCCGGGCGACCGGCTGCGCTTCCTGCCGCTGCACCTCGCGATGGAGGGCTATCTCGCCCTGCACTTCGGTGGCCCCGCGGTCGCCTGGGAGGAGTGGTCGCGGCAGGCGCTGCGCGACGGGCTCTCGCCGCGTGCCGAGGACGCGTACATGGGGTGGTCGGTGCGCGGGCTCGGCGACGCGCTGCGGGCCTTCGAGATCCATCCCGGCCAGTGCGGGGTGATGGTGTACGCGGCCGATGCGCTCGCTGCCGCCTTCGTTCTGCCGCACCCGGACGACTACCGTCTGCTGCACCCTTCGCTCGTACAGGATCTGTACGGGGAACTGGTCCACCAGTACGCGCTGTACGGCGCGCCGGTGGCGGAGTTCGCGGCGCGGATTTCCGATGGACCGCATCTGCGGACGCTCGCCGGTCTTCGGGCGGCGGCGCGGGCGCAGGAGCGGGAGTGGGCCGAGGCGCACGACACCCTGTTCGCACGTGAGCTGCTGGACACCTCGTACGCCTTCGACCGGGTGTACCGGATGGGCTCGTTCACACTGTGGCGGTTCCTGCCGCCGTTCCTGCGCAATGGGGAGGGCCAGCACATCGGTGAGACGATCACCGATCACAAGGGGCAGGTCGCGTATCTGAAGACGTTCCGGCTGTCCGAGGCCCAGATCAGGCGTGGTCATCTGCTGCACCGGCTCTCCGACGCGGACTGGCGGCTCGCGCAGGCGGCCGTGGCGCTGGGCACCACCGAGGAGGAACTGGTGCGCCGGATCCGGGCCGCCGGTTTCGAGTCGCTGCTCAGGGCCCGTGCGTGAACGGTCGCTGCTCAGGGCCCGCGCACAACGCGGGAAACCTCGGTAACACGGGGTTCACATTCGGGCAACGGGCGGGAAATCGCGTCTTGCGAAGCTGCGCTGCATAGACCGGACCGCAGCACCGCAGCACCCGCAAAGGATGGCTTCCGTGACGTTCAAGGCTGAGTACATCTGGATCGACGGCACCGAGCCGACCGCCAAGCTCCGTTCGAAGACGAAGATCATGGCCGGGAGTCCGTCGCAGGATGTCGCGGAGCTGCCGATCTGGGGCTTCGACGGTTCGAGCACCAACCAGGCCGAGGGCCACGCCTCCGACCGGGTGCTGAAGCCGGTCTTCACGTGTCCGGACCCGATCCGCGGCGGCGACGACGTTCTCGTCCTGTGCGAGGTCTTCAACATCGACATGACGCCGCACGGGTCCAACACCCGTGCCGTGCTGCGTCCGGTGGCCGAGCAGTTCGCCGGCCAGGAGCCGATCTTCGGCATCGAGCAGGAGTACACCTTCTTCGACGGCCACCGCCCGCTCGGCTTCCCCGAGGGCGGCTTCCCGGCCGCGCAGGGTGGCTACTACTGCGGTGTCGGCGCCGACGAGATCTTCGGCCGCGAGATCGTCGAGAAGCACCTCGACAACTGCCTGAAGGCCGGCCTCGGCATCTCCGGCATCAACGCCGAGGTCATGCCCGGCCAGTGGGAGTTCCAGGTCGGCCCGCTGTCCCCGCTGGAGGTCTCCGACCAGCTGTGGATCGCCCGCTGGCTGCTGTACCGCACCGCCGAGGACTTCAACGTCTCCGCGACCCTCGACCCGAAGCCGGTCAAGGGCGACTGGAACGGCGCGGGTGCGCACACCAACTTCTCCACCAAGGCGATGCGCGAGGGCTACGACGCGATCATCACCGCGTGCGAGTCGCTGGGCGAGGGCTCGAAGCCGATGGACCACGTCAAGAACTACGGCGCGGGCATCGACGACCGTCTGACCGGTCTGCACGAGACCGCCCCGTGGAACGAGTACAGCTACGGCGTCTCCAACCGCGGCGCGTCGGTCCGTATCCCGTGGCAGGTCGAGCAGGACCAGAAGGGCTACATCGAGGACCGCCGCCCCAACGCCAACGTCGACCCGTACGTCGTCACACGGCTGATCGTCGACACCTGCTGCACCGCGCTGGAGAAGGCCGACCAGGTCTGATCCCGTTCCGTCGTCCGCGCGAGGGCGCCCACCCGCACCGGTGGGCGCCCTCGCGCGTACCCGGGTACGGATGCCGGACTGTGCCCGGGTCGAGGAGCAGCGGCAGTGGTCGGATGTGATCGATACGGCGGGTTCGACCAGTCGGCGCAGACGACCACCGCCGTGGGCCGGGAGGTCGCGGCGGCGCTGGGCGAGGCGGGGCTGACGGTGGAGTGGGACGGTTCGCCGGACCGGGCGATCGAGCTGACCGGCCTGGACTGGCGCAAGCGGCTCGTCGGTTGAGGCGGGCGGCTGTCTGTGGGGCGAGGGGACGGCGGCTCATCGGTTGCGGCAGCCCGGGGTGAGGAACGTAACGCAAAGGGTCCGTACCGACGAGTGAGAGAGGCCTGCTGCGCCGTCGCGTTCTCTGGTTCAATGGGGGCATGGCCAGCATCCAGTACACCTCGACAGGTCGCAGCGACCTCGAACCGTTCTGGCCGTCCCGTCAGCACCACGACTTCGACCGGGTGTGTTGCCGCGCGTTGAACGCGCAGGCCCTCTAAAGCCGCTCACCCGGCCTTCGGTCCGCGCGCACGCAAGCAAGTCCGTCCATCGACGACTCCTTCGCGCGAAAGAGCTGACCCTCATGGCGAACACTCGTACCTTCTCCGCCGCAGCCGCCGCCACCGCGGCGCCTTCGGCGACCGCTGCGGCCACCACCTCCGCCCGCTCCCTCTCCTCCAACCGCCACCGGCTGCGCGCCGTCGACCCCGATGAGGTCGTCCAGCTGGCCGATGTGGCCGAGTTCCTGCCGCCGGGTGCCACCTGGCTGCCCGCACCCCAGCACACCGTTCCGGCGCTGCCGGGCCGGCCGCCGATGATCGGCTACCTGGTGCTCGTACCGGCCGATCAGCAGCCGGCCGTCACCGCGGCTGCCGCTGCGGCCGCCCAGTACATGGTGCCGTCGCCGGTGGAGGACCCGTCCGCGGGTCCGGTGCGCATCGACCCCGTACAGCGCACCGCGACGGTGGACGGGAACACGCTCGAGCTCACCTTCCTGGAGTTCGAGCTGCTCGCCCATCTGGTCGCGCACCCGCACCGGGTGCACACCCGCGACCAGTTGGTGACCACGGTCTGGGGCTACGGACATGTGGGCGACGGACGCACCGTGGACGTCCATGTCGCCCGGCTGCGCCGCAAGCTGGGCGCCGAGCACCGCCGGTCGATCCAGACGGTGCGGCGTGTCGGCTACAAGTACGCCCCCTGACGGCACCGAAGGCGTATGAGAGCGGCCCTGGTCCGGTACGTACCGGACCGGGGCCGCTTCGTGTTCCGGGTCAGCCACGCAGCCCCGGCCCCACCGGAGCCTCGGCCCGCCCCGTCCCCATGCCCGTCTCCGGCTCGCCGTGCTCCAGGCCCGGCAGTCGGGTCAGTCCGCGCGGGGTCCGCCAGTTCCGCTCCCCCAGCAGCGCCATCACGGAGGGCAGCAGGACCATCCGTACGATCGTGGCGTCCAGCAGCACCGCGACGGCGAGGCCGACGCCCATCTGCTGCATGTCCTGCATCGACAGCGTCCCGAAGACCGCGAACACCGCGACCATGATCACGGCCGCGCCGGTCACCGCACCCGCCGTCCGCCGGATGCCCTCGTCGATCGCGGCCCGGGTGTGCAGACCGCGGTCGCGGGCCTCACGGATCCGGGAGACCACGAACACGTGGTAGTCCATGGAGAGTCCGAACAGGACGACCAGGACGAACAGCGGAATCCACGCCTCGATCGCACCGACCCCCTCCGAGCCGATCAGCGAGGCCCCCCAGCCGTGCTGGAAGACGGCGACCATCACTCCGTACGCGGCGGCCACGGAGAGCAGGTTGAGCAGGATCGAGGTCACGGCGATGACGTACGAGCGGAAGCAGAACAGCATCAGCAGGAAGGTCACCGCCGTGATGAACGCGAAGACGGGGACGATGCCGCGCTTCAGCTGGTCGTTGAAGTCGACGGACCCGGCGATCTCCCCGGTCACGTACACCTGGGCCCCGGTCCCGTCGAACGCGGCGGGCAACCGCTCCTTGCGCAGCTCGGAAAGGCCGGCCTCGCCGTCGGGAAGCGGCACCTCGATCTCCGCGACATTCTGCGCCCTGTGGACGGTCACCTCGTCGAAGCCGTCGAAGGCCTTGCGCAGCGCGGGCGCCTCGATGTTGTCGGCCCTGACCACCACCCGCGCCGGAGCGGGGCCGCCGGGGAAGCTCTCGTCGATCTCCCGGTAGGCGACCGACAACTGCGAGTTGGAACCGAACTGCTTCTCCAGGCCCAGCTGTTCGGTCTTCATACCGAGGGCGGGCGCGGCCAGGGCGAGCAGCACGACGACCGAGGCGACCGCGAAGATCTTCGGCCTGGACAGGACGGGCTTCAGCACCGTGCCGGCGAGCCCGCCACCGGTGTGTGCGCGCCGGTTGTCGCGTCGGCTCCCCCGCCGGTTGAGGAACGGCACACGTCCCGCGTCGATCCGGTCGCCCAGCCAGGACAGCAGCGCGGGCAGCACCGTCACCGAGCCCAGCATCGCGATGAAGACCACGATGATCGTGGCGAGGGCGAAGCCCTTGAACAGCATCAGTCCGGACAGGAACATGCCGGCCATCGCGACCATGACCGTGAGCCCGGAGACGAGCACGGCCCGGCCGCTGGTCGCCGCCGCGATCCGCAGCGCCGTCTCGGCGTCGCGTCCCGCCGCCCGCTCGTCGCGCTCGCGCCGCAGGTAGAAGAGGCAGTAGTCGACGCCGACGGCGAAGCCCATCAGGAACATCACCGAGTACGTGGTCTGGAACAGGTGCAGTTGGTGGCTGGCGAGCGACAGCAGTCCGAAGGCGGCCATGCACGCGGTCAGTGCCAGACCGACGGGAAGCAGCGCCGCAACGACTGCGCCGAAGGCGACCAGCAGAATGCCCAGGGCCAGGGGAACGGCGGTGAACTCGGCCTTTTTGAAGTCCTCCGAGAGCAGATCGCCGAGCCACTTCCCGGCGCTGGCTTCGCCGAACTGTTGGATGGTGACGTCGGGGTGGTCCGCGCGGACGGCGGACACGGCGTCGAGCACGGGCTGCACCCTGTCCGGCGCCGTCGCCGCGTCCCCCTTCATGTCAAAGGTGATCAGCGCGTCCTTGCCGTCCTCGGAAGGGATCGGCGCCGCGAGGTTCGCCACCTCGCCGGTCTTCCCGATGGCGGTGGAGATCTCACGGGCGACGTCCTGCCAGTCACCCGCCTTCACGGTGGACACCATGACCAGCTCGCCGGCGGGCTGCCCCAGCCCGGCGTCGTCGAGGATCTGTTCGGCCCGCGCCGAATCACCCGCGGCGTTCTCCGAGTCGGACATCTCGATCAGACCGGATGCGCCGCCGATGCCCGTGGCGAGCACGACGAAGAGCAGCCAGCCAAGAATGGCGGTCTTGCGGTGGTGTGCGCTCCACACACCGATGCGTGCCGCGAGGTTGCGCCTCATGGCGTGTTCGCCCCCAGAAGTCAGACGGAATCAGATGGAAGTGGAAGAAGCGCGAGGAAGTACGAAGAAGTCGACGTCGAATGCGCCGCCGATGAATCTAGGAGCGGGGCGCCTCCCGCCCCAGCCGCCGAAGCCCCCTCTCGTGGAGCCGTAGGGCCAGGTCTGCAGGGTGGTGCTGGGTACACCCCGCCCGGGTGGCGAAACGGCTGACGTCCGGGGAGCCCGCCGGGTGAGACTGTCTGCGGACGGGCCCGACACGGGGCCCGGCGAGGGGAGATGGACCGAGATGAACTCGATACGGGCCCGGGTACGGGGGGCGCTGCTGGCCGCCGGGCGGGGAGTCGTGCTGTCGATCGCCAGTCTGGCCGGGTCGATCACCCTCTTCGTATGGACGGTGCTCTCCATCTCCTTCATCCCGCTGGGGATCGGCCTGGTCACCACCCCCTACGTACTGGAGCTGGTCCGCAAGCACGCCAACCAGCGCCGGCTGCTCGCGGTCACCTGGTCCGACGTCCGCATCCCGGTCCCGTACCGCCCCTTCCCGAAGGATCTGCGCACCGGATTCACCGGGCAGGTGGAGCGGACCACGCTGATGCTGAAGGACCCGGCGACCTGGCGGGACATCCGGTGGCTGCTGGTCGACATGACGGCCGGCTATGTGGTGTCGATCGTGGCCGGCGCACTGCTGCTCTACCCGGTGGAGGGTTTCGTCCTGGCGGCGGGCCTGTGGCGGGTCTTCACCGACGACCGCTACTGGTACGCGTTCGTTCCGGTCGACAGCCAGGCGACGGGGCTTGCCGCCGCCGCGCTCGGTGTGGTGCTCTTCGCGACCGGCGTGCTGGTCAGTGAACGGCTGCTGCGGCTGCACTTCGTGATCGCCCGCTCGGTGCTGGCCCCCACCCATGAGCAGGAGCTGGCCCGGCGCATCGACCGCCTGACCGAGACCCGGCACGAGGCCGTGGACACCGCGGCCTTCGAACTGCGGCGCATCGAGCGCGACCTGCACGACGGTGCGCAGGCCAGGCTGGTCGCCATGGGCATGAGCCTGGGCACCGTGGAGGCGCTCATCGAGAAGGATCCGGCGCGGGCGAAGAAACTCCTCGCCATGGCCCGGGAGTCGTCGGCCGAGGCCCTCACGGAGCTGCGCGATCTGGTCCGGGGCATCCACCCGCCGGTCCTCGCCGAACGCGGACTCGGGGACGCGGTCCGGGCGTTGGCGCTGCGGCTGCCCTTCGAGTCGGAGGTCCAGGTGGAGCTGCGCGGCCGGGCGGACGCCGCGATCGAGTCGGCCGCGTACTTCGCGGTGAGCGAGACGCTGACGAACGCCGCCAAGCACTCGGGGGCCGACCGCGTCTGGGTGGACATCCACCACGCGGACGCCATGTTGCGGGTCTGCGTCACGGACAACGGCAGGGGCGGTGCGGCGGTCGGATCCGGCTCGGGCCTGAGCGGAATCGAACGCCGACTCGGTACATTCGACGGCATCATGGCCGTCAGCAGCCCCGCGGGCGGTCCCACCATGGTGACCATGGAGATCCCTTGCGAGTTGTCCTAGCCGAAGATCTCTTCCTGCTGCGCGACGGGCTGGTCCGCCTGCTGGAGGCGTACGACTTCGAGATCGCGGCAGCTGTGGAAACCGGACCGGAACTGACCCGGGCCCTGGCCGAGTTGGAGCCGGACGTCGCGGTCGTCGACGTCCGGCTTCCACCGTCCCACACGGACGAGGGCCTGCAGTGCGCCCTGGCGGCCCGGCAGGCCAGGCCGGGATTGCCGGTGCTCGTGCTCTCGCAGCATGTGGAGCAGCTGTACGCGCGCGAGCTGCTGGCGGACGGCAACGGGGGCATCGGCTATCTGCTCAAGGACCGGGTCTTCGACGCGGAGCAGTTCATCGATGCGGTACGCAGGGTCGCCGCGGGCGGCACCGCGATGGACCCGCAGGTGATCTCGCAGTTGCTGTCGCGGCGCTCGCAGGACAAGCCGATGGGCGGGCTGACTCCGCGTGAGCTGGAGGTCATGGAGCTGATGGCACAGGGCCGTTCGAACGTGGCGATCGCCTCGCAGATGGTGATCACGGAGCGGGCGGTGGCCAAGCACACCTCGAACATCTTCGGGAAGCTCGGCCTGCCGCCGTCCGACGACGACAACCGCCGCGTTCTCGCGGTGCTCGCCTATCTGGACCGGGGCTGAGCCGGGTTCCCTCCGGCCGGTGGCCGCGCAACCCCGGCGAGTTGCGCGGCCACAAGGGTTACGAAGCCGAGCTCAGGTGCAGCGTCGTGGCCCCCAGATGCGGTGTGGCCCGGGACTCAAGCACCTTTACCTCGATCGGTCCGTACCGGGTGAAGAGTTCGTAGAGCTGGTTGGTCCAAGCCTGAACGCAAGGCCCGAGGGCAACCCCACGCCGTCTCAGTCGTTGAACCACCCCGCCGCATCGAGCCGGAAGGCGCTCGCGGGCGCCATCGCACGCAGATCGGCCTCCATCGCCCGCACCCGATCGGCACCGAGCGCCCGGACCCACTCGGCGCGCAGCCGGTCGAACCCCTCGGCCGATCTGACCAGGACCTCGACGCCTCGCGCGGTCAGCCGGACCAGCTTGCGCCGGCCGTCCCGGGGATCGTCGACACGCTCCACGTACCCGAGACCTTCGAGCTTCTCGACGGTCTTCCCGGCGGCCTGCTTGGAGACCCCGAGTCGTCGGCCGATCTCGCTGGCCGTAGCACCTTCACGGCCGACGGCCTGGAGCGCGAAACCGTACGCGGGCCGCACATCGGGGTGACCGTGCTCGGCCAGCTCACGGTGCAACTCGTCGATGATCGAACGAAATCCGGCGAACAGCAACAGGGGCAGCTCGAAGCCCGCCCCGTCACCCTCGGACGACCGCACGCCCGACTCGCCCCCTCGCTCAGCCATTGCAAGATTCGACAACGTGGTTTACCTTTTCGTCAATCACGTTGTCGATTTTAGCGCGAGCATCCACAGGAGGGGTCACCCATGTCCGCATCCCCGTTCCCCGACCACACCCTCGAATCCGCACCCGCCGCCGCCCGTCGCTCCATGGAGGCGGTGACGAAGAAGCAGGGCCATCTGCCCGCCGCCGTCGCCCGGCTCGCCGCATCACCGGAGCTGCTCGACGGCTTCCTGAAGATCAGCGCCATCTTCGAGTCCTCCACCCTGGACCCGCTCTCCCGAGAGGTCCTGATCATGACGGTGGCGACCCGCAACGAATGTCACGTCTGCGTGGCGATGCATACCGCGAAGCTCACCGCACTCGGTGCGGAACCGGAGCTGATCACGGCCCTGCGCGAGCCGGAGACACGCACCCTGCCGGATGAACGTCTCGAATCCGTCAGACAGTTCACCCTTTCGGTGATCGCGACGTCCGGAGCCGTCGACGACAGGACGCTCCAGGCGTTCCTGGCGCACGGGTACACCGCCCGCAACGCGCTGGAAGTGGTCCTGGGCATCGGCGCGTACACGATGTCGACGCTGGGCAACCGGATGACCGGGGCACCACTGGATCCCCAAATGGCGGCCTTCGCCTGAGACTTGGGCATTCCATCCGGTTTACGGATGGAGCTTCCCACGAATTCCACGACCGACTGAACGGACCGCACACCGGGATCGTATGGGACGTCACGCTTCCCCCTCGAAGCAGAGGAGTTCAGGATTTCCATGGGACGCACATCGCGCAAGAAACGTTCGACACTGACCAACCGGGCGATTGTCGCCTCGGCCGCACTGGTTCTGGGCGGGGGCGGGCTGGTCGCGCTCGATTTCCATGCGTCGGCGGGAGAGGGATCTTCCGGCTCGCCTCCCGACCGGTCCTTGAATACAGGCCGCCAAATGTCCACCATCGACTGCCCCGACGTGGGAAACGAGCTTCCCGACGTGCCCGATCGGGCACGCGGGGAGGTCGACCGCGAACTCGCGGCGATGGACACCCAGATCACCGACGCCTATCAGCAATTCGCCGACCGCAGGGCCGAGATCGCCAGGGATCCGGATCTCGCCGAGAATGCCGTGCTCGGTCCGCTGGAGGACCGGCGGACGGCGAGCATCGACCGCATCGCCACCGCCATCGAGCGCAACGCGGACCGCCCGAAGGAACTGGACGGGCTGGCCCCGTGCAGCCTGCGCGCCGACGACGGGAACCAGGACGGCCGGAATCAGGACGGTCAAGGCCAGGGCGATGGGGACCAGGACGGCCAGGACCAGACAGGTGAGGACCAGGACGGCCAGGACCGGGCAGGTCGGCCCCAGGCCGGCAATGGTCCCGAGGACTCCGACTTCGTCGACATCCGGTCCGTCCAGCCCGATGCCGACACCCCTCGTCAACGCCGTGGTGCCTCGCGTGGCGCGTTCATCACCGAATGCGGACGCAACGAGAACGGCAAATTCAACCCGGACAATGTCATCGTCGCGCCCGGAGTGAGCAATGGCGCTCACCATATGCACGATTACGTCGGCAACCAGGCCAACGACGCCTTTGCCGGCGACGACGACCTGGCCGAGGGCGACACCAGCTGCCGGAACCAGGGCGACAGATCCACGTACTACTGGCCCGTGCTGCGTCTGCAGAACGGTCAGGCCGAGAACGACGCGGATGCGGACGGCGGCGGCAAGGACCAGAACATCGGGGAGATCCAGACCCCGTCCCAGGTCACACTGAAATTCATCGGAAGTCCCACCGGGAAGGTGACGGCCATGCCGCGCTTTCTGCGGATCATCACCGGTGACGCCAAGGCATTCACCAACGGGGACGCCAACGCCAATGCCTCATGGAGCTGCACCGGATTCGAGGACCGGCAGCTGAAGGACAAATACCCGATCTGCCCCGCGGGCAGCCAGGTGGTCCGTTCCTTCGCATTCCAGAGCTGCTGGGACGGCCGGAACATCGACAGTGCGAATCACCGCACCCATGTCTCCTTCGCGCAGGACGACGGCCGCTGCCCGAACGGCTTCCGGGCCATTCCCCAGCTGGTCCAGCGCATTGTGTACGACGTTCCGCCGGGCCCCGGCTTCGCCGTCGACTCGTTCCCGGAGCAGCTGCACAAGCCCGTCACCGATCACGGCGACTTCATCAATGTCTTCGACGACAACCTGATGCAGAGGGTGGTTCGCTGCATCAACGGTGGTCGCAAGTGCCGCTGAGACGGCCCCGGCAGCAAAGCCTGCCCCTTTCGGACCTGCGCGGTCAGCTCCCGTGGTGACCGGAGTGCCCCGCCTCGCCGCCCCCGCCGGAATCCCTCCCCGACGAGTGGTGCGGCGAGGCGGTCTCCACCGTCCCCCCGAGCCGGCCGCGCAGTGCCGCGACCACCTGCGGATCCCCGACGGCCACCCACTTCCGGCCGACCAGGTACGAGCCGCCGTAGTCGTTGGCTTCGTTGATCCACTCCCGCTGCCCGCGATCGCTCGCGAAGGTCGCCAGCACATAACGCCCGTCGTCCGTCGAGCAGTTGGCCTGCCGGAGTTCCTCGGCATCGGTCCGGATGCTCGGCCTGCAGTGTGCCTTCGAGGCCAGCTGCTCCAGGGTGCCGGTCGCGGTCGGCGGAACTTCCTCTCCCCCTGCGCACCCGGCGAGCAGCATCACACCGGCCACGCATACGGCCAGGGCGGCCGGCACCCCGGATCCATGCCCGCGTCGCATCTCCCGCTGCGTCACCATCCGGCCATCGTGCCCCTTCCCACCCGGTTGCGGCGGCCGAACGGCTGGATCGGAACAAACCGCCGTACGCCCCATTGCCCGCCCCCTCACCCGTCATTAACGTGCGCACCGCACACACCTGTTGTCACATGCACCACCATGAACAACACCGAGGAGTGCGGACCATGACGGAACCTTCCCTGCCCTTCAGCTCCTCCCGAAACTGCTCCCGGCTCTCACGACGTACGCTGCTGGGCACCGCCGGAGCCATCGGCGCCGCTGCCGCAGCCGGCGTCGCCGCACCGGCACAGGCCACCGCCGTACCGTCCGCTCCTCCCCGCCCGCCCCAGGACCTCACCCCCGCGAGCGAGGCACTGCGCCGTCTGCTGCCGGACCACGCGGACCAGTTCCGTATCCGCGCCCTCTCCGGCGGCGACGCCCCCGACCGCTTCCGCGTCACCGGCACCACCGGGCGGGTCGAGATCGCCGCCACCACCCCGGCCGCCGCCCTGACCGGAGCGCACTGGTACCTCAAGTACACCTGTCACAGGGTCATTTCATGGTCCGGAAGCCGCACCGACCTCCCCCGCCGGCTGCCGGCACCCCGCACCCCCGTCGAGCGGTCCGCGACCGTCGCGCACCGGTTCGCCTTCAACGACACCCACGACGGCTACACCGCCCCGTACGCCGACTGGCCGCGCTGGGAGCGGATGCTCGACGTCCTGGCCCTGCACGGCTGCAACGAGGTCCTGGTCACCGCCGGGCAGGAGGCGGTCTACCACCGGCTGCTCCAGGACTTCGGCTACACCGAAACCGAGGCCCGCACCTGGCTGCCCGCCCCCTCCCACCAGCCGTGGTGGCTGCTCCAGAACATGAGCGGATACGGCGGTCCGCTCGGCCCCGAGCTGATCGGCCGACGCGCCGAGCTGGGCCGGCGCATCGCCGACCGGATGCGGGAGCTGGGCATGGCACCGGTGTTCCCCGGCTACTTCGGCACGGTCCCGGACGGCTTCGTCGCTCGTAACCCGGGGGCGCGGGTCGTCCCGCAGGGCACCTGGAACGGACTGCGCCGCCCCGACTGGCTCGACCCGCGCACCCCCGTCTTCGCCGAGGTGGCCGCCGCCTTCTACCGGCATCAGGAAGAGCTGTTCGGCCCGGCGGCCCACTTCAAGATGGATCTGCTGCACGAGGGCGGCACCGCCGGTGACGTCCCCGTGCCGGACGCCGCCCGTGCCGTCGAGTCCACCCTGCATGCCGCGCACCCGGACGCGACCTGGGTGATCCTCGGCTGGCAGGCCAATCCGCGACCGGCCCTGCTGGAGGCGGTCGACACCGACCGGATCCTGATCGTCGACGGCCTCTCCGATCTGGACACGGTCACCGACCGGGAGAAGGACTGGGGCGGAGCTCCGTACGCCTTCGGCACCATCCCGAACTTCGGCGGCCGTACGACGATCGGCGCCAACACCGACCGCTGGACTGAGAAGTTCACGGCCTGGCGCGACAAGCCGGGCAGCGCCCTGGTCGGCACGGCGTACATGCCGGAGGCGGCGGAGCGCGATCCGGCCGCGTTCGAGCTGTTCGGCGAACTGGCCTGGCGGACCGAGAAGATCGACCGGACTGCATGGTTCCGGGATTACCCGCAGGTCCGTTACGGCGGCCGCGACCGGTCGGCCGAGGCGGCCTTCGCCGCGCTTGCCGCCACCGCGTACCGGCTGACGAGCACCGACGGCCGCCCCGTCGACTCCCTCTTCTCCCGTCGCCCCAGCATCACCTCCTCGGTCAACTTCGCCTTCGACCCGGCCGGTTTCGACCGGGCGTTCGCGGCGCTCCTCGACGTACGCCCGTCCCTTCGCGATTCGGACACCTACCGCTACGACCTCACCGACCTGGCCCGGCAGGCGCTCGCCAACCGCTCCCGGATTCTTCAGCCACAGCTCCGGGCCGCCTACGCCGACAAGGACGGGGACAGATTCCGTACGCTCGCCGCTCTCTGGCTGAAGCTGATGCGGCTGACGGAGGCGATGTCGGGCTGTCACCGGGCCTTTCTGCTGGGGCCGTGGCTGGAGGATGCCAAACGGCTGGCGACGAGCCCGGCGGAAGCGGTGCGGCTGGAGTGGACGGCGCGCACCCTGATCACCACCTGGGCGGACCGGACGGCCGCCGACAATCTCAGCAACTACGCCAACCGCGACTGGCAGGGGCTGATGGGCGAGGTCCATCTCCCGCAGTGGCAGGCGTACTTGGACGAGCTGACCGACGCACTCGACGCCGGCAGGGCGGCGAAGCCGTTCGACTGGTACGTGGGCGAGGAGGAGTGGACCCGGCGGACCACGAGCTTCCCGGTACGCGCGACGGGCGATGCCCATCGCACGGCACAGCGCGTGTTCGAGACCCTGTCCACCGCCCCGTACCAGGGCACCGTCACGGTCCTGGCCGATCCGGTGGCGTTCACGCCCGGCAGCACCGGCACGGTGACGGCCTCCTTCCGCAACCTGAACGGTCTGCGGTCCACCGGAAGGATCGACTTCGCGCTCACGGGCCTCGACGCCACCGCGACGGGCGACGCCGCCATCGAGGAGGTCGCGGCCGGCGGTACGGGCTCGGTGAGCTGGCGGGTCACCGCCCCGTCCGAGCCGCTGACCGCACCTCTGCGGCCGATGCCGTACGAGCTGCGCACCGCGTACGGACCGCGCGGCGCGGAACGGGTGACGGATCTGCAGCGCAGCGCGGTGTACATGGCTGCGCCTCCGGCGCCCGGCTGGCGTACGTACACGAGCAACGCGGCGGTCTTCGGACAGCTCGGCGAGCGGTACGCGATCAACGGGGCGGGCCAGGACCTGTGGAAGGGCACCACCCAGTTCGGCACGGCGTACCGGGAGGGGGCGTGGGCCGACGGGTCGAGCGCGACGGTGAGGGTGGACGCGCAGGAGAACACCGGGGGCTGGGCGCGGTCGGGCATCGTGGTGCGCAACAGCCTCGCGGCCCCGGGCTCCGCCGGGTTCCTGAACCTTGCGGTGACACCGTCCAACGGTGTGGTGCTGTCGTACGACACGAATGGCGACGGCACGCTGGACACGTACCAGCGGATCACCGGTATCAAGGCCCCGGTACTGCTGCGGCTGGCCCGGACCGGGAGCAACTGCACCGGTTCCTGCTCCACCGACGGCGGGGTGACCTGGCGGGTGGTGGCCACGGTCCTTGTGCCGTGCGCGGCGGCGGCCTCGGACGTGGGGATCTTCATGAGCGCGACGAATGGCGGAAGCGGGTTGCGCGGCACTGTCGAGTTCAGCGGATGGCAGCTGTCGTGAGGGGGTGCCCCGGTGCATCGCACATGAGCGCACCGGGGTGACCATCGCACGATTCGCTCGTTCTGTTGAACGTGCGTCCACTATCAGAGGTATCTTCCGCAGCCGGCCCGGCCGATGTGGAGCAGGCCGGGGCCGCGCTCGTCGAGCACTATCCGCGACTGGTCCGGCTCGGCTATCTCGTACTGCCGCCGTCCCTCGGCTGCCATCGCCGTGTTCTGACGGCGCACGCCCTGGCCCAGCGGGCACTGCTGTCGGGGCGCAGGGCGGGGTGCGTGGCCGGGGGCGGCGTCCCACCACCGCGCAGTTCCGCCGGCGCGGTGGTGGTGGATCCGTCCTATGCGTATGTCCGCGGGAGGGTGCTGCGTGGGGCGCTGGAGGCGAGCCGTCCGCTGCGCCGCGTCCGGGTGACACTCCTCCTCCCGCTGGTGTGGGGGCTGCGGCTGTTCCCGCATTCCGGCGGTTCGGATGAACTCGCCCTGGAACAGGTGCTGTCGGCCCTCTCCGCTCCCGCCCGCGCCGCCTGCGTGCTGCGCGGGCTGGAGCGGCTGCCCGATGCGGAGGTGCGGCGGGCGCTCGTCGCTGCCGGGGTGACGGACCCGCATGCGGCACTCGCGGAGGCGGAGGGCGTTTCGGCTCCGTACGCGCTGCTCGACTCCCCGGAGTTCGACCCCTGTTCGCTCCAGGCCCGCCCACCGGATCTGCTGCGCCGCCGACAGCACGCGAAGGCGGCGGTGGCGGCCGTCGCGGCGCTGCTGGTGTGCGGGGCGCTGCTGGGGCTGCCCGGCAACGGCTGGGCGGGCAACGGCTGGGGGCGCGGCACTCCGCCCGTATCGCCGTACACCCGTAACGCCGCCGCCGAACAGGCCCTGGATCCAGGTGCGTTGCACCGGGTGTCGGCGACGTTCTGGCGGCGCTCGCCCCGTACCGATTTCACCTCCTGGCCCACCCGTGGCGACCGCGCCGGAGATACCCGGCTGCTGCGCCGAGCGCTCACCGTATGGGCGCATCCGGACGGCGCGGTGCGTGCGTCGGCGACTCCGAGGACACCTGTCGGCCCGCCGATGGGTGCGCCGCAGCTGCTGTACGCGGGATCGGTGGACCGGGCGACGGTGGTGCTGTTCTACGACGGGCTGCGCATCGTGCGGTACGCGGAGCCGCGTGACGCCTCTCCGGCCGGGGGCGTGGCGCTCGACTTCGCCCGGGTCGACGGTGCGGACATGGCCTCGGCGGGCGCCCTGATCGCGGGCCGTACGCGCGACCGGGTCCGCTACCTCACCGCGCCCTGGGTGCATGCGGTCTCCGTACGGAATCTGCTCGCGCCGGGCAGCGCCCCGCGGCTGCTGCGCCGCACCCCCGACGGCGTGACCGCCGCGCTGACCAGCCCGGCGACGGCCGCGAGCTGCCGCGCCTGGGAAGCGATCGAGCTGCGCGACGGCTCGGCGACGCGTCTGATGACGGACCTCGGCGAGCTGACCCCCGCCCGGCTGACGTCGGGCCCGCCGTCAGCGGCGCACGATGTCTCCGGACGGGCGGAGCGGGACAGCTGGGCGCGGACCGCCTGCCTGCTGCTCTCGGTCCGTTCGCACGGCGTACGGTCGGTGAACTCCTGGCAGTTCGCCGAGCAGTTGCTGCCCGAGGACAACGGCTCCGCGCACTGGCTCTGCACCAGGGCGGAGACCTGGCGCGGCACCGGAAGCCGGGTCCTCGCCCAGTTCCAGGCCCCGTCGGCTCCGTCCGTCGCAACAGGCGGCCCGCCCGGGGCGGTCGCGGCCCGGGCCGAGGACACACCGGCCTGCGGGATGCGCGATCCACGGGTGCTGGCCGGGGTGCTGTGGAAGTCGCACGGCGGACGCTGGTACGTACTGGCCGCGGGCAGCGAGCAGTTCGCCTCGCTGACCACCTCGGGCGGGGTGGAGGGGCGGTCCGACAGCCGTCTCCTCGCCGTACCGGCCAGGGCGGGCGACCGGGCACGGCTGAACGGGACGCTGACGGACGGCAGTCGGGTGGGCGCCCTGCGCTGACCTTGTTTCCGTACCGCCGTGCCGTTTCCCGTACTTCTTGTCGGGTGGCCGTCCCGGCCGGTGCGGTCCGACGTCGGTGTCGGCATCGTCGCAATCGGCCTGCCGATCCATGTTCCGCCGGGGCACGAGGCGCGTCCGGGCAGCAGCAGCTCGGTCGTCATCACCGAGATCTGCACCTTCTCGTTCAGCTTGTCCGGTGGGCGTCCGTGCGCGCCGTGATCCGCCACTCGGCCCCCTCATGGCGCCCAGCGAGCCGGCCTTCCGGCGTGCTCGTGGATCCGGACGCGGAGTCGCCGCCAGGCACGCGTGCCCCGGTACCTCGGTGGAGGACCGGCAGGTGGGGCGGTGCGCCGAGGAGCGGGGGCGAAAGTCGCGGGATGGAACGGAGGGTTGGGCGAGGTCCACGGTCTGCCTACAAGGGTTGGTTCCACGATCAACGACATTCCAGCAGATCGGGTGTCCTGGCGAGCGTGGTGCAGTCATCGGCGGTGGTCGGGGGGCGACGGTTGCCATGACCAATCCGAGCAGGCGCTTCGGCGCCTGCTGCGACAGGAGATCGTTATGCATGTTTCCCGCTTGGCTGCCGCAGTCTGTGTGGCAGCCATCGTCGGGCTGGGCGGAGCCGGCGCGGCCCAGGCCGCCGCCCCCGGCGCCGCTGTCGGTGCCCACTCCGTGCAGGCCCAGGACGGCCGGCACGGGGATCGCGACCACCGCGACCACGGACGCTGGGGCCACGACAACGACCGTTACCGCGACCACGGACGCTGGGGCCACGGCAAGAACCGCCACCGCGACCACGGACGCTGGGGCCACAACGAGGACCGCTACCGCGACCACGGACGCCGGCACCACGACAACGACCGGTACTGGGAGCACCGTTCCCACTGATCCGGTCCGAACCGCTGTATGACCCGGGCCCGTGGCGCCCCCACCGAGGGGGACCGCCACGGGCCCGACGCGTGCGCCCCGGATCGGCCGGGCCGGGAATCCGGCACGGCAGACGGGAACCCGACCACCGATCAGCGGTGCAGGAATTCGCTGCACGCCCCTGTTCCCCCCACGTACCCATCAGTACATTGACAACATGTCTAACACGCAGCCGGCGCCGGTCGCTTCGGAACGGACGCAGCTCAAGGCCCGCAAGGTCTCCTTCGCCTGGGAGAAGACGCCTCTGCACTGGGTACCGGGCGACCCGTTCGCCACGCACACCATCAACGTGCTCCATCTGCTGCTGCCCGCCGGGGAGCGCTGGTTCATCCATGTGTACCGACAGGTGCTGCCGTACATCCACGACGAGCAACTGCGCCAGGACGTCATCGGGTTCATCGGCCAGGAGGCCGTGCACTCCCAGGCCCACGACGACGTCCTGCCCCGTCTGAAGCAGCTCGGTCTGGACCCGACGCCGTACACCGCACAGGTCGACTGGTTCTTCGAGAAGCTCCTCGGCGACCGGACGCTGCCGCCCGGCCGGGCGCGGAAGTGGTGGCTGATGGAGCGGGTGGCGACGATCGCGGCGATCGAGCACTACACCGCGTTCCTCGGCGACTGGGTGCTGAACGCCGATGAGTTGGACCGGCGCGGCGCCGATCCGACGATGCTGGATCTGCTGCGCTGGCACGGCGCGGAGGAGGTCGAGCACCGCTCGGTCGCCTTCGATGTGTTCATGCATGTCGACGGCGGCTACCGGCGGCGGGTACGGACCTGGGCCGCGGCATTCGCCGCGCTGCTCTTCCTCTGGCAGCGCGGTACGCGCTTCTTCATGGAGAACGACCCGAGCCTGCTGCACGGCAGGGCGTCGTTCAAGGAGTTCTACATCAGCGGAAGGCGCGGCACCCTGCCCGCGACCGGTGATCTGCTGCGCTCCATACCCCGCTATCTGAGTCACGCCTACCACCCCTCGCAGGAGGGCAGTACGGCCCAGGCAGTCGACTATCTCGCCCACTCGCCCGCGGCCACGGCCGCCGAGGCCCGTACGACGGGAAGCAGCTGACCATGCCCCTCCCCCTGCCCCGCCTGCGCACCGTCGTCCTCGTCGCCGGCGCCGCGCTGCTCGCGAAGCGGGCCATGCGCCACCGCATCGAGAGCTCCCCGCTCTGGCCGCTGCCGGCCCTGGAGAATCCGGTCTCGGGCCACTCCGAGCGCCGTTCCACCACCACCCGCCGTCTGCTCATCACCGAGCGGACCGCCCCCGCCGACGGCGTGGTCCAACTCCGCCTGGAGGGACCCGGCCTGCCCGCCTGGCAGCCCGGCGCGCACCTGGACCTCCTGCTGCCCTCCGGGCTGGTCCGCCAGTACTCCCTCTGCGGGAACCCCGCCGACCCCGACACGTACACCATCGCGACCCGCCTGGTCGAGGACGGCCGGGGCGGCTCCCGCGAGGTCCACGACCGGCTCCACGAGGGCGAGGAGATCGAGGTCCGCGCCCCCCGCAACCGATTCCCCCTCGTCGAGGCCCCCGCGTACCTCTTCGTCGCGGGCGGCATCGGCATCACCCCGATCCTGCCGATGCTGCGTTCCGTCGCGGCCTCGGGCGCCGACTGGCGGCTGCTGTACGGCGGACGGTCCCGCGCCACGATGCCGTTCCTGGACGAGATCGAGAAGCTGGGCACGGAGGGCGACCGGGTGACAGTCGTCCCCGGGGACGAGGCGGGCCACCCGGACACGGCCGCGGCCCTGGCGGACACGGCGGAGGGCACAGCGGTCTACTGCTGCGGTCCGGAGCCCCTGACGGACGCGGTCACCGCCGCCCTCCCGCCCGGCCGCACACTGCATCTGGAACGCTTCACGGCAGCGACCACGTGCTCGGCCGGCTCCGGCCCCTTCGAGGTCGAACTGCACCGCTCCGGCCGCACGGTCCAGGTGGCGGCGGGCCAGTCGGTACTGGCCGCGGTGCGCGAAGAGCTGCCGTACGTCTCGTACTCCTGCGAACAGGGCTTCTGCGGGACATGCCAACAGCGCGTCCTGGAGGGCGAGATCGACCACCGCGACGAATTGCTGACGGACTCGGAACGGGACGACTCGATGCTGATCTGCGTGTCGCGTTGCCGGGGCGAGCGGCTGGTGCTGGATCTCTGAAGGGTGGGGCAGGCCGGCGCCCCACGTCCTGAGCGGCCCCGGCCCACCACCCCTCCCCCACGGCCCCACTGGGTACCCTGTCCACCATGACGACCGGGGTGCGGCGCAGGATGGGCGTCGAGGAGCGCAAGCAGCAGTTGATCGGTGTCGCGCTGGAGTTGTTCAGTCACCGCTCCCCGGACGAGGTGTCGATCGACGAGATCGCGGCCGCTGCGGGGATCTCGCGGCCGTTGGTCTATCACTACTTCCCGGGGAAGCAGAGCCTGTACGAGGCGGCGCTGCGGCGGGCGGCCGACGAGTTGGCGGCACGGTTCGTGGAGCCGCGTGAAGGGTCGCTCGGGGCACGGCTGTTGAGGGTGATGGGGCGGTTCTTCGACTTTGTCGAGGAGCACGGTCCGGGGTTCTCGGCGCTGATGCGGGGCGGGCCCGCGGTCGGGTCGTCGACGGCGAACGCGATGATCGACGGGGTGCGGCAGGCGGCCTACGAGCAGATCCTGGCCCATCTGGGGGTCGAAGATCCCCCGGCGCGGCTGGAGTTGGTCGTGCGGTCGTGGGTTTCGCTGGCCGAGTCGACGGCGCTGATCTGGCTGGACGGGCGGCGAATCCCGCGCGAGGAGCTGGAGATTCAGCTGGTGCACGACTTCGCGGCGCTGGCCGCGGTGAGTGCCGCGTACGACACGGAGATGGCGGGCATCGTGTTACGGGTCTTCGCGCAGGAGCCGGCGGACGGACCGTTCGGGGAGCTGTTGAGCCGGCTCTCCGCTCTGGCGCCCGCCGTGCCGGCCGTTCCCGTGCAGCGGCTGCCGTAACGGCCTTACTGCTCAGCGCTTGCGGTAGGACGGGTCCAGATCGCGGGTCTCCGCCGACGCGTGGACGGTGACACCGTCGACGGGCTTGAGGTGGGCGGCCAGCAGCTCCAGCACGGAATCGGTCAGTTGTGCCTTGAGCTCTTCGGCACGGCCGGGCAGCAGGGCGATCGAAATGTTCAGGACCGCGTCGCCGGTGGCCGTGTCGCCCGCCACGAATTCCTCGACGCGCCGGAAGCGGGTCTTGCAGGCGGCGATCTTCGTGGTGACCGTCTCGGCGACCAGCGGGTGCAGGGCGAGTGCGAAGCCGCGGCGGTCGAAGCTGTCGTCGAGCTCTGCGGAGTAGTCGACGGTGATCTGCGGCATCATGCGCTCCTGGGTGCGGGTACAGCGGGTACGGCCGGTTGCCGGACCTCAGATTTACGCTGATCGGCATGACCGCACAAGAGGATTCGTTCCTTGATCCGGATGCTCCGGGTGTCCTCAGGCCCTACGTGAGCAGTTCGCCCTGGAGCGCTGCCGCGAGGCCCACCTCCGCGTTGTCCGCCCGGCCCCTTTCGAAGGCGCGTTGGTAGGCGGCGTCGCCGACGGCCGCGCGGGCCTGGCGTTCGCAGGCCTCGCGCAGGGGGCCCAGTTCCGGGGTGCCGCGTTGCGGGTGGCCGACCATGCGCCAGTAGACCTGTCCCGTGCCGTACACCCGGGCGGCGCGGGCGCCCGCTCCCTGGGCGGCGATCGCCGCGGCCAGAATGTCCAGGCCGAGCGCGATACCGAAGCTGTCCCGGAGGCGGTGTTTGCCCACGAGCATCGAGCGGGCGTGGGCGGCGGAGGCGTCTGCGTCGCCCTGCAGCAGGGCGATCAGGGCGAGTTGGTAGTCGACGTAACTACGGGTCCAGCACTCGTCCTGGGCCTCGCAGGCCGCGCGCAGGTCCAGGGCCGCCGCCTCCGCCTCGTCCAGCCGTCCCAGGCCGGTGAGGGCGAAGACGGTGATGAGCCGACAGCGCAGCCGGTAGGCCGTTTCGAGCGGGGTGGCGGTGCCGGTGGTGCTCAGTACCCGGTCGATCCGGCGCAGGCTCGCCTCGGGGCGGCCGGTCATCAGATGGGTGAGGCCGCACAGATAGGCGGCGGCGAGGATGCCCTCGTCGGCCCCGTCGCGGGCCGCCGCCCTGGTGCACTCCCTGCCCAGGCGCCGGGCGGCCGGGTAGTCGCCCTGGAGCATGACGGTGATGCCCAGAACCCACAGTGCGCGGGTGCGGTGGGGTCCTTCGGCAGGTCCGGCGTCCAGGGCGCGCTGGGCGTATTCACGGGTCTGCGGCAGATGGCCGCAGCAGCACCAGAAGAAGCCGATCCGGCCCGCCATCTCCTGGGCGGCCCCGGTGTCATGGGCCAGCAGGTGGTCGAGGGCGGCACACAGGTCGGCGTGCGACTCGGCGATGCGGTGGTACCAGATGATCTGTTCGTCGCCGGTCCAGCCCGCGTGGGCGTGGCGTGCAAGGCTGAGGAAACAGGCGGCGTGCCGGTCGGCGGCGGCCCGTTCCTCGCCGAGCTCGGCAAGCCACATCCGTCCGTACTCGCGGATGGTGTCGAGCATGCGGTGCCGTACGCCGTCCCGTCCGACAACCGACTTGGCGACCAGGCCGTTCAGTGCCTCGGTCACACCGTCCTCGGTGAGCGGCCCTTCGGCGCAGATCTCGCGGGCCGCGGCCTCGTCGAAGTCGCCGCGCAGGACGGTCAGCCGGGCCCAGAGCAGCCGTTCCAGCGGTGTGCACAGCTCGTGGCTCCAGCCGATGGCGGTGCGCAGGGTGCGGTGGCGCGGCAGCCGGAGCGATTCATCGGTCGGTACGTCGAAGCGGGAGCCGATCCGTACGGCGAGTTGCTCGACGGTTTCCCGGCAGAGGGCTCCCGCCGCGAGTTCGATGGCGAGCGGAATGCCTTCGAGGCGGCGGCAGATCTCGGCGGCGGCCTCGGCGTTGCCCGGCGCGTCGAGGGCGAGCCCCGGGGCTGCCGCGGCTGCCCGGTCCCGGAACAGTGTCAGTGCGTCGGCCGCGCCCCCGACGGGCAGCGGTTCCACCTCGACGAGCCGCTCGCCCTTGATGCCCAGGGGCTGCCGGCTGGTGGTGAGCACGGTGAGGCCGGGTGACGTGGTGAGGATTTCGCCGAGCAGATGCGCGCACGCGGAGCGCAGATGCTCGCACGAGTCGAGGACCAGCAGCAGTTCCTTGTCGACGAGCCATTCGCACAGCGCGTCGATGGGCATGCGCAGGGTGTGGTCGGAGAGCCCGACCGCGTCGGAGACGGTCGCGATGAGCAGTCCGTCGTCGTGGAGCGGTGAGAGATCCGCCCACCGGGCGCCGTCGCGGTGTCCGGCCGCCGCATGCCGGGCCGCGCGGACCGCGAGCCTGGTCTTGCCGACACCGCCGCTGCCCGTGAGTGTGGTCAGCCGGTGTGCGGCGAGGCTGTGTTCGAGCCTGGCAAGTTCCGCTTTCCGTCCGACAAAGCTCGTTGTCTCCTCGGGGATGTTGCTCGCCATGGTCACCGTCGCTGAAACAGGTGGACCGGCCGGTCCCGGCCCCCGATTCCCGTACTTCGCAGGCATGGGAGGACGCCTGGCGTACCGGAAAGGGGCCGGGACCGGCCGGGAGGGGCAGGAAGGCACGCCCGGGAGTGCGGTGCTGCGGCACTCCCGGGCGGCTGCTGCCTCTCAACGTAGTCCCGTACGGCTCAGCTCAGGGAAAACACCGCCACCGTGCGTCCCGGGACGGTGAAGCTTCCCGAACTCCTCTCGTACGTCGACTTCTTGACAGTAGAATCCGCGCCCGCAGCCTGGACGGGATGCAGGACGTACTGCTGCCCGGCCAGGCCGGCGATCTTCTGGTTCTCGGTGCCGGGGGTCGCGTTGAGGACGACCACCAGCTTTCCGAGCCTCATGGTGATCACACCCGGTGTCTCGTCCTTCCCGGAGAGCGGGAAGGACAGGGCGGACTGGACCTGCTCGGTGGTGGAGAGGTCGAAGTCCTTCTCCGTGGAGCGGATGGTGAGCAGGTCCCGGTAGGCGGCGGACGTGCCGTTGATCTGTGCGCAGCCGGGGCTGAGCGCGGCCCCGGTCAGCAGCGGCCTGGCATAGGACCACTTGGACCCGTTGTCGGCTGCCGGGGGCAGTCCGCGGCCGAAGCCGTTGCCGTCGCGGCAGTCCCAGTGCAGGGCGTTGAACCAGTCGCCGCTGTCGTACGAGTTGCGGTCAAGGGACTTGGAGCGCAGCAGATCGGTGCCCGCCTGGGAGAGCGAGGGCCCCTGCGAGAGGGTGGCCGTCGCCATCGCCAGGACCTGCATACGGGCCCGGTCCGCCGCTGATGTGCCCGCCGGGAGCTTGAACGCGAGTGCGTCGTACAGCGACTCGTTGTCGTGGGCGTCGGCGTAGGCGAGGGCGTCACCGGGAGCCGCTGCGTATCCGGCCGGGGCGCCGTTGTAGTCGACGCCGGAGCCCTTGACCGTGTTGCCGAAGGAGTCGGTGAAGGTGTAGTCGGCGAGGTTGCCGGTGAGGCCGACCTTGATCAGGTCCTGGTAGTGGAGCAGCCGGGCCTTCTGTTCGGCCTTCGTGCCGTTGGCGGCCGAGGCGTTGGGGTCGGTGTAGAGGCCGGTGGCGAAGCCCTGCACGCCCGGGTCCTCGTCGAAGGGGCTGCCGCCGCGGACGGCGTCGCGGGACCGGTCGGAGAAGGTGGCGATGCCGGTGCCGGCCATGTTCTTCTGAGTGGCCTGGACGAAGCGGGCGTCGTCGGCGATCTCACCGAAGTTCCAGCCCTCCCCGTACAGGATGATCTTCTTGCCGTCGACGCCGTCCTTGGCCACGGTCAGCGCGTCGAGCGCCTTGCGGACGGCAAGGATGTTGGCCTTGGGGTGGTGGCCCATCAGGTCGAAGCGGAAGCCGTCGACCTTGTACTCCTTGGCCCAGGTGACGACCGAGTCCACCACGAGCTTGCCCATCATGGTGTTCTCGGGTGCGGTGTTGGCGCAGCAGGTGGAGGTGGCCACGGTGCCGTCCTCCAGCAGCCGCTGGTAGTAGCCGGGCACGATCCGGTCGAGGACGGACTTGTCGTCCTGGCCGGAGGCCACGGTGTGGTTGTAGACGACGTCCATGACGGTCCGCAGTCCCGCGCCGTTCAGCCCCTGCACCATCTGCCGGAACTCGACGGTCCGCCGTGTGCCGTTCGGGTCGGAGGCGTACGAACCCTCCGGGACGGTGTAATGCAGCGGGTCGTAGCCCCAGTTGAACCCGTCCTGCGCCGCGGCCTTCGCCACGCAGGCCTGCTGCTCCTCGGAGTCGGGGGCGTACACGGACAGATCGCAGGCCGGCTTCTGCTGGGCGGACTTCTTCTCGGGGACGGTGCCGATGTCGAAGGCGGGCAGCAGATGGACGTAGCTGGTGCCGGAGTCGGCGAGCTGCTTGAGGTGCTTCATCCCGTCGGAGCGGGTGTCGGTGAAGGCGAGGTATTCGCCGGGGTGCTTCGAGGTGGGGTCCGCGATCGAGAAGTCGCGGATGTGCAGCTCCTGGATCTGGGCGTCACGCAGCGGGACGGCGGCGGGCTTCCTCAGCCCGGACCAGCCCTTCGGCGCGAGGCCGGGGCCGTCGAGGTCGATCACGAGGCTGCGCGCGGAGTCCGTGGTCAGGGCGGTCGAGTAGGGGTCCGTGACCTTGTTGGTGACGATCTTCTGGACGGTGGGCGCCCAGACATTCACGATGTAACGGTAGGGCTTGCCCGTCCACTTCTCCGTGCCCGTGACGGACCAGACGCCGGTGCGGTCGTCGCGGCGCATCGGGACGCTGCGGCCGTCGAGTTCGAGGGCGACGGTACGGGCCGTGGGCGCCCAGACGGACAGCGTGGGGCGGCCGTGGTCGAAGACCGGGCCGAGCGAGGCGGTGGCCGCGTTCTTGCCGTAGAGGTCGTCGAGCACTCCCGCGCTCTGTACGCCGGTGGCGGCGAGCAGGGCGCCGTTGGCGGCGCGCTGGGTGGCGATCAGCTGGCCGCGCAGCGCCTCACGCACCCTGTCCCGGTCGCGGACGTCGATGGTGAACGCCGGATAGTCCTTGAGGTGCGGGTACTTCGCCTTCTGCGCGTCGGTCAGCGCGGACGGTGCGAGCCGCAGCCACTGCCCCTCGGCAAAGAGTGCCCCGTCGACGACGGAGATGCCGCCGCCCGATGCGTAGACGAGCTGCTGGCTGGTGGCTTCGGTCGCCTTCACCTTCCACACGACGGTGTCGGAGTCGATCCACTGCGCCTCGGCCTTGGTGAGGTCGGGCGTGGGTACGCCGCCGGCCTGCGGCAGCAGATAGCCGGGCGTGCCGCCGAGCATCCAGACCTCGTGCCCGTAGGTGGCGATGTCGAGCGACTGGTCGCTGGGGAGGTCCTTCTCGTCGCCCTTGTGCAGGATGTAGCTGAGCGAGGTGGCGCCGTCGGTGAGCGGCACTTCGAAGGTGACGCCGGAGGCGTCCTTCTTCACCGGCTGGAGCGGCTTGGCCCAGTCTGTGGGGTCCTTGGCCCCGGTCCAGGTGTGCAGCCCCCAGCCGTCGTAGTCGCCGTCGGTCCGGTAGTAGTGCAGTACTGCCTTTGTGGTGTCCTGCGGCGGGTAGGCGCCGTCGGGGGCCTCGTCGGCCTGGCCGTCCTTGCCCTGCTCGATCCAGACCTGTCCGGTCTTCGCGAGGTCGACGGTGCGCTGCGGCCCGTCGGCGGTGCCGGACTTCTCCACGGTGTACGGGAGGGAGGAGACACCCTCGTCGAGCTTGATCCAGGCGAAGGCCCCGTAGGCGTCCCGCCCGGTGAACCCGGCCGACTTGTCGCCCGCCTGGATCCGCCAGCCGTCGTAGTCGCCGTCCGTACGCCTGTAGTGGACGACGGCGTAGTCGCGCTCGACCGCGACGGGCTTCTCGGCAGCGGGTGCCTGTCCCGCGGTGGAGGAGGCGAGGGCACTCGCGGTGCGGCCGGCACGGTCGACGACAACCGCCTTGTACCGCAAGGGGGTTCCCGCGGCCACCGTGTCGCCAACGGTCTGGGTGACCTTGTACGGGGCGTGGTCGGCGGAGCCGAGGGTGACCCACTTCCCGTTGCCGGTCCGGGCGGCGAAGACGACCCGGTTCAACTGTCCGCCGTCGACGTCGGCGGAGATCTCGACGGTGCCGGTGGCTCCGGCGGCCGGGGCCTTGAGGGTGATCGAGGGCTTGGCGGCGGGTTCGCCCATCGCTTTCCCGGCGCGCAGCACGATGCTGGAGAGGGCGGGCACGGTGACGGTGATCCTCTTGTCGGCACCGCTACGGGTAGAGGCCGAACCACCGTAGATCGTACGGAAGTTCATCCCTTCCGAGGCCGTCGGAAGCTCGACCGTCCTGGCCTCGCTGCCGTTGTTCGTGGCTACGACGTACTCGTGTCCCTGCTCGGGGTCCGTACGGGAGAAGGCGTACACGGACCCTTCCGCAAGGCGCTCGGTCTGGACGCCGTTGCGCAGAGCCGGGTTCTTCCTGGTCAGCTCGGAGAGCGCGGCGATGTTCCGGTAGAGCGGGTGCTTCGTGTCGTACGCGTCGAAGGCGTGGGTGCGGTCGGTGCCCAGCTCGTCGTCGTCGAGGTAGTCGGCGGTCTTCGAGGCGAACATGGTCTGGCGGGCGTCCTTGTCGCCGCCCGCGCCGGTGAAGCCCTGCTCGTCGCCGTAGTAGACGACGGGGTTGCCGCGACTGAGGAACATCAGCTCGTCGGCGAGCTGTGCGCGCTTGACGAGTTCCGCGTCATCGGCCTTCGGGTTGTCCTGCTTCAGGAACGAGCCGATGCGTCCCATGTCGTGGTTGCCGAGGAAGGTGACCTGCTCGTAGGCGTTGGCCTTGTCGGTGGTGTACCGGTAGTCGTCACCGAGGACGGCGGCGAGCTTCGAGGCCGGGGCGCCCTGCGAGGCGTACTGCCTGGCCGCTTCCTGGAACGGGAAGTCGAGCGTCGCGTCGAGCCGGCCCCGGGTGACGTAGGGCGAGGTGATGGCGGTGTCGGCGGAGTAGACCTCGCCGAACATGAAGAAGTCCTTGCGCCCGTGGTCGGCCGCGTAGTCGTCGAGGGCGGTCGCCCACTGGGTCCAGAAGTCCAGGTCGACATGTTTGACGGTGTCGATCCGGAAGCCGTCGATATCGAAGTCCCGGACCCACTTCTCGTAGATCTTCTCCATGCCGGAGACGACCTCGGGCCGCTCGGTCCACAGGTCGTCGAGGCCGGAGAAGTCGCCGTACGTGGTGGACTCACCGGCGTAGGTCGAGTCGCCGCGGTTGTGGTACATCGTCGGGTCGTTGAGCCAGGCCGGGACCTTGCTCCCCGTGTTCTTCGGTGTGTACGGGAACGAGTCCGCGTCCACCTTCGCCAGGCCCTTGCCGTCGTCGAACGGGCGGCCGTCCTTGTCGAGGTACGGGTAGGCGCCCTTCGGCCGGTAGCCGTAGGTCTTCTCGGCGTAGTCGACGGTGTCCGCGGTGTGGTTGGTGATGACGTCGAAGAAGACCTTCATGCCCTTGCCGTGGGCCCTGTCGATCAGTTTCGACAGGTCGGCGTTGGTGCCGAAGTGCGGGTCGACCTGGGTGAAGTCGGTGATCCAGTAGCCGTGGTAACCGGCCGATGCGTCCTTTCCGGTGCCCTGAACGGGGCGGTTCTTGAAGATCGGGGCGAGCCAGATGGCGGTGGTGCCGAGACCCTTGATGTAGTCGAGCCGCTCGGTCAGGCCCTTGAGGTCGCCGCCCTGGTAGAACCCCTTGTCCGTGGGGTCGTAGCCGGTCTCCAGCCGTGAACCGGTGAGCCCGCCGCGGTCGTTGGAGGTGTCTCCGTTCGCGAACCGGTCGGGCATGACGAAGTAGAACTGTTCACGCGTCAGATCGTGGCGGGCGGGCTCGGCGGCCAGCCGGGCGTCCGAGGGCGGGCCCGGAGGTCTCGGCGCGGCGGACGCGGACGCCGCCGGGACGACGGGGAGGAGCGCCGCGCAGAGTGCGGCGACGACTCCCCGTCTCAGGGTGGAACGGGACACGGGCGGGGTCTCCTTGTGTGCGGGTGGGGTTCTCGGGGTGGGCGGACCGGTTGGGTGGCGGGGCGGGCGCGGGGCCCACCGGGGCGTCTCCTCGAACGACGCGGACTCGTCCTGCACCGCAGGTGAGCCGTCCTCCTGCTGCGTCGTCCCGTGGGGATCGCCCTGGTACGCCCCCGCCCCGGGCACCCCTCTCCCGGGGCCGGACGCCCACGTGAAGGCGGCGGTGCGCGGGGAGGGGGCGTTTCGGGGTGATCCCCGCAGGGTGACGCGGCAATGGGGCGGTCCGCTCACGGTTTCGGACGAGTCCGCGTCACCCGAGGAGAGCGGCGTCGACGCCGAACGAGGCACCGGAGGTGCTGGTGCCCGGGGCCGTGGTGCCGCCGCCCGCGCAGGTACGGGCGTTCACCTGGAGCGCCAGAGCCGTGTTGGCGCCGAGCGTCGCGGTGAACCGGCCGGAGCCGTCGACGGTGACGCCGTTGCCGGACTGGATGTCGCAGTAGTCACCGGCGGGCAGTGATGTCTGGAACGTACGGGTCAGCGAGGAGCCCTCGTGGTTGATCGCGACATACGCCTTGGAGCCGCGGCCGAACGCGATCTGGTCGCCGCCGTTGTCCCACCAGTCGGTGACGGACTCACCTCGTGCGGTGTTGCGGAAGCCGACCATGGAGGAGATCTCGCGCCAGGCGTGCTGGCACTTCCAGCCGTCGCTGTAACAGGCGTTCACTGTGCCACCGCTCGGCGGACCGGCGTCCTTGTCGGTCCACTCGTACCCGGAGTGGACGTCGGGCGAGCCGTACGGCCAGGCCAGCATGAAGACACTGGCGAGGGTGTAGTTGGCACCGTCCTTGTAGTTCAGTGTGTCGCCGCCGCGCTCGGTGTCGTGGTTGTCGACGAAGACCGCGGCCTTCGACGACGGCATGAAGCCCCAGCCCTCGCCGAAGTTCTTCAGGTAGGCGAGGTTCTCGTTGTTGAAGACCTGCTTGAGGCTGCGGGCGTAGCGGAACTCCTGGACGTCCCCCGTACCGGTGTACTCGTCGGGCGAGACGGCCTCGCCCGCCCCGTAGATCGCCTCCTGCTTCCAGTAGGCGTTGGGGTTGCTCAGCCGCGACTTGATGTTGGCGAGGTCGGCCGCGGGCATGTGTTTGGCGGCGTCGATGCGCAGGCCGTCGACGCCGAGGGCGAGCAGGTCGTTGAGGTATGCGGCGATCCTGCCGCGGACGTAGTCCTCACCGGTGTCCAGGTCGGCAAGGCCGACGAGTTCGCAGTTCTGGACGTTGGCCCGGTCCTGGTAGTTGCTGATCTGCGCGGTGCAGTCGTCCAGGTCGGCCGCGGAGTACACGCCGGGGTAGTTGTACTTGGTGTACGAGGAGCCGCCGGTACCGGTGCCCGATCCCGCCGACATGTGGTTGATGACGGAGTCGGCGACGACCTTGACACCCGCGCTGTGGCAGGTGCTGATCATGTTGGCGAAGGAGGCGCGGTCGCCGAGCCGTCCGGCGATCCTGTAGCTGACCGGCTGGTACGAGGTCCACCACTGGCCGCCCTGGATGTGTTCCTGGGGCGGCGAGACCTGCACGTAGCCGTAGCCGGCCGGGCCGAGGGAGTCCGTGCACGCCTTGGCCACGGAGTCGAACTTCCACTCGAAGAGAACGGCGGTGACGTCCTTGTCGCCCGGGGTGGAGGCCTGGGCGGTCGTGGCGGGGGCCACGAGAGCGGCGGCGCCTGCTATCAGGGCGAGCGCTGCAGACAGTGGTCTGCGTGCCATGTTTCCTCCTGCTGTGGGGGAAATGCGGGTGACGGTGCAGCCTCACGTGGCAACGCGCCCTGCCCTCAAGGCTCCTGAAGGTTCTTGCTGCAAGAATGCAAACCTTGCCGCGGTGGAGACCGTACGAGCCCGTCCGGCCTCGGTCAACCCTTTGGACACCGCCCGCTTACATCCACGAAATCCAGCAGTTTTCTTCCTGCAAGGTCTTACGCAAAACATTGCAGCGCTGTTACGTTTCTTCCGACTCCGGTCCGGTCGGCCGGGGGTTCCGGTGATCCCGGACCCCACGCGCCCGGCCGGCCGGGCCGGTCACGGACAAGAGAGGCACCTGGAGTCGCTCACTCCCCGCCGGCCCATTCAGGGCCGACTCCCGGTGCCTCTCCTGTACGCCCGGGCACCTTCGGGCCGGGCCTCAGACGCCGCGGACCGCGGCGGTGGAGCCCCGTACCACAAGCTCCGGCTGGAACACATACTCCGTACGCTGCACGGGGCTGCCGCCGATCTCCTCCAGCAGGGCGCTCACCGCGGCCGCCGCCATCGCCTGTACGGGCTGACGCACCGTCGTCAGCGGCGGATCGGTGAACGCGATCAGCTGCGAGTCGTCGAAGCCGACCACCGACACATCGCGCGGTACGCCGAGCCCGCGCTCCCGGGCCGCACGCACCACACCCAGCGCCATCAGGTCGCTGCCGCAGACGATGCCGGTGCACCCCCGGTCGAGCAGCGCACCGGCCGCGACCTGGCCGCCCTCGACGCTGAACAGCGTGGAACAGACGAGGAGTTCGGCCTCGGCGCGGCCCAGGCCCAGCAGGTTCACGGCGGCCTCGACGAAACCCTCCCGTTTGCGGCGGGCCGGCACATAGCGCTGCGGCCCGATGGCCAGGCCGACCCTGCGGTGGCCGAGATCGGCGAGGTGTCCGACGGCCATCCGTACGGCGGCGGAGTCGTCGGGCGAGACGAACGGGGCGCTGATCCGTTCGTTGTAGCCGTTGATCAGGACGAACGGCACGCCGCGGTCGGTGAGCGCGGCGTACCTGGCCGGGTCGGCCGACATGTCGGCGTGCAGCCCGGAGAGGAAGACGATCCCGCCGACGCCCCGTTCGACGAGCTGCTCGACGAGTTCGTCCTCGGTGGCACCGCCGGGCAGCTGGGTGCAGAGCACCGGCGTGTAGCCGTGCCCGGCCAGTACCTGTTCGACGGACTGCGCGAACGCCGGGAAGATCGGGTTGGTGAGCTCGGGCGTCACCAGTCCGATCAGCCCGGCGCTGCGCCGGCGCAGCCGTACGGGGCGTTCGTAGCCGAGGATGTCCAGCGCGGCGAGCACCCGTTGACGCGTGGTGTCCGCGACGCCCGGTTTCCCGTTGAGCACCCGGCTGACGGTCGCCTCGCTGACCGCTGCCTGGCCGGCGATGTCCGAGAGCCTCGGAGCACCACCGGCCCTGGGCAGGGGGACGGTCACACCGTCCACCACACCGTGGTGTCCGCGGGCAGCTCGATCTCGGCGCCGTCGGCGGCGACCGGGGTGCTGGACAGCAGGACGGTGCCGCGTACGGGGATGCGTACCGGACGGCCTGTCGTGTTGACGGTGCAGACGAAGCCGGGGCGGGCGAAGATCAGCAGACCCTCGGGGGCCTGGAGCCACTCCACCGCGGTGCCGGCGCCGAGCCCCGGGTGCACCCGGCGGGCGGCGATCGCGGCCCGGTACAGCTCCAGCGTGGAGCCCGCTTCGCCGGTCTGCGCCTCGACGCTCAGCCCACTCCAGCTGTCGGGCTGGGGCAGCCAGCTGCCGCCGCTGCCGAAGCCGTACGAGCTGCCGTCGCGGGTCCACGGAATCGGCACCCGGCAGCCGTCGCGGAAACCGTCCTGGCCGTCCGCGCGGAAGAACGACGGGTCCTGGCGGGCCTCGTCGGGCAGGTCGGTGACGTCGGGCAGGCCGAGCTCCTCGCCCTGGTAGACGTACGCGGAACCGGGCAGCGCCAGCATCAGCAGGGTGGCGGCACGGGCCCGGCGCAGGCCCAGCTCGCGGTCGCCGGCCGTGCGGATCTGGGTGCCGAGGCCGGGCGGGTTGGCGAACCGGGTGGTGTGCCGGGTCACGTCGTGGTTGGAGAGCACCCAGGTGGTGGGGGCGCCCACCGGCCGCATCGCGTCCAGCGAGGTGTCGATGACCTTGCGGAGCTCGGTGGCGTCCCAGGCGGTGGACAGGTACTGGAAGTTGAACGCCTGGTGCATCTCGTCGGGGCGCACATAGTTGGCGGTGCGCTCGACGGTGGGGGTCCAGGCCTCGGCGACGGCGATGCGTTCGCCGGGGTACTCGTCGAGGATGGTGCGCCAGGAGCGGTAGATCTCGTGGACCCCGTCCTGGTCGAAGAACGGCATGACGTCGTTGCCGAGCAGCTTGAGCTGGTCGTGGGTGCCGAGGTCGGGCAGGCCCTCGGCCTTGACGAGGCCGTGGGCGACGTCGACCCGGAAGCCGTCGACACCCATGTCGAGCCAGAAGCGCAGGATCGAGCGGAACTCGTCGGCGACGGCCGGGTGTTCCCAGTTGAAGTCGGGCTGCTCGGGCGCGAAGAGGTGGAGGTACCAGTCGCCCGGGGTGCCGTCCGGGTCGGCGGTCCGGGTCCAGGCGGGGCCGCCGAAGATGGACTCCCAGTCGTTGGGCGGGAGTTCACCGTCCGCGCCCTTGCCGGGGCGGAAGTGGTAGCGCTCGCGCAGCGCGGAGCCGGGGCCCTCGGCGAGGGCCCGCTTGAACCACTCGTGCTGGTCGGAGGAGTGGTTGGGCACCAGGTCCACGATGATCCGCAGGCCCAGGTCGTGGGCGTCCCGGATCAGCGCGTCGGCGTCCAGCAGGGTGCCGAACATCGGGTCGATGGCACGGTAGTCGGCGACGTCGTAGCCCGCGTCGGCCTGCGGGGACGCGTAGAACGGGCTGAGCCAGACCGCGTCGACGCCGAGGTCCTTGAGATACGGAAGTCTCTCCCGTACGCCTGCGAGATCGCCCATGCCGTCGCCGTTGCCGTCGGCGAAGCTCCGCGGATAGACCTGGTAGATCACCGCGTCCTGCCACCAGCCGGTGCGGTGGCCCGGAGCGTCGTCGGACGTGCCGGTGGAGGGGGCAGCGAGGTGCTGGGTCATGTCGTCCCTGGGGTGTCTGGTGGGGAGCGTCGCCGGGACCGGGTCGGGATTCCGGCGACGCCGTGACTTGGTGCGTGCGGGTCGTACGGGGCGTGCTGCGTCAGCCCTTGACGGCTCCGGCGGACATGCCGGTGACCAGATGACGCTGGGCGAAGAGGAAGACCAGGGCCGCGGGTATCGCGATCAGCACGGACGCGGCGGTCATCGGCCCCCACTGTGCTCCGTACTGGTTGACGAAGAGCTGCAGTCCGCCCGCGAGGGTGAGGTTGTCCTCGCCGACCATGAAGGCGGAGGCGTACGCCACTTCGCCCCACGCGGTGATGAAGGAGTAGAACGCGGTGACGGCGAGGCCGGGCTTGGCGAGCGGCAGGATGAGCCGCCAGAACGTGCCGAACGGGGTGAGGCCGTCGACCTGTCCGGACTCGTCGATCTCGCGCGGGATGGTGTCGAAGAAGCCCTTCATCATCCAGGCACAGAACGGCACCGAGATGGTGAGGTAGGTGATGACGAGGCCGGCGGGCTGATTCAGCAGCCCCATGCCCGCCATGATGTTGTAGATCGGCACGATGAGGACGGCGACCGGGAACATCTGGGTGACCAGCAGCGTCCACATCAGCCCGCGCTTGCCCGGGAAGCGGAAGCGGCTGACGGCATAGCCGGTGGAGGCGGAGATGATGACGCCGAGAAGCGTGGTGAGCCCCGCGACGAGCAGGGAGTTGCCGAACCAGGTGAGGAACTTCGTGTTCTGGATCAGGTTCGTGTAGTTCTCGAACGTGGTCTCTTTGAAGAAGTCCGTGGTGGTCGCGTACGCGGCGGGCTTCAGCGAGGTGAGCAGGACCCACAGCACGGGGAAGACGGCGATCACGGACGCGACGACGAGCGTGAGGTGCAGCCCGACGGAGGCGATCGGCGAACGCTCGCCGCGCAGCCGGACCTTGCGCGCGGAGTGCCGTGCGGAGGTCGCCGGGACGGTGGTTGCGGGGGCGGTGGTCACCAGTCGTCTCCCTGTGTGCGGAGGACTCGCCGGTAAACGGCGGCGAAGATCATCAGGAGTACGAGGATCAGCACGCCCCAGGTGGAGGACTGCGCGAAGTCGCGCGGGCTGATCTCGAAGGAGAACTTGTACGCCTGGGTGACCAGGATCTGGGTGGCTTCACCGGGTCCGCCGCGGGTCAGCAGGTAGATCACCGGGAACATGTTGAAGGTCCAGATGGTGGAGAGCAGGATCACCGTGGTGGAGACCGGCCGCAGTCCGGGCAGCGTGATGTGGCGGAACCGCTGCCAGGCGGTGGCGCCGTCCATCTCCGCGGCCTCGTACTGCTCGCTGGGGATCGACTGCAGTCCGCCGAGCAGGGCGACCATCATGAACGGCACACCGAGCCAGACGTTGACGGCGATGACGGAGAGCTTGGCCCAGGTGGGGTCGTTCAGCCACGGTATGCCGTCGATTCCGCCACCGGAGAGGATCTTGTTGAGCAGCCCGCGGTCCTCGTTGTAGAGGAAGCGCCAGGCGAAGACGGAGACGAAGCCGGGGATGGCCCAGGGCAGGATGAGCGCCATCCGGTACGCGGAGCGTCCGGCGATCCTGCGGTTGAGGATGTTGGCGAGGGCCATGCCGAGACAGAAGGTGATGGTCACACAGGAGACCGTCCACACCAGGGTCCACCCGAGCGTGCCGAGAAACTGATTGCCGGTGAGGGCGTCGGCGTAGTTGTCCAGGCCCACGAACTTGTACGTGGCGGGCATGTGGTTGACACCGATGGACCGCTCGACGTTGCGCTCATTGGCATCGGTCATCGACAGGTAGATGCCGCGGACCAGCGGATAGCCGATGATCACGCCGATCACGACGACGACCGGGGCGACCATGGTCCAGGCGTACCAGTGGGTCGACAGAGCCCGCCGGAGCCTGCTCGGCGGCGGAGGGGTGCCAGTACCGCGGCTCCGGCCGCGGGCGACGTCGTCGCCCGCGGCCTTCGCCACCGACTGGCTGGTGTGGACAGCCATCAGCCGGCCTGCCTTCCTGTTACTTCCAGCCCTTGAGGAGCTTGCGGTAGGAGTCGCCGGTCGTCTTGACGGCCTTCTCCGGCGTGGTCTGGCCGGTCAGGACCTTGGTGTACTCGGTGACGAGCGGCGCGAAGAGGCTGCCGGTCTCCGGGATCCAGGGGCGCTCGACGGCGGTCTCGACGACGGGCTTGAAGAAGCCGACGATCTCGTTGTCGACGACGTCCTGCTTGGCGTAGGCGGAGGTACGGGTCGGCAGGAGGCTCAGCTCCTTGGTGACCTTGGCCTGGGTGTCGGCGGACGTCATGTAGTCGACGAACGCGTAGGAGGCGTCGAGGTTCTTCGAGCCCGCGTAGACGGCCAGGTTGTGACCGCCCTGCGGGGCGCCCTGCGCGGCGGAGCCGGCCGGGACCGGGGCGATGCCCAGGTTGGCCTTGTCCTTGAACTCCTTGCCGGCGTAGGTGTCGGCGACGGCCCACGGGCCGTTGATCATCATGGCGACCTTGCCGTCCTTGAAGGACGCCTGCATGTTCTCCCAGCCGTCCGTGGCATCGGTCTTGGCAGCCCCGGAGTCGACGAGGTCCTTGACGACCTTCATCGCCTTGACGCCCTCGGGGTTGTCGATCGTGACGGACTTGGTGGAGGCGTCGACCATGTCGCCGCCCTCGCCGTACAGGAAGGAGAGGAACCAGTACGCGTCATCGCCGCGCAGGTACATACCGGTCTTGCCGGTCTTGTCCTTGATCTTCTCGGAGACGGTCTTCAGCTCGCCGACGGTCTTGGGGACCTCGACGCCGGCCTCCTTGAAGATCTTCTTGTTGTAGAAGATGCCCATGGAGTCGATGACCTGCGGCACCGCGTACGTCTTGTCCTTGTACTTGGTGGACGCGGCGGCCTGCTTCAGGAAGTCGTCCGGGTTCTTCAGCGCGGCGGTGCCGTCGAGCGGGGCCAGGTAGCCGAGGTCGGCGAACTCGGGGGTCCAGGCGACCTCGGAGCGGATGACGTCGGGGGCGTCGGAGCCGGACTGGGCCGCGTTCTTGAACTTGTTCTGCGCGTCACCGAAGGGCACGTTGACGTACTTGATGTGGACCTTCGGGTGCTGCTTGGTGAAGTCCTCAGCGATCTTCTTGAAGACCTTGTCCTCGCTGCCCGCGGTGGAGGTGTCCCACCACGTCACCGTGCCGGAGAGCTCGCCCGAGCTCTTGCTCGTGCCGTCGGACTCGCTGTCGCTGCCGCAGGCGGTCGCCGCAAGCGCCAGGGCCGCGACCAGGGCGGTGGCCGTTATGCCACGTCGCATCTGAACTCCTTCAACTGCCGTACCGCTCCGTCGCGGCGCCGGGTCGACGTGAACGTAACAAGGATGAAAGAACGCCGAAAGAGTTTGCGGAAGATTTCTGCAAGCTTCGGCGATCGTTACATTCGCGTGTCCGCACGGTTGCCGTCAAGCCTCTTGACGCGAGCCGCCGATCCCTGGCAGTGCAGGCCACAGCCCATGAACCCGCAGTGCGACGATCCGACTGCGGTCCGCAAACCGGGCTCGCAAGACCTTGCAAGACTTTGCCGCGGTGTCGTCCCGGACCAGCCCACAGGTACGGTCGTCCGATTCCTGCGGATGGTGGGCAATCCGACATACGCCCGGTACAGTCCACTTCCATGACCGCACGGCTTGCCGATATCGCAACTCAGGCGGGGGTCAGCGAAGCGACGGTCAGCCGTGTACTGAACGGCAAGCCCGGCGTAGCAGCGGCCACCCGCGAATCCGTTCTCGCCGCGCTCGACGTTCTCGGCTACGAACGGCCCGTACGGCTGCGCAGGCGCAGCGCGGGACTGGTCGGGCTGATCACGCCCGAGCTGGAGAACCCCATCTTTCCGGCGCTGGCCCAGGTCATCGGCCAGGCGCTGACCCGGCAGGGCTACACCCCGGTGCTGGCGACCCAGACCCCCGGCGGCTCCACCGAGGACGAGCTGACCGAGATGCTGGTCGACCGCGGCGTCTCGGGCATCATCTTCGTCTCCGGACTGCACGCCGACACCTCGGCCGATATGCAGCGCTACGAGCAACTGCGTGCCCAGGGCGTCCCGTTCGTCCTGGTCAACGGCTTCTCGCCCAAGGTGCAGGCGCCGTTCATCTCGCCGGACGACCGGGCCGCGATGCGGCTCGCGGTGACCCATCTCGTGTCGCTGGGCCATCAGCGGATCGGCCTGGCGGTAGGGCCCAAGCGGTTCGTGCCGGTTCTGCGCAAGATCGAGGGCTTCCGTTCCACCGTGCAGGAGCAGTTGAACCTCGCCCCGGACGAGGTGGAGGAGCTGATCCAGCACTCGCTGTTCACCCTGGAGGGCGGGCAGGCCGCCGCGTCGGCGCTGATGGAGCGGGGTTGCACGGCGGTGGTGTGCGCGAGCGACATGATGGCGCTCGGCGCGATCAGGGCCGCCCGTCGGCTGTCGATGGAGGTGCCGCGCGATCTGTCGGTGGTCGGTTACGACGATTCGCCGCTCATAGCATTCACCGATCCGCCATTGACGACGATCCGTCAGCCGGTCACGGCAATGGGCCAGGCCGCCGTGCGCACCCTGCTGGAGGAGATCGGCGGCACACCCGCTCCGCACAGCGAGTTCGTCTTCATGCCCGAACTGGTCGTTCGCGGTTCAACGGCCGCAGGCCCCGGGCCCGCTCCGGCCTCCGCCGCCGGAGCCGTTCCAGGATCGCACGCCCGCTCCTAGCGCGCAGTACCAGCAGTCGGATGTGCAGCCCCGAACCGATCGGAGGATGATCGGGCGGAAGGAACATTTCTGGCAGACTCTGTGCCTATGGGTGAATTGAGCGTGACGTCACAGGAAGGCCGGTTGGAGGCCACCCCGTCACCCATCGTGGACGAGGCGGCCCCCACGGCGAACGCTGGGCAGAACGCCGGATGGCGCAACGGCGGCCCGGCGAGACTGCGTTCCCTGCGATCCCCTCGCCGGCCGCGCATCTGGTTCGAAATCCTGCTGATTGCAGCCAGTTACTGGGTGTACTCGCTGGTGCGCAACGCCGTCCCCGAGCAGCAGGCCGAGGCCCTGCACAATGCCGACTGGATCTGGTCGGTCGAGACGTACCTGGGCATCGCCGTGGAGCGGACGGTCAACCATGCGGTGAATTCCGCGACATGGCTGATCGTGTCGATGAACTACTACTACGCGACACTGCACTTCATCGTCACCGTCTGTGTGCTGGTGTGGCTGTTCCACCGTCACCCCGGCCGTTACGCGGCGGCCCGTCTGGCCCTGTTCGCGACCACGGCCGTAGCACTGCTCGGCTACTACCTCTATCCACTGGCACCGCCCCGCCTGATGAACGGCGGCCACTTCATCGACACCGTCCTGGTCCATCAGACCTGGGGATCGATGGCCTCGGGCAACTTCAAGAACATGTCGAACCAGTACGCGGCGATGCCCTCGATGCACATCGGCTGGTCGCTCTGGTGCGGCCTGACCGTCTTCGCGCTGGCCTCCGCCCCCTGGGCGCGCATCCTGGGAGGGCTCTATCCGGCAGTCACCCTGCTGGTGATCGTGGCGACAGCCAACCACTTCTGGCTGGACGCGCTGGGTGGCATGACGTGTCTGGCCTTCGGTTACGCGATCTCGTACGCCTGGTACGGCTCGCTGCCGCACCACCTCCCGAAGCGGGTTCCGCTGCTGCGGGGGAGGTCGCGGCCGGCCGGCCTGTCCGCGGGCACGCCGATCCGGACGCAACGCCCGGCGACGGACGCGGCAGCGCGCAATTCGAGCCCGTCCGGCGTTTGAGGACATCTTTCAGCCCTTCCGGCGATCGGGGACCGGGGTCCGGGCGGAGCCGCATATCGATGCTGCCGGGAAGGGGCGGGCAGGGGAACAGGCCCGCCGCAGGCGCCCACCCCCTCCACGCCGCCCCGCCCCACCTCACCCCCTGTGCACCACACGCCCCCCGCACACCGTGACCCTCACAGGTGCCTCCCCCACCTCGTCCGCCGGGGCAAGCACAGGGTCCACCCCGAGCGCCGTCAGATCAGCCCGGTATCCCACGGCGATCCGCCCCGCGACGCCCTGCTCCCCGACAGCGACCGCGGCGTGCGATGTGCATCCCTCCAGTGCCATCAGCCCCGTCAGCGCCTGCTCGGCAGTGACCGGCTCGGTGTCGTACGCCCCGGGCAGCCGTCGCAGCCGGGCCGTGGCCAGCACCTGTCGTACGTCGTAGTGGGCGATCGGCCAGTCCGAGCCCAGCGCCAGATACGCCCCGGCGTCGCGCAGGTCCCGGCAGCGCCAGGCCCGGCCGGCCCGCTCGTCGCCGAGCCGTTTCGACCACTCGTCGGTGTGGTCGGCACGGGTGTACGCGGTGTGCGTCGGCTGCATCGAGGCGATCACCCCGAGCGAGGCGAACCGGGCGGCCAGGCCCTGCGGCACGGTCTCGATGTGCTCGATGCGGTGGCGGAGCCGGCCGCTCTCCCCCAGCGTCTCCACCGTGTCCAGCACATGCCGCACGGCCGCGTCCCCGATGGCGTGCGTGGCGGTTCCCACCCCGGCGTGGTGCAGATGGTGAACAGCGGCGGTGTACACCTGCGGGTCCGGCCAGAACGCCTCGGTGCCCTCCCCGTGGCAGTCGGCGTGTTCCAGCCACGCGGTGCCGCCCTCGACGGTGCCGTCCATGAAGAACTTCACGCCGCCGACCCGCCAGAGCCGGCCCGCCTCGCTCTGCACACGTACCAGCTCCTCCAGAGCCTCCTTGCCGGCGCCCGGCATGCACCAGGGGGCCAGCCGGAGCCGCACCGGCAGATCCGTCTCCTCCTCCACCGCGGCCAGCAGTTCGGGCACGGAACCGTCGCCGAGGTCCATCACATGAGCCCCGGTCAGACCGGTGGCGGCCATGCGGGAGAGGAGTTCCACGAGGCGGGTGCGTCGCTCGGCGTACGAGGGCCTGGGCAGCAGTCCGGCGACCAGATCCATCGCGGCGTGCTCGATCAGATGGCCGGTGGGACGCCCGTCGGGGTCGCAGACGACGGTGGAGCGCTGGGCGAAGGTTCGGGGGCCCGCGATCCCGGCGCGTTCCAGGGCCGCGCCGCTGACCAGGGCGGAGTGCCCGTCGTAGAGCCGGATGAAGGCGGGTGCGCCACCGATGGCGTCCTCGATGAGGGCCCGGTCGACGGGCCGGCCGCCGAAGGCGTTGTGGTCCAGGCCCCAGGCGATGACCCAGCCCTCGGTCCGTTCGGCCCCGGCGAGTGCGGCGCGCAGTTGGTCGAGGTCGCGGACGGCGGTGAGGTCCGTGCCGGTGGCCATCTCCAGGCCCCAGACGGGGTGGCTGTGCGCATCGACCAGGCCGGGCGTGAGGGTGGCCCCGGCCAGGTCGACTCTCTCCGTGCCGGTCCCGTGCCACTCGCGCAGTTCGGCCTCGTCTCCGACGGCGGTGATCACCCCGTCCTTGACCGCCACGGCGGTGGCTTCGGGCCGGGCCGGGTCGAGGGTGCGGACACGGGCTCCGGTGAGGAGGAGATCGGCTGCGGGCACGGTGGGACTCCTTAAAGGGTGGTGGAGGCGGATGTGGCGGGGCCGGGGACGGTCACGGCCCCCTCCGGCGGTGACGGCTCGGCCGCGAACCGGGCGTACACCTCGGGTCTGGTGCGCTTCAGCCGGTGCGCGAGCACGAGCCCGATCAGGAAGACCGCGGGCACCAGCGAGACGAGCACGATGTTGACGCCGGTCGAGGCCCCGGAGAACAGATCGACGTTGTCCGTGACCAGGACGATCGCGGCGGCCAGCAGCACGGCCGCGACGACCGGCGCGACGACGGTACGGAGCCTGCCCTCGCCGTGCTCGAACCGCCGGAAGAACAGCGGCACGGCGATCGCCGCGAGCAGCTGGAGCACCATCAGGCCGATCATTCCCGGGGTGTTGACCCAGAGCAGCAGCTGCGAGTACGGGTCGGCGCCGGCCGCCGCGAAGCCGATGACGATCACGGCGCCGAGCGCGATCTGGGCGAGACCGGCCACGTACGGAGAACGGTGCCGGGGGTGGATGCGGCCGAGGGCGGCGGGCAGCACACCCTCCTCGGCGAGCGAGAGCCCGTACCGGTTGATGGCGTTGTGGAAGGCGAGCAGCGAGGCGAGCACGCTGGTGACGATGAGGATGTGCATCAGGTCCGCGGCCCAGCCGCCGACGTAGTGGGTGATGGCGGAGAAGAACAGTCCGCCCGGGTCGGTGGCGGCGGCCTTGACGACCTGTGCGTCGCCGAATGCCTGGATGACGGTCCAGACGACGAACGAGTAGAAGAGTCCGAGGAACGCGACGGCGATATAGGTGGCGCGCGGGACGGTGCGGTCCGGGTTCCGTGCCTCGCGCCGGTAGATCACCGTGGACTCGAAGCCGGTGAACGCGGCGAAGGCGCAGGCCAGTACGGCCGCCATGCCGGGTACGAGGACATTGCCGGGCGCGAACGAGGCGAGCGAGATCCCGTCGGCTCCGCCGTCCAGCAGCACACCGCCCGCGAGCAGGACGAGGATGCCGGTCTCGGCGACGAGCAGCACCCCGAGGACCTTTGCGCCGAAGTCGATGGAGCGGAAGCCTCCGTACCAGATGAGCAGCAGCCCGGCGAGGGAGATCGGCAGCCACGGAAGGTCGATGCCCCACAGGGCCTGGGCGGTGTCGGCGGTGGCCGATCCGAGGAGCCCGTAGACGCCGATCTCCATGCCGTTGTAGCCGAGCATCGCGAGCAGGGCGGCGGCGATGCCGATGGGGCGGCCCATCCCCCGGGTGATGTACGCGTAGAACGCGCCGCCGCTGCGGACATGGCGGCTCATCGTGGTGAACCCGACGGCGAAGACCGCGAGGGTGATGCCCGCCAGCAGATAGCCGACGGGGGCACCGATGCCGCCGAGCAGGATGGCGATGGGAGCGACTCCGGCCATCACCGTGAGCGGGGCGGCGGCCGAGATGACGAAGAAGGCGATGTCGGCGGTGCCGAGGGTGCCTCTCCTGAGGGTGGGCGCAGACATACGAAAAGGGGAGCCCTTCTGCGACTGGCGGGGCAGGGACCGTGAACCAGAAACCTAAAGGCTTTCGGTTTGCGCAATGTAGCCTCGCCCCAGGGCATCCGGGAAGACCTCTCGGCAGACTTGCGTGCAGACCTACGTCAGGAGAACCGCACATGGGACGGCCGCGCACGGCGCTGCTCGACCGGGAGCGCATCACCACCACGGCGCTCGAACTCATCGACGAGCAGGGCCGGTTCAGCGTCCCGCAGATAGCCCGACGGCTCGGGGTACAGACCGGGTCGCTCTACCACCATGTGGACGGAAGGGGCGGGGTCGTCGAGCTCGTCCGGGAACGCGTCTGCGCGGCGATCGACTCCGCGACCCTCGACCTGGAGCCGTGGGATGCGGCCATGACGGCCTGGGCCCGCTCCTACCGCGCCGCGTTCGCAGCCCACCCGCACGTGATCCCACTGCTGACGACGTCACCGGTGCGCGCCCCGAAGGTCCTGGAGCAGTACGAGCGCGCGGTACGGCTGCTGCTGGGCGTCGGCTTCGCCATGACCGAGGTGATGACGGTGATCATCGCCCTGGAGAATCTGGTCCTGGGCTCGGCGCTGGACCTGGCGGCCCCGGAGACGATGTGGGAACTCCCCGACGACATCACGACACCCCGCCTCGCGGAGGCCCTGGCCGCGGTGGGCACGGGCCGGGCGGACGCGGCGTTCGAACTGGCGCTGGGCGCGTTCATCGGACATTGCCGCACACTCCTGGACGCGGAGGACGCATCAAGCCGATCCGGCGCTTGAGGACGCCTTTTCAGCGCGCCGGGCAGAGCCGAGCCGGTCCGGCGCTCGATGACCGGGGCCCGGGGCGGAAGCCCCGAGAAGGGCCCCGCGCCGCAGCGGCCACCCCTCACGCCCCGTAGAACCGCTCCTCCACCACTGCGCGCGCCCGCCGCGTAATCCGCCGGTAGTCGTCCAGCATGTCCCCGACATGCCCCGGCTCATACCCCAAGTACCGCCCCACCGCCGTGAGTTCACGCGGCCCCGACGGAAACGTGTCGCCCGGCCGCCCCCGCACCAGCATCACCGCATTGCGGACCCGCGTCGCCAGCACCCACGCCTCGTCCAGCGTCTGCGCGTCCTCGCCCGAGATCAGCTCCGCCGCGCGCGCCGCGGCCAGCGCCTCGCGGGTACGGGTCGTCCGCAGCCCCGGTTCCACCCAGCCGTGCTGCATCTGCATCAGCTGGACCGTCCACTCGACATCGCTCAGCCCGCCGCGCCCCAGCTTGGTGTGGAGCGTCGGGTCGGCGCCGCGCGGCAGCCGTTCGGACTCCATCCGGGCCTTCAGGCGGCGGATCTCGCGGACCGCGTCCTCCCCGAGGCCCTCCATCGGGTAGCGCAGCAGATCGATCAACTCGATGAAGTCACGGCCGAGTTCCTCGTCACCGGCCATCGGCTCGGCGCGCAGCAGTGCCTGGCTCTCCCAGACCAGCGACCATCGCCGGTAATAGGCCTCGTACGACCTCAGCGTACGCACCAGCGGCCCGCTCTTGCCCTCCGGCCGCAGATCCGCGTCGATGATCAACGGCGGGTCGGCGGTGGGCAGTTGCAGCAGTCTCCGCATCTCGGACACCACCTGGTTCGCGGCCCGGCCCGCCTCCTGCTCGTCGACGCCCTCGCGCGGTGAGTGGACGAACAGCACATCGGCGTCGGAGCCGTATCCGAGCTCGTGTCCGCCGAAACGGCCCATGCCGATCACGGCGAACCGGGTGGGAAGGGTGTCCCCCCACTGTTCGCGTACGACGGCGCGCAAGGCGCCCGCGATCGTGACGGCGTTGAGATCGGTGACAGCGTTGCCGACCCGGTCGACGAGGGCCCCGGGGTCCTCCTCGGCGGGGCTCTCCTCCGTGCCGTACGAGCCGATGAGGTCCGCGGCCGTGGTCCGGAACAGCTCGCGCCGACGCACCCCACGGACCACGGAGACGGCGGATTCGGCACCCTCCGCACGCCCCACCGCGGCCAGCACCTCCTGCTCCAGGTGCTCCCGGCTGCGCGGCTTCAGCCCCTGCGGATCGCCGAGGATCGCCACCGCCTCGGGCGCACGGAGCAGCAGGTCGGGGGCGAGCCGGCCGGCCGAGAGCACCCGGGCGAGGTTCTCCGCGGCCGCGCCCTCGTCCCTCAGCAGCCGCAGGTACCAGGGGGTCTTGCCGAGTGCGTCGGACACCTTGCGGAAGCCGAGCAGCCCGGCGTCCGGATCGGCGGAGTCCGCGAACCACCCGAGCAGCACCGGCAGCAGGGTGCGCTGGATGGCGGCCTTGCGGGACACCCCGGACGACAGTGCCTCCAGGTGCCGCAGCGCGGCGGCCGGATCGGCGTAGCCGAGCGCTTCGAGCCGGTGCCCCGCCGCTTTCGCGCTGAGCCTGGACTCGCCGGGCGCGAGCTGGGCGACGGCGTCGAGCAGCGGCCGGTAGAACAGTTTCTCGTGCAGCCGCCGCACCACGGAGGCGTGCCGCTTCCACGCCTGGTTGAGTTCGGTGAGCGGGTCCGTACGCATCCCGAGGGAGCGCCCGAGCCGCCGCAGATCGGCCTCGTCCTCCGGGACCAGATGGGTGCGGCGCAGCCGGTAGAGCTGGATCCGGTGCTCCATGGCGCGCAGGAAGCGGTACGCGTCGTCCAGCTGCGCGGCGTCCACCCGCCCCACGTAGCCGCCCGCGGCGAGCGCCCGAAGGGCCTCCAGGGTGGTGCCGCTGCGCAGGGTGGCGTCACTGCGGCCGTGCACCAGCTGGAGCAGCTGTACGGCGAATTCGACGTCCCGCAGCCCGCCGGGACCGAGCTTGATCTCGCGGTCGACGCGGTCGGCGGGGATGTTGTCGACGACTCGGCGGCGCATCTTCTGTACGTCGGCGACGAAGTTCTCGCGGTCCGCGGCCTGCCATACGAGCGGCGAGACGGCCTCGACGTACTCCGCGCCCAGTTCGGGGTCGCCGGCCACCGGCCGGGCCTTGAGGAGCGCCTGGAACTCCCAGGTCTTGGCCCAGCGCTGGTAGTACGCGAGGTGCGAGGACAGCGTCCGTACGAGGGGCCCGTTGCGGCCCTCGGGACGGAGGTTGGCGTCGACGGGCCAGATGGTGCCCTCGACGGTCGTGTCGGAGCAGATCCGCATCATGTGCGCGGCCAGCCGGGTGGCGGCCTGCACGGCTGCGCTCTCCTCGTAGCCGTCGACCGGTTCCGCGACGAAGATGACGTCGACGTCGGAGACATAGTTCAGCTCGTGCCCACCGCACTTGCCCATCGCGATGACGGCGAGCCGGCACTGGGCGGCGTCGGAGGGTGCGGCCGTACGGGCGATGGCGAGCGCCGCCCGCAGGGTCGCCGTGGCCAGGTCGGCCAGTTCGGCGGCGGCCTCGGCGACGTCCGTCGTACCGCACACGTCGCGGGCCGCTATGGCCAGCAGGCACCTGCGGTAGGCGACGCGCAGCGAGTCGGGGTCGTCGGCCCCGGCGAGCCCCTGCTCGAATTCGGCCACCCCGGGGTGCAGATCGGTGGCCTCGTAGGTGACGAGCGCATGCCAGTCGCGGGGGTGGCGGGCGAGATGGTCACCGAGCGCCTCGGACGCCCCGAGCACCCCGAGCAGCCGGTCCCGCAGCGGTTTGGCGGTGACGAGGGTGTCCAGGAGGACCTGCCGTTCGTCCGGCTCCTCCGCCTCCACCAGCCGGACGACGCCGCGCAGCGCCAGATCGGGGTCGGCGGTGGCCCCGAGGGCGTCGAGCAGCACCGGATCGGAGCGTACGGACGACAGCTCGGGCAGGTCGAGGAGCCGCTCGGCGGCGGAGGGGTCGATGAAACCGTGCCGCAGCAGTCGGGTGAATGTACTGCTCCTGCGCCCCGGCACCGTCGTCATTCCGTGCTCTCCTGCTCGCCGTCCACACACACTCCAGCGTTCCGAGCCTAGCCTCGTACCGATGAATTCGTAGCGGGTGCGCCGTCCGCACTTCGGGGGCACGATCGCTTCAAGGACCCGACCGGGAGGCCCTCATGTCCGGATTCGAACCCTTCGCCGAGCTGGATACCCGTTACAGCCACGAGAGCGCGACGGCCAGCCCGTGGTCGGCGGCGAAGGAGCTTCTGACCAGGGCGGAGATGTACTGGCTGAGCACGGTCCGTCCGGACGGCCGCCCGCATGTGACCCCGCTGATCGGGGTGTGGTCAAAGGGCGCGCTGTACTTCTGCACGGGCGCGTCGGAACGCAAGGGCCGGAATCTCGCCGCCAACCCGGAAGTGGTACTGACCACCGGTGACAACACCCTGTCGGAGGGGATCGACGTGGTGGTCGAGGGCCGGGCGGAGCGTGTGACGGACAGAGACCGGCTGAACCGGCTGGCCGCGGCCTGGGAGTCGAAGTACGGCCCCGAATGGCACTTCGACGTCCAGGACGGCACGTTCCGGCACGCGGGCCGTGCGGCGTTGGTTTTCGAGGTGTCACCGCGTACGGTCTTCGGCTTCGGCAAGGGCGCCACGTACAGCCAGACGCGGTGGCGGTTCAGCTGATCGGCGGGGCCCGTTCACCCTCACGCCCATGGAACGGTTCCGGCACGACGACGGTGCCCGGGCGGTGCGCTCGCAACGCCCGGGCAGCACGGCGTCTCAGCCCCTGGAAGGGGCCGAAGGTCCCGGCCTGGTCGCGATGACGACGGTCGCGTACAGCTCGGCGGAGGTGACGACGCGCGGGATCAGGCCGCTGCGGGCGACGGTCTCCTCGGCCCGTGCCGCCTGCCGTTCGCTCGTCTCGACCAGCAGATGCCCGCCCGGCGCCAGCCATCGCGGGGCCTCGGCGGTGACCCGCCGCAGGACGTCGAGGCCGTCCCGGCCGCCGTCGAGTGCGACGCGCGGCTCATGGATACGGGCTTCCGGGGGGAGCAGCTCGACGTCCTGCGTCGGTACGTACGGCACATTGGCGAGCAGAATCTCCACCCGGCCGTGCAGTGAGCCGGGCAGCGGCTCGAAGAGGTCGCCCTCGTACACCCGGCCCGCGTCGCCGATGTTGCGGCGGGCGCACCGTACGGCTGCGGGTTCGACGTCGGCGGCGTGCAGTTCGATCCGGTCGAGCGTTGCGGCGAGCGCGGTGCCCAGGGCTCCCGAACCGCAGCAGAGGTCGACGACGACCGCCCCGGGCCCGGCGAGGGCGGCGGCCTGCCGGACCAGGAACTCGGTGCGGCGACGGGGTACGAAGACGCCGGGGTCCACGGCGATCCGAAGACCGCTGAACTCGGCCCAGCCGAGGACGTGTTCGAGGGGCAGTCCGGCGGCCCGCCGTTCGACCATGGCCGCGAGTTCGGTGTGGCCGGCGGCCGTGGAGACGATCAACTCCGCCTCGTCCTCGGCGAATACGCAGCCGGCGGCGCGGAGTGTGGTGACGATGGAGGAAACGGCGAGCGGTGAAGCGGAAACCGACATGAAGCGGAGCCTTTCGGGAAAGCCGATGGGCGCTCCGCGGTCGATTATGTCGGGTCGACCACGCGATCGTGAGGGGTGAGCACCCAGCCTGATACAGCGGTAATGGGTCTCACCTCCTTGGTCGGTCCCCGTGTTGGGATGGGTCACACTACCCCAGCCGCGCCTCGGGCGATGCTTCGGCCGGGAAGGCCACTTGCTGGAAATGTCTCGGGGAGGCGCCGGCACTGCCAGTGGCGTTCCGCCGCCGTGGCCCGGGTGGAGGTCACCTGATACCCGGGGGCGGCCGCGGACTCGTCCATGGTGCGTGCGGCGTGGGTGGCGGCGGTCGCGGCATAGGTGGCGGCACGGCGGGCACGGCTGAACAATTTTGCTCACTGCGCAATTATTCTCGTCGCAGCGATAATGAACCCATGGAGAGCTCTGTGGGACTGCGGGAACGCAAGAAAGAAGCCACCAGGCAGGCCGTGCACGAGGCGACATTGCGGCTGACCGTCGAGCACGGCTTCGATCACGTCACGGTGGAGGCGGTCGCGGACGCGGCCGGGATCTCCCGCAGAACGTTCTCCAACTACTTCACGGGCAAGGAGGACGCCCTCCTCCACGGTGAGGAGCAGCAGATCAGGGATCTCGTCCGGACCGTGCGCGACCGGCCCGCCGAGGAGACCGCATGGGCGGCGCTGCGGGCGGCCATGACACAGTTCGCCGAACGGGTCGCACCACCGGAACGCGAGTGGGCCCTGCGGACCAGGCTGGCGATGCAGCACCCCTCACTGCTCGCCCGGCAGCTCGCCAACCACGCAGCCCTGGAACGGGACTTGGCCGAGGCCGTGGCGTCCCGCCAGGGCCCGTCAAAGAACCCGATCCGCCCCCTGGTCCTGGCCGCGGCGTTCCTCTCCTCGCTGCGGATCGCCATGCGCATGTGGATCGAGGAGGACCTGGCCCGGGAGCCCGCCGAGGTGATCGACGAGATCCTGGACGAGATGGCCTGCCGGTTCGACTGAGCCGGGACACGGCTTCGGGCCGACGGTGCGAGACCGTCGGCCCGAAGCCATTTGCGTTCGCCCGGACAGCGCCGGCCCGCGGTTACAGCACCGGCAGCAGTGCCTTCAGCTCGAAGGCGGTGACCTCGCTGCGGTACTCCTCCCACTCCTGCTTCTTGTTGCGCAGAAAGAAGTCGAAGACGTGCTCGCCGAGCGTCTCGGCGACCAGTTCGCTCTTCTCCATCAGCGAGATCGCCTCGCCGAGGTTCTGCGGCAGGGGTTCGATGCCCATCGCGCGGCGCTCGGCGTCGGACAGGGCCCAGACGTCGTCGTCGGCGCCGGCCGGGAGTTCGTAGCCCTCCTCTATGCCCTTGAGGCCTGCGGCGAGCAGCACCGCGTACGTCAGGTAGGGGTTGGCGCCGGAGTCGATGGAGCGGACCTCGACGCGGGCGGAGCCGGTCTTGCCGGGCTTGTACATCGGGACACGGATGAGCGCGGAGCGGTTGTTGTGGCCCCAGCAGATGTACGAGGGGGCCTCACCGCCGGCGCCCGCGGCGCGGGAGGAGCCGCCCCAGATGCGCTTGTAGGAGTTGACCCACTGGTTCGTCACGGCGGAGATCTCCGCGGCGTGGGTGAGCAGACCGGCGATGAAGGAGCGGCCGACCTTGGACAGCTGGTACTCGGCGCCCGACTCGTAGAAGGCGTTGCGGTCGCCCTCGAAGAGGGAGAGATGGGTGTGCATGCCCGAGCCGGGGTACTCGGAGAACGGCTTCGGCATGAACGTCGCCTGCACGCCCTGCTCCAGCGCGACCTGCTTCATCACCAGGCGGAAGGTCATGATGTTGTCGGCGGTGGAGAGCGCGTCCGCGTACCGCAGGTCGATCTCCTGCTGGCCGGGGGCGCCCTCGTGATGGCTGAACTCGACCGAGATACCCATCGATTCGAGCATGGTGATCGCCTGGCGGCGGAAGTCCATGCCGACGTTCTGCGGGGTGTGGTCGAAATAGCCGGAGCTGTCGGCGGGGGTGGGACGGCTGCCGTCGACCGGCTTGTTCTTCAGCAGGAAGAACTCGATCTCCGGGTGGGTGTAGAAGGTGAAGCCCAGGTCGGAGGTCTTGGCGAGGATGCGCTTGAGGACATAGCGCGGGTCCGCGAAGGAGGGCGAACCGTCGGGCATCAGGATGTCGCAGAACATCCGGGCCGTGCCGGGAGCCTCCGCGCGCCACGGCAGGATCTGGAACGTACCCGGGTCCGGCTTGGCGATCATGTCGGACTCGTACACCCGGGCGAAGCCCTCGATGGCCGAGCCGTCGAAACCGATGCCCTCGTCAAACGCCTGTTCCAGCTCGGCGGGGGCCACGGCAACGGACTTGAGGTAGCCGAGCACATCGGTGAACCACAGCCGTACGAAGCGGATGTCGCGCTCCTCAAGCGTCCTGAGGACGAATTCCTGCTGCTTGTCCATAGCCACATCCTTGCAGTTCAGACGGTCCGTGCACCACCGCCCGGGGTAGGGGGGAAGCTCCAGTATCACGACCCGGGATTTCACCCAGATTACGCACACGAAGTGAGATGGAGCACCCGGCCACCCACTACGATCGGCGCCCATGGCGCGCACGGGGCGGAGCGGCTTCGCAACAGCCCGGTACGCGCCGGTTTTCCCGACCGCTTCTTGTCCCTCCCCGCCCCTTCGCAGAAGGACCTGACGACATGAGCTTCGACCGCAGGACCCGCATAGAGCAGATGCGCAACGCCGACCGCGCGCGGGAGCGCCGCAACCGTGTCCTGGCCATAAGCCTGAGCGTCCTCGTCGTCGTGGGCCTGGTCGGCTTCGGCTCGTACATGGTGCTGGACAAGTCCGAGGCGTCGGAGAAGAAGAAGGCCGTTCAGGCGGAGGACGCCAAGGCGTCCGCGGCGGAGCAGAAGAAGCCCGCCGCCGAGCCGATCGAGGGGCTGAAGACGTGGGACGCGAAGAAGCTGACCCGCAACCACGTCACCGAGACCGTCACGTACCCGATGAAGCCCCCGGTCGGCGGTGACCACAACCCCGTATGGATGAACTGCGACGGCGAGGTGTACAAAAAGCCGATCGCCGACATGAACGCCGTGCACTCGCTGGAGCACGGTTCGGTGTGGGTGACGTACACGGACAAGGCCTCGGCCGCCGATGTGGCGAAGCTCGCCGAGCGGGTCGGCAGGACGCCGTACTCGCTGATGAGCCCGTACGAGGGCCAGGCCGGGACGATCATGCTGAGTGCCTGGGGCAATCAGGTGACGGTGGACAGCGCCGATGACCGGCGGGTCGACCAGTTCTTCGCCAAGTTCGTCCAGGGGCCGCAGACGCCCGAGCCCGGTGCCGCGTGCACGGGCGGACTGGGGGGCCAGTGACCGTGGTGAAACGCGACCGGCGCATCCAGTGGGTGGCGGGCTCCGCCGTCGCGCTCGCGCTGCTGTTCGCGGGGGTGGCGACGGTCGCCTCCGCGCGGGACGACGGCGCGGACCACACCGCCGCGCCCGCCCCGCGCACGCCCGCGGTGGACTCGGCGGACGCCGGTTTCGCCCGCGACATGGCGGTTCACCATCAGCAGGCCGTCGAGATGTCCTTCATCGTGCGTGACCGCACGAAGGACGAGGAGGTACGCCGTCTCGCGTACGACATCGCCAATACACAGGCCAACCAGCGGGGCATGATGCTCGGCTGGCTGGACCTGTGGGAGCTGCCGAAGGCGGCCGCCGGACAGGAGCCGATGGCCTGGATGGCGGCGGGGCACGAGGGACACACGATGGACGGCATGGAGGGAATGGACGGGACGGCGGGCACGGGGGCCGGGTACCGGGCCCATGACGGCTCCCTCATGCCCGGTATGGCCACCAGGACCGAGCTGGACCGGCTCCGCAGGGCGAACGGCAAGAAGGCCGAGATCCTGTACCTCCAGCTGATGACCGACCACCACAAGGGCGGCATCGACATGGCCCGCGGCTGCGCCCGGCTGTGCACGGTGAATGTGGAGAAGCGGCTGGCCCAGGGAATGGTCGAGTCCCAGCAGTCCGAGCTGGACATGATGGCCCGGATGCTGGCGGCACGAGGCGCGAAGCCCCGGTCCTGAAAGATTCCCTCCGAGCCGCATATGCACCCGAACGGGTGATAGCGGTCGCGTGCCCCGAACGGGCCCATGACGATGGGTTCGCTCGGGGTCGTACAGCATGCCCACCGGCACGCAGGAGGAATCCCTCATGACCACCGCCAAGGACATCATGCACACCGGGGCCACATGGATCCCCGCGCACGAGACACTCGACCGCGCCGCCCAGCTGATGCGCGACCACAAAGTGGGCGCGCTGCCCATCTCGGCCGAAGGCGAACAGGACCGGATGATCGGCATACTCACGGACCGCGACATCGTGGTCGGCTGTGTGGCGATGGGACACGACCCGTCGAAGATGACCGCGGGCGACCTCGCCCAGGGCACCCCTCGCTGGATCGACGCGGCGGCGGGTGTGGAGATGGTTCTGGAGGAGATGCAGACCCATCGGATCCGCCGGCTTCCCGTCGTCGAGAACAAGAAGCTGATCGGCATGATCAGCGAAGCCGATCTGGCGCATCACCTCTCCGACGAGCAGATCGCTCTCTGGGTGGAGAAGGTCTACGCCCCCGGCTGACCGGCTCGTGATCACACGGCCCATGGCCCGGTACCCCTTGCCCGCGAGGGGTACCGGGTCGCTGGGCGCCCTCGATGCCGAGCCCTGTATCGCTGCGGCGATACGTTTCCGCGCGCGGTGCATACGGGGCGGAGGTAGGGTGCTCGACATGACCCTGAGTAGATGTGCGGCATACGGACAGTTGTCGCTGTCCATTGCGCTGCTCATCGTGATCGCTCACCTCCTCAGGGGCGTCATGGCGCAGGTGTCGCCGGCCGCGGGGCCGGCTTCCCGGCCGGGCCGGACCCAACTCGCTTCGTTGTCGGTGCTGTGCATATAGGAGGGGTGCCTCCCCCTCCCCCAGCAGACCGAAATACCGACAACACCCCGAGGTGCTTCCGCCATGCGTACTCCACCCACCCGACGCGCCGTGCTCGGTGCCGCTGTCGCCACTGCCGGAACGGCAGTCCTGGCCGCCTGCTCCGGCGAATCCGACACGGCCCACAGCGGTACGAAGGCCGGCGGCGCGAACGCCGGCGGCACGAGCCACGGCGGGGCGAACCACGGGACCGCCCCCCACAGGAAGCCCACGGGCGAGTACGTCTCCCCCGACGGGGAGGAGGTCGCCGCGGCCGAGGCCGGACGGGGCTCCGGCCCCGTACACAAGATCCACCTCACCGCCACCCCGTCCCGCCTCGATCTGGGCGGCGGGCTCGTCGTCGGCTCCTGGGCCTACGAAGGCCGGCTGCCCGGCAAGGAACTCCGGGTCGCGGTCGGCGACACCCTGGCGCTCACCCTCGCCAACCACCTTCCGGCGACGACCAGCCTGCACTGGCACGGGCTCAATGTGCGCAACAACATGGACGGCGTACCCGACCTGACCCAGCCGCCCATCAAGCAGGGCGCCGAATACGCCTACCGCTTCAAGGTGCCGCACCCGGGAACGTACTGGTTCCATCCGCACACAGGCGTCCAGCAGGACCGCGGTCTGTACGCGCCACTGATCGTCGACGACCCCAAGGAGCCCCTCAAGTACGACAAGGAGTGGGTCGTCGTCCTCGACGACTGGGTCGACGGGGTGGACGGCTCCACGCCGGACGGGGTGCTCGACGAACTCAGCGGGGGCCGGGGCGGCATGGACCACAGCGGGATGCGCCATGGCGGCATGGGCGGCATGGGCGGCATGGCCGACAAGAGCGGTTCGGGCGACGCCGGACACGGAGGTTCCCCGAAGTCCCCCAAGTCCGCCAAGCGCCGCTCCGGCCCCTCTCGGATCATGAAGAATTCGTTCAGCGAACTGCTCGACAGCCACGGGGGCAATGTCGACTACCCGCACTACCTGATCAACGGCCGCATCCCGAAGGCCCCCACCTCCTTCACCGCCAAGCCCGGCGACCGGATCCGGATTCGCATCATCAACGCGGGCGGCGACACCGCTTTCCGGGTCGCGCTCGGCGGCCACCGGATGACGATCACCCACACCGACGGCTACCCGGTCCGGCACACCACGACGGACGCCCTGCTGATGGGCATGGGCGAGCGGTACGACGTGGTGGTCACCGCCGGGGACGGGGTGTTCCCGCTGACCGCGCTCGCCGAGGGCAAGAGGGCGTCGGCACTGGCCCTGCTCCGTACCGGAAAGGGCGCGGCGCCCACCGCCTCCGTACGGCCGAAGGAACTGGACGGAAAACTGGTGGAGGCGAGCGAGCTGTCGCCGGACGAATCCGTGGCGCTGTCCGTCCGCGAGCCCGACCGGACCATCCGGTTCAAGCTGACCGGCAACATGGCTGCGTACAACTGGGGCTTCGACCACAAGCCGTACACGCCCGGACAGCGCCATCCGGTCAAGGCGGGCGAGCGGGTCAGGATGGAGTTCTACAACATCACGGAGATGTGGCATCCCATCCATCTGCACGGACACTCGTTCGGGCTGGTGGGATCGGCAGGGCCGGAGCACCGGGCCTCCCACCGGCGTGAGGCCGCATGGGCCCGCAAGGACACCGCGATCGTCCGGCCGAACAACTCGATCGCCGTGGAGTTCGACGCGGACAACCCGGGTCTCTGGATGCTCCACTGCCACAACATCTACCACTCGGACGTGGGCATGATGACGGTCCTCGGCTACCGCCACTGACCCTTTCCTGGCGGGCGGCCGAGCGATTGCGCGGCCCGCCAGGACATCGCGTCAGTCAGACGATTACACTGGGGCGCGTGCCTCAACTACGCCTCGCACTGAATCAGATCGACTCGACCGTCGGTGATCTCTCCGGCAACGCCGAGGCGATCGTCCACTGGACCCGGCACTCCGCCGAACAGGGCGCCCATCTGGTGGCGTTCCCCGAGATGATGCTGACCGGCTACCCCGTCGAGGACCTGGCCCTGCGGTCGTCCTTCGTGGAGGCCTCGCGTCAGGCGCTGCGCGCGCTCGCCGCCCGTCTCGACGCGGAGGGCTTCGGGGAGCTGCCGGTCGTCCTCGGTTACCTCGACCGCTCGGAAACGGCCCAGCCGCGCTACGGGCAGCCCGCCGGCGCCCCGCAGAACGCCGCCGCGGTGCTGCACCGCGGGCGGGTCGCGCTGACCTTCGCCAAGCACCACCTCCCCAATTACGGTGTCTTCGACGAGTTCCGGTACTTCGTGCCGGGCGACTCGATGCCGGTCGTACGGGTCCACGGCGTCGATGTGGCGCTCGCGATCTGCGAGGACCTCTGGCAGGACGGCGGCCGGGTGCCGGCCGCGCGGGCCGCCGGCGCCGGACTGCTGCTGTCGATCAACGCCTCGCCGTACGAGCGGGACAAGGACGACACCCGGCTGGAACTGGTCCGCAAGCGGGCTCAGGAGGCCGGCTGCACGACCGCGTATCTGGCCATGATCGGCGGCCAGGACGAGCTGGTCTTCGACGGCGACTCGATCGTCGTCGACCGGAACGGCGAAGTGATCGCCCGCGCCCCGCAGTTCGCCGAGGGCAGCGTCGTCCTCGACCTGGACCTGCCGGCCGCCGCGGCCGAGGCGCCGTCCGGTGTCGTGAACGACGGGCTGCGGATCGACCGCGTGGTGCTCTCCGAGGAGCCCCTGGCGGCGTACGACACGGAGCTGACCGGCGGTTACGCGGAGCGTCTCGACGACGACGAGGAGCTGTACTCGGCGCTGGTCGTGGGCCTGCGTGCGTACGCCGCCAAGAACGGTTTCAGCAGCGTGCTGATCGGGCTCTCCGGCGGGATCGACTCGGCGCTGGTCGCGGCCATCGCCTGCGACGCGCTGGGCGCACAGAACGTGTACGGCATCTCGATGCCGTCGAAGTACTCCTCGGACCACTCCAAGGGCGACGCGGCCGAGCTGGCCCGCCGTACCGGGCTGAACTTCCGCACGGTACCGATCGAGCCGATGTTCGACGCGTACATGGGCTCGCTGGGGCTCACCGGCCTTGCCGAGGAGAACCTCCAGTCCCGGCTGCGCGGCACGATGCTGATGGCCGTCTCCAACCAGGAGGGCCAGATCGTCCTCGCGCCGGGCAACAAGTCCGAGCTGGCGGTCGGCTACTCGACGCTGTACGGCGACTCGGTCGGGGCGTACGGCCCGATCAAGGATGTCTACAAGACGTCGATCTTCCGCCTGGCGAAGTGGCGCAACCGCGCCGCCGAGGAACGCGGGCAGACCCCTCCGATCCCGGAGGCGTCCATCACCAAGCCGCCCAGCGCCGAGCTGCGCCCGGGACAGGTCGACACGGACTCGCTGCCCGACTACGACGTACTGGACCGGATCCTGGAGCTGTACGTCGACCGGGACCAGGGCCTGGACGAAATCGTCGCCGCCGGGTTCGACAAGGCGCTGGTGACGAAGACGCTGCGGATGGTGGACACGGCGGAGTACAAGCGGCGGCAGTACCCGCCGGGCACGAAGATCTCCCCGAAGGGCTTCGGCAAGGACCGGCGGCTGCCGATCACCAATCGGTGGCGCGAGTCGGGGTGACCGGGGCCGCCGTCCGGTGGCCGTGTTGTCCTCGATCGCCGGACGGGCTTGAGAGCAAGCCCGTCCGGCGATCGGGGACAAGCGCGCCCGGAGGGTGCGCGGCCTCCTGCGTCAGTGCGCGTCCGCCCTGGCCTCGCTTCGCGCGGTCCGCCCATCAGCGCTCGCGACGATCCGTGACACACCCTGGCGCTCCCGGTCCAGTACACCCGCCGTGACGGCCACCGCCAGGCCCGCGACCGCGAGGACGGCGCCGACCAGGGCCGGCGACGTCCAGCCCCAGCCCGCCGCGATCGCCGCGCCGCCCAGCCATGCGCCGCCCGCGTTGGCGAGGTTGAACGCGGAGTGGTTGGAGGCGGACGCCAGGGTCGGGGCGTCCTTGGCCTTGTTCATGACCAGCATCTGGAGCGGGGTGGTCGTCATGAAGCCGACCCCGCCGAGCAGCACCACCATCACCAGCGCCGCCCACCGCACATGGACGGCGAACGGGAAGACGACCAGGACGACGGCGAGTGCGCCGAGCGATCCGTACAGCGTCGGGCGCAGTGCCCGGTCCGTGAGCGGGCCCGCCGCGAGTGCGCCGAGGGTCATGCCGATGCCGAAGAGCGCGAGCACCAGCGTCACCGAGGACTCGCCGAAGCCCATCACCTCGGTCGTCATGGCCGACAGGTAGGAGTACACGGCGAAGACTCCTGCGAATCCGAGGACGGCGGTGAGCAGGCCGAGCAGCACCTGCCGGTTGCCGAGGGCCCGCATCTCGCGGCCCAGCCCCTGGTGGGCGTCGACGGGTACGTACGGAACGAGCCGGGCGAGCGCCGCCATCGCGCAGACTCCGATCGCGGAGACGACCAGGAACGTGGCCCGCCAGCCGAGGTGCTGGCCGAGCAGGGTGGCCGCCGGGACACCGACGATGTTGGCGACGGTGAGGCCGAGGAACATGGTCGCCACGGCCCGGGCCCGGCGCCCTTCGGAGACCAGCTGCGCGGCGACGACCGCGCCGACGCCGAAGAACGCCCCGTGCGGCAGCCCGGCGAGGAACCGGCCGGCAAGCAGCCAGCCGAAGTCCGGGGCGAAGGCGGAAGCGAGGTTGCCGACCGTGAAGAGGGCCATCAGCAGCAGGAGCATCCGCTTGCGCGGGATCCGGGAGCCGACGGCGGTGAGCAGTGGGGCACCGAGGACGACGCCGATCGCGTACGCCGAGACGAGATAGCCGGCGGTGGGTACGGAGGTGCCCAGATCGTCCGCGACATTGGGCAGCAGACCCATCATCACGAACTCCGTGGTACCGATGCCGAAGGCGCTCACAGCGAGTGCGAGCAGAGCCAGAGGCATGAGGAGAGACCTTTCCGCAGTGAAGCCGTGTCCGCCCCGCGGCCGGGCATGGCTGACCGGGCGGGGCGGAGCATGGGGAGGGAACCAGGCATGGTGGCGCGTGCGCCGGGCCGGCTCCATCGCCGGCCACCCTTGGTTCCCAATCGGAACAAATTCTCTCAGACGGTTTGTTCCGGCAGGTGAACGGACCGTTGCGGCAGTGTTGGACGCGGGCGGCGATACGGCTCAGCGCGTCATGGTCCGGCCTGCGTCACAGCTGTACGCGCGCAGCGATCGGAAGGTGGTCGCTGTCCGTCTCCGGGAGCGTCCACGACGACATCGGCTCGACGCCCTTCACCATGATCTGGTCGATCCGTGCCATCGGGAACGACGCCGGCCAGCTGAAGCCGAATCCGTCGCCGGCCGCGCCCTGGGTGGACCTCATCTGGGAGGTGACCTCGTTGAGCGAGCGGTCGTTCATCGTGCCGTTGAGGTCACCGAGCAGGATCACCTTGTCCAGCCGTTCGTCGGCGATGGCCTCGCCCAGGGCGTCCGCGCTGTCGTCGCGCTGGTTGGCGGTGAATCCGGCGTGCAGCTTGACCCGTACGGAGGGCAGATGGGCCACATAGACGGCGACCTCGCCCTTGGGCGTCGTCACCGTGGAACGCATCGCCCGGGTCCAGCCCATCTTGATGTCGACCGGCCGGGTGCTGCTCATCGGGTACTTGCTCCACAGGCCGACGGTCCCCTGCACCGAGTGGTACGGGAAGCGGACGGCGAGCGCCGCCTCGTACGCCTGCACCTGGCCGCTCGGCAGCTCCTCCAGGGCGATGATGTCGGCGCCGGAGTCCGCGACCTGCCGGGCGGTGCCCGCGGGGTCGGGGTTGTCGGCGTTGACGTTGTGGGTGGCCACGGTGAGGTCGCCGCCGCTGCCCGACTTGTCGGAGAGCATCAGCCCGCCGAAGAGATTGAGCCAGACCACGACCGGCAGCAGCAGGGCGATCAGCGCGGTCGCCGAGCGGCGCACCAGGCCCAGGATCAGCAGCAGCGGGACGAACACACCGATCCACGGCAGGAATGTCTCGGTGAGGCTGCCCAGGTTGCCGATGGTGTTCGGGATGTCGGAGTGGAAGACCATCACGAGGGTGAGGAGGACCGCGCAGACGGCGAGGACGATTCCACGCCGCCAGATGCCCTTGTCGCGGGTCCATCTGTCGCGCAGGTCCTGGAAACGGGATCCGGGCCCGGTACGCCGCGGCTCCGCACGGTCGTTCCCGGTGTCCGCTCCGTACGCCTGCACCATCGCGCTGTCCTCACTGCCTTGCCGTGCATGTCACCGCGCCCTCGACCCTAGGCGATGGGCGGCGTGTTTCCTGCCGTCCACGACGGCTGTACTGCCACGAGGACGAAGGGCAGGGTCCGACGGGTTCCGGCCAGGAGAGATCTGCGGGGGCTTGTGACAGAACGATCACACTCGGACGGGTCCGGGGGTGTCAGCCGTCGGCGGCGGGCCGGGGAGCGAGGCCCTCGGTCAGAACCTGGATGATGCTGTCGGCGAGATCCTCGGGCAGCGGCGCTTCGGGCCGGTGAACGGTGCGTACGAGCATGGGCCCCAGGAACAGGTCGTCCATCAGTTCCACGTCCAGGTCTCCGCGGAGCTCGCCGGCGTCGACCGCCCGCTGCACGGCGGCCAGCATGGCGGCGCGGCGGGGGGCTATGACGGTGCATTGGTATTCGGACCACAGTTTGGGGTGGCTCTTCATCTGCGCGAAGACGTTGTGGAGCAGGACGGAGGAGCGCTGGGCCAGGCCGCGCCTGCGCAGTGACTCCAGCAGCAGCCGCAGGTCGTCGAGTCCGGCGGTGCCGGAGACGGTGGGTTCCGGGGGCTCGATGTCTCGCAGGACATCGACGAAGAGCTCCTCCTTGCCGCTCCATCGCCGGTAGATGGTCGCCTTGCCGACCCCGGCGGTCCGGGCTATCCGCTCGATGGACAGGCCGGCGAGGGGCTCACCGGCCTCCAGCAGTTCGACGACGGCGTCCAGGATCGCCCGCTCGGCCGCCGCACTGCGCGGCCGGCCCCTTCGCGGTTCCGGATCCTCCCGGACCGGGCAGCCCTGGCCCCGTACCTGCGCCTCTGCCTGCACGTGAATCCACCTCTCGCCGAACCGTTCGCCATTCCGATTCTCGCCGACGCCGACGGTGCTTGTGTGTGCCGCCCCAGGGTTCCGGGGCCACCCCGGAACCCTGGGGCGGCGTTTTCAGTTCTCCGGGGCCATGGCTGTCACCGGCCCGCCCCGGCACGTACCGGCCGTTCGCCCTCGTCGGACTCCTGTCCGGCGGACGTCTTCCCCGGCAGGAACATCGCGACGACGAGAGCGCCCACCAGGGCGATGGTCGCCGAACCGATGGCAGTGACATGCATCGCCTTCAGGAACGCGTCGTTCGCCGCGGCGATCAGCGGGGCGCCCGCCGGGCCCAGCTTGTCCGCGAAGCCGAGCGTCGCCTCGATCGACTCCCCCGCCGCCTCCCTGGCACCTGCCGGGAGCACACCGAGGTGCCCCGCGATGTCGCCGCGGTAGACGGTGGAGAGCACCGAGCCGAGCACTGCTATGCCGAGCGCCCCGCCGACCTGCCGGAACGTGTTGTTGACGGCCGATCCGGAACCGGCCTTCTCCCTGGGCAGTGCCTGCATCACCGAGACCGTGACCGGTGTCATCACATGCGCCATGCCCGTGCCCTGGACGAAGAAGAGCACGCACAGCACCCAGACCGGCGTGGTGGCGTCGAACAGCGCGAACGCCGCGAGGCCGAGTGCGACCAGCAGCATGCCGACGGTGCAGACCGCGCGGGCGCCGAACCTGTCGACGACCAGCCGGGCCCGCGGCGCGAAGATCATCTGGGCGGCGGCCAGCGGCAGGATCAGCAGACCGGCCTGCAGCGCGCTCCAGCCGCGCACGCTCTGCATGTAGAAGGCGGAGAAGAAGGTCACGCCCATCAGCGCGAAGAAGACGAGCGCTATGGCGGCGACGGCCGCGGAGAACGACGGCTCCTTGAAGTACGAGACGTCGATGGCCGGGTGGCCGGTGCGCTTCTCGTGCCGGACGAACGCGGCCAGGACGACCAGACCGCCGATGATCGAGAGGAGCACCGTGGGGTCGGCGAAGTCGGCGAGCTGGCCGCCGCGGATGATGCCGTACACCAGCAGGACCAGACCGACGATGGACAGCACGACACCGAGCGGGTCGGTCCGGCCCGGGTTCGGGTCCTTGGAGTCCGGCACCAGCACCGCCATCGCGATCAGCGCGACGATCACCACGGGCACATTGACCAGGAAGATCGAGCCCCACCAGAAGTGTTCGAGCAGCAGTCCGCCGGTGATCGGGCCGATCGCGATGGCGAGGCCGACGCTGCCGGCCCAGATGCCGATGGCCTTGGGCTGCTCGTCGCGTTCGAAGACGTTCATCAGGACGGCGAGCGTGGCCGGCATGACGAACGCCGCGCCGAAGCCCATCACGGCACGCCAGGTGATCAGCTCGCCGGGCGAGCCGGACATGGCGGCGAGGGCGGAACCGACGCCGAAGAGGAGGATGCCGAAGAGCAGCACCTTCTTGCGGCCGATGCGGTCACCGAGCAGGCCCGCGGTGAAGAGGAGTCCGGCGAAGACGAGCGTGTAGGCGTTGATCGCCCACTCCAGCTCGCTCTGGGTGGCGCCGAGGCCGGTGGGTGCGGGGCTGGCGATGGTCTTGACCGCGACGTTCAGGATCGAGTTGTCCAGCACCACGATGAGCAGGCTGAACATCAGAACGACGAGGATCGCCCAACGGCGGCGGTGGACCGCCTCGGGTACCTGGGGCAGGGCGGTGCGAGCGCCCGACGGTATTGACATGCCAGGAGCTTATACGATTTCGATACGGTACCGTCTCGTATTGTAAAGTCTTTACCGGGTGGGCGCCTCCCGGGGACGTGTGCGGGCCCACTTCCCGTGAACGGCCGCGGGATGCCACCATGGAACCGGTCCGGGGACGCCGTCAGGGCGCCTCGAGATGACGAAGGAGCCGTTGGCAATGTCGCTTCAGGCTGCGCAGAACAAGTCCGCCGCAACCCCCGCGGGTGCCCCCACCGACAGCAGCAAGGCGCTGTACGGGGGCAAGAGCACCCGCCGCATCTCCATCCATGACATCGCCGCCGCCACCGAGCGCGGTGAGAAGTGGCCCATGCTCACCGCCTACGACGCGATGACCGCGTCCGTCTTCGACGAGGCCGGCATCCCGGTCATGCTCGTCGGCGACTCCATGGGCAACTGTCACCTCGGTTACGAGACCACCGTGCCCGTCACGATGGACGAGATCGCCATCCTTTCCGCCGCTGTCGTACGGGGCACCAAGCGCGCCCTGATCGTCGCCGACCTGCCCTTCGGGGCGTACCAGGAAGGGCCCGTCCAGGCCCTGCGCAACGCAACCCGGCTGATCAAGGAGTCCGGTGTCGGTGCGGTCAAGCTGGAAGGCGGTGAGCGCAGCCACGAGCAGATCCGGCTGCTGGTCGACGCCGGCATCCCGGTCATGGCCCACATCGGCCTGACCCCGCAGTCCGTCAACGCGATGGGATACCGGGTGCAGGGCCGCGGCGAGGAGGCGGCCCAGCAGTTGCTGCGCGACGCCAAGGCCGTGCAGGACGCGGGCGCGTTCGCCGTCGTCCTGGAGCTCGTACCGGCCGAGCTGGCCGCCGAGGCCACCCGTACCCTGCACATCCCGACCGTCGGCATCGGCGCCGGTCCCGACACGGACGCCCAGGTGCTGGTCTACACCGACATGGTCGGGCTGACCGGCGGCAAGGTGCCGCGCTTCACCAAGCAGTACGCGAACCTGCGCAAGGTGCTCGGTGACGCGGCGAAGGAGTTCGCCGAGGAGGTCGTGGGAGGCAGCTTCCCGGCCCCTGAGCACACCTTCCACTAGTTCCCACCCGGGCCTGACCAGCAGGAAAGGCCCTTGGGCCGATCCGGAGGAAAGGCCCTGGGCAGAGCCACTGCCCGCACCACCGACAGCCCGCCGTCATCCCCCATCGGCGGGCTGTCGGCCTGTTGTCGGTGGACTGTCGGTGGCGCCTGGTCCCATGGTGGACATGACGCGAATCGACAAGAACCCCAGGAGCGGCCCGAACGCCGTCGAGGTCCGGGGGCTGGTCAAGCACTACGGCTCGACCAAGGCTCTGGACGGCGTGGACCTCGATGTCCGCGAGGGCACCGTGCTCGGTGTGCTCGGCCCCAACGGCGCCGGCAAGACCACGCTCGTACGCTGCCTGTCCACCCTGATCATCCCCGATGCCGGACACGCCACCGTGGCGGGCTACGACGTGGTGAAGCAGCCCCGGCAGCTGCGCCGCACCATCGGTCTGACCGGGCAGTACGCCTCGGTCGACGAGAAGCTCTCCGGCTGGGAGAACCTCTACATGATCGGGCGGCTGCTCGACCTGCCGCGCAAGGCCGCCCGGTCCCGGGCCGACGAGCTCCTGGAGCGGTTCTCCCTCACCGACGCGGCCAAGCGTGCCGCGATGGACTACTCCGGCGGCATGCGACGCCGGCTCGACCTGGCCGCCTCGATGATCGGCAGCCCGGCCGTCCTCTATCTGGACGAGCCGACGACCGGCCTCGACCCCCGGACCCGTAACGAGGTCTGGGACGAGGTGCAGCGGATGGTCGCGGAGGGAGCGACCGTCCTGCTCACCACCCAGTACATGGAAGAGGCCGAGCAGCTCGCCAATGAGCTCACCGTCATCGACAAGGGCAAGATCATCGCCAGTGGCGGGGTGAACGAGCTGAAGGCGAAGGTCGGCGGCCGCACCCTGCAGATCCGGCCCTCCGACCCGGCGCAGCTGCCCGCGATGGCGCAGGCGATCAGGGAAGCCGGACTCGACGGGGTATCGGGCGCGCAGGCCGTCCCGGACGAGGGACTGCTGTACGTACCGATCCTCAGCGACGAGCAGCTGACGGCCGTCATCGGTCTGCTCGGCACCCGGGGCTTCTCGCTGGCGCACGTCGCCACCGCGCTGCCCAGCCTGGACGAGGTCTTCCTGGCCATCACCGGCGAGAAGAGCTCTTCCGTCACCGACACGATCCCCGAGGAGGTCGCGGCATGAGCACGACGACTCTGAAGCCCGCCCCCGCCGCGCCCGCACCGGTGAAGGTGGTCCACGACGAGGGCCGGATCGGGCTGCGCAGCAATCTGCGCCACATCGGTGCGCTGGTGCGGCGCAATCTGCTCCAGATCAAGAAGGATCCGGAGTCGATGTTCGACGCGCTCCTGATGCCGATCATCTTCACGCTGCTGTTCGTGTACGTATTCGGCGGTTCGGTCGGCGGCAGCATGGGCGGCGGCCGGCAGGAGTACCTGAACTACCTGATCCCCGGTCTGATGGCGATGATGGGCATGAACATCGCCATGGCGGTCGGCACCGGAGTCAACGACGACTTCCGCAAGGGCGTCATGGACCGGTTCCGGACGATGCCGATCGCCCGCTCCTCGGTGCTCATCGCCAAGATCGTGGTCGAGCTCGGCCGGATGATGGTCGCCACCCTGATCCTGCTGGGTATGGGCTTCGCGCTCGGTATGGAGCTGCAGACCTCGGTTCTCGGGCTGATCGAGGCGGTCGCGCTGTCGGCGGTGTTCGGTGCCGCCATCATGTGGATCTTCATCCTGCTCGGACTGACCATGAAGACGGCCCAGGCGGTTCAGGGAATGGGGATGCTCGTGCTGATGCCGCTTCAGTTCGGCTCCTCGATCTTCGCCCCGACCAGGACGATGCCCGGCTGGCTGCAGGCGTTCACCGACTACAACCCGCTCTCCAATCTGGCGGACGCCGCGCGCGGACTGATGATGGGCGGACCGATCGCCCACTCGGTGTGGGTGACGCTCGGTTGGGCTGCGGTGATCACCGCGGTGATGGCGCCGCTCGCCGTCGCCAAGTTCCGCAAGAAGGCCTGAGCGGCGCTCCGGCCGGGGTCCGGCCGGTCTCAGTCCCGGTACGCGTCGACGAGGGCGGTGGCCTCCTCCAGGGAGAGGCCGCCGCCCTCGGCGTACGCGGCGTCGTAGGCGGCCCGGCCGAGGACGGCGACGGCCAGTTCCTCCGCCTGGGCGCAGTCGTGCCGCTCCGTCGACGTCGGCACATGGCCCTTGGGCAGCAGCCCCTTGCCGGCCCCCAGCAGCCGGGCCGCGAGCGCGGCCCGGCGCTCGCCGCCGATTCCGCTCAACGCCCGTGCGAGGGTGAAGAGATGGATGACGGACATGTGCGGCGCCACCATCTGCGACAGCGGGTCCCGGGACCGCGCCAGCGCCTCCAGGCCCCGGGGCAGGGCTTCGGCGTACAGCCCGTCCTGGTTGTCCAGCCAGGCCAGTGCGCCCAGCACGAACCCTTCGAAGATCGCCATCGTCTCGGAAAGGAACTCCTCGCGCAGCAACGCCAGTTGCTCGCGCGCCTCGCCCGTGCGGCTGCTGCGGCCGAGCCACATGGCGAGGTAGAGCCGGGCGAAGGGCATCGCCTCGTGCCCCGCCTGACGCCCCTCGGCGAGCACCTCCCGCAGAATCGTCTCGCCCTCGTCGCCGCGGCCCAGTTCGCAGAGCACGGACGCGTATCTGGCGCGCAGGACCGACACCTGGGACTGGGCGCCGAGCTTCTCCGCATAGCCGATGGCGGCCCGGAAGTCCTCGGCCGCACGCGAGTACTCGCCCCGTTTCTCGTTGGCCTCGCCCCGGGAGGAGAGCGATTCGGCGACGCCGTAGTCGTCGCCGAGCCGGCTGAAGATCTCCAGGCTCTCGTCGGCATCCGCCCGTGCGTCGCCCGTCCACTCGAACCGGTTGGCCAGCACATTGGCCCGCATCTGAAGGGCCGCGGCCAGCTCCCACTCGTAGCCGAACTCCCGGCTGGCGCGGACCGTTTCGTCCAGCATCTCGCGCAGATCGCGCATGTCCCCGGTGAGCAGGACCGCGAAGAACCAGAGCGATGCCGGGGTACGGCAGGTCTGCGGCTGGCCCGCCCGGTAGGTGCCCGCGATGACGCGCAGCCGGGCCATGCTCTTCTCGTCGGCCCACTCGTCCTTGGCGTGGTCCATGCAGGCCAGCTGGATCAGGGCCACCTGGCGCCGGGCCTCCTGGAGCAGCTCGGGCCTCATGGGCGGCGGCTCGTCGGTGCAGCGTTCGTGGAGGGAGGGCGCGGGCTCGACGGGCGGGGCGAAGGGGTCGGGCCCCAGTGCGGCGGCCGCGTCGGCCCACTGCAGGGCGTCGGCGCGCAGATCGCGCATCTGCCAGTACCAGGACAGCGAGAGCACCATGCACAGCGCCTCCTGCTCGTCGCGGGCGGCGACGGCGCGGCGCAGGGCGGTGCGGAGGTTCTCGTACTCGCGCTGGAGGAGTTCGATGACGGACCGCTGTCCGGCGCCGCGGAGTCCGGGCTCCGCGGCACGGGCCAGCTCCCGGAAGTACACCAGGTGGTGCCGTTCCACGGTGTCCCGCTCCCCGGCCCCGTCGAGCCGTTCGGCGGCGTACTCGCCGACGGTCTCCAGCAGCCGGTAGCGCATCTCGCCGTCGTCGGCGGGCGCGGCGACGACGAGGGACTTGTCGACGAGCGAGCCGAGCAGCCCGGCGACCTCGCGCGCGTCCTGCGGCCCGTCCGCGCAGACGGCCTCGGCCGCGGCCAGGGTGCAGCCGCCGGCGAAGACCGACAGACGGCGCAGGACGGCGCGTTCGGAGGCGTCGAGGAGGTCCCAGGACCAGTCGACGACGGCGCGCAGGGTCTGCTGACGGGGCAGTACGGTACGGGCCCCGCTGGTGAGCAGGCGGAACCGGTCGTCGAGCCGGTCGGCGATCTGGCGCGGGGTGAGCATCCGCAGCCGGGCTGCGGCGAGTTCGATGGCGAGCGGGAGTCCGTCCAGGCGGCGGCAGATCTCGGCGGCGGCAGCCGCGGTCTCCTCGTCCGCGTCGATCCGGAAGCCGGGCTTCGCGGCGGCGCCGCGGTCGGCGAGCAGCCGCAGCGCCATCGGGTCGGGCAACGGGTCGACGGGTCGGACGAACTCGCCCGGTACCCCGAGGGGTTCGCGGCTGGTCGCGAGCACGGTGACGTCCGGGCAGTGGGCCAGCAGATGGTCGGCGAGGGCGGCGGCGGCCCCGACGAGGTGCTCGCAGTTGTCCAGGAGCAACAGCATGCGGCGCCGGGAGCAGTGCTCGGTGAGGCGCACGAGGGGGTCGCCCGCGTTCCCCTCGGCGACCCGGAGTTCCTCGGCGCCCGCTCCGCGCAGCACGGTCTCGCGGGCGCCGAGCGCGGTCAGCACGGCCTCCGGTACGGCCTCGGGGTCGTCGACGGGGGCGAGTTCGGCCAGCCAGACGCCGTCCGGCCAGGCGGCCCCGACGGATTCGGCGGCCTCCTGGGAGAGCCGGGTCTTGCCCGCGCCACCGGGGCCCAGAAGGGTGACGAGCCGGGCGTGCGAGAGGTCCTCGCGCAGGGCCTCTATGTCGTCCTCGCGCCCGACGAAGCTGGTGAGCCTGGCCCGGAGGTTTCCCTGCGGTGCGGTGGGGGTTCGGGTACGGGAGGGCCGGTGCGGCTCGGCCGCCACTGCCACCGCGACCGGTTGCGCCGGGTCCTGGCGGAGCAACTCTGCGTGCAGGGAGCGCAGTTCGGGCCCGGGGTCGGTGCCGAGGCGGTCGGCGAGCACGGTGCGCACCTCGTCGTACGCGGCCAGCGCCTGTGCCGTGCGCCCGGCATCGCGCAGGGCCCGCAGCCGCAGCGCCTGGAGGGGTTCGTCGATCGGGTGCTCGGCGCAGAGCGCGACCAGTTCGGGCAGGGACTCGTCCGCGCGGCCGAGCGCGAGGGCCGCGGCGAGTCCGCTGCGGCGGGCGTCCAGGCGCCGGGCCGCCCAGCGGGCCGCGACGGCGCCGCGGTCGGGCAGATCGGCCAGGGCAGGTCCGCGCCACAGGGCGAGCGCGTCCTCGAGCACGGACTGGGCCTTCGCCGCGTCGCCCTCCTCCAGCGCCCGCGCCCCCTCCCCCGCGAGCCGCTCGAAGCGGTACAGGTCGACCGCGTCCGGCTCGGCGGCGAGCCGGTATCCGCTCTCCGCGGAGGTGATCGCGGCATGGCCGAGGGCCCGCCGGAGCCGGCCGACGAGTGCCTGCAGGGCGCCTGCCGCATCGGCCGGCGGGTCGCCGTCCCACACCTCGTCGACAAGCACGGCGGCCGGAACGGTGCGGCCGGGACGCAGTGCGAGGACGGTGAGCAGGGCGCGCAGCCGCGCCCCGCCGATGGCGACGGCCGTGCCGTCGTCGCGGAGTGCCTGGGTGGTCCCGAGGATGCAGTAGCGCACGCGCCTATTCTCCGTGACCGGGGTCGGGAAGTGGACACACGTACGGCAGTACCCGTGTTCGCTGTGTGCCGGGATCGCTCGTCATGCTCCCACCCTTCACGGAACCACCTCCCCGACGCGAGACGTTTGTGACGTGTCGCCTGTACGGTCGCTCTCGCCGACAGCCGCCCGTCCCCCTTCCGGCCAGCCACCAGGAGTTCGCCGATGACCACCGCAGCAACCCGCAGCGACCGGCGGATCAGCCCGGTCTTCCTCGGGATCGTCGCCGTGATGGCGGTATCGGGCTGGGCGGTGTGGACGGACTTCGCGCAGCGGCCCGGATTCCCGCTCTTCCTCTTCGTGACGGCGGCCTGGGTGGTGTCGCTCTGTCTGCATGAGTACGCGCATGCCCGTACCGCGCTCCACAGCGGGGACATCTCCATCGGGTCGAAGGGCTATCTGACCCTGAATCCGCTGAAGTACACCCATGCACTGCTGAGCATCGTGCTGCCGGTGCTGTTCGTGATCATGGGCGGTATCGGTCTGCCCGGTGGTGCGGTCTTCATCGAGCGGGGCCGGATCAGCGGGCGCTGGAAGCACAGCCTCATCTCGGCGGCCGGCCCGCTGACGAATGTGCTGTTCGCGATTGTCTGCACGGCGCCGTTCTGGCTGCACGCGCTGGACGGCGTCCCGGTCGTCTTCCAGTACGCGCTGGGCTTCCTGGCACTGCTCCAGGTCACCGCGGCGATCCTCAACTTCGTCCCGGTCCCGGGGCTGGACGGGTACGGAGTGATCGAGCCCTGGCTCTCGTACCGGATCCGCCGGCGGGTCGAGCCGTTCGCCCCGTTCGGGCTGATCGCGGTCTTCGGCATCCTGTGGATCCCCGAGGTCAACCACGCGTTCTTCGACGCGATCCACGCCCTGCTGCGGGCGCTGGGTATCAGCGAGTTCACGACGTACTGCGGTTTCGACGCCTACCGCTTCTGGCGAACAGCCGATCCGGTCTGCGCGCTCAATCTCTAACCGGCGGCCTGTGCACGCTGCCTGCGCAGGTAGAACCACGCCATATTGGACGAGAGCCCGGCCAGCAGCACCCAGACGATCCCGAGCCAGCTGCCCTGGGCGAACGAGATCACGGCCGCGACGACGGCCAGGACGCAGACGGCGATGGCGTAGAGAGCGAGGCGGGGCATGGGGGGCGGCTCCTGTCCGGGGTGATGCACGGTCCCGTCCAGTGTCCCCCATGCCCCTTTCCGCTCGCCGCAGGGTGCGCCGCAACCGTGTCCGGCTCAGACGTCGGTGGTACGCAGACCCGCGTGCGCCTTGTAGCGGCGGTTGACCGAGATCAGGTTGGCGACCAGCGACTCGACCTGGTGGGCGTTGCGCAGCCGCCCGGCGAAGACGCCGCGCATGCCGGGAATCCGGCCCGCCAGCGCCTGTACCAGGTCGGTGTCGGCGCGGGCCTCGCCCAGCACCAGCACATCGGTGTCGATCTCCTCGATGGCTTCGTCCTGAAGAAGCACCGCCGAGAGGTGGTGGAAGGCGGCGGTGACCCGGGACTCCGGCAGCAGGGCGGCGGCCTGCTCGGCGGCGCTGCCCTCCTCGGGCTTCAGGGCGTAGGCGCCCTTCTTGTCGAAGCCGAGCGGGTTGACGCAGTCGATGACGAGCTTGCCCGCGAGCTCGTCGCGCAGCGACTCCAGGGTCTTGGCGTGGCCGTCCCACGGCACGGCGACGATCACGACGTCGCTGCGCCGGGCACACTCGGCGTTGTCGGCGCCCTCGACGCCGTGGCCCAGCTCGTCGGCGGCGCTCTGTGCGCGGTCGGTGGCGCGGGAGCCGATGATCACCTTCTGCCCGGCGCGGGCGAACCGGTAGGCGAGCCCGCGGCCCTGCGGTCCGGTGCCGCCGAGCACGCCGACGGTCAGCCCGGACACATCGGGGAGGTCCCAGGGGTCCTTGGCGGGGGGCTTGGGTGCGCTGCCACTGTCATTCGTAGTCATGGCTTCGACACTACTGCCCGCGATGGAGGGGAACGCTCCGTCGTCGGCGGGAGCGATCCGGATCGCTCCGCGGGGCCCGTTCGGATGGTTCCGCCGTTGTTCGCCGGTGGCGGGACCGGGCCTTGGGGCATGATGCCGGGCCATGGATGCCGTACGCGTCGCCCTGCTGCGTGAAGTGCTCGCCGGGACCGAGTGGCCCGCGAAGGCCCGGCGGTTCGCCGGGGCGCTCAGGTCGTCCGTCGTCCCGCACGGCGGCGGGCTGCTGCTGGTGGGGACCGCGGTGTACGAGCCGTGGCATCTGGCGGCCCATCTGGTCGACGAGTCGACCTGGTCCGGGCTGCCCGAGCTGACACCCACCCTGGTACGCCACCGGGTCGAACCGGGCGATCCGGCACATCTGGCCGTCGGTCTGTGCAGGATCGAGGCGGCCGGGCGGGGCGAGACGCTGCTCCTGGTGGCCCCGAAGCGGCCCGGCGCCGGGCTGCTGGAGCGGGTGCACGACGCCCGCCGGGCCGGGGCGACGGTGCTCTCGCTGGACGACGGCGACCCGGAGGTGCGGGGGCTCGCCCACGAGACGCTCGCGGTGACCGGAAACGACGACGTCGATCTGGACACCGTGCAGCATCTGGTGAGCGCCGCGGCCGGGGAGAACAGCGCCCCCGCGCCGCGCGGCCGCCGCTTCCGGGACCGGCTGTCCCGGCTCGCCGACCAGCTGACGGCGCCACCACCGGCGCGGTGGTGAGAGTCCCGGATGCCGCGGCGGGAGCGGCCGGCCACCCCGGCCGCCGCCAAAATCTGTTGCAGAGGGCACCTTCGGCGCCGGACCATGTGCCCTCGTGACCTCAGCTCCCTCCCCGGCCGCCCGGCTCTCCGCTCTGCTGCCCGATCTCTCGCCCCTGCGTTCCTCGGCCGACTTCCGGCTGCTGTGGATCCAGGGCCTGGTGACCTACTTCGGCAGCTTCATGGCGCTGATCGCCCTGCCGCTCCAGATCAAGGAGCTGACGGGTTCGCCGCTGGCCGTCGGTGCGATGGGTGCGGTCGAGCTGGTACCGCTGGTCGTCTTCGGTCTGTACGGCGGGGCGCTCGCGGACTCCGCGGATCGCCGCAAGGTGATCCTGGGCACCGAGGCGGGACTGGGGCTGCTCGCCCTCGTACTCCTGGTGAACGCCGCGCTGCCCGACCCGATGCTCTGGCCGCTCTATCTGGTCGCGGGCGGGGTCTCCGCGCTCGCCGGGCTCCAGCGGCCCGCGCTGGATTCGCTGATGGCCCGGATCGTGCCGCACGACCAGCTGACCGCGGCCGCCGCACTGAACTCGCTGCGCTGGCAGTTCGGCGCGATCACCGGCCCGGCGGTGGCAGGACTGGTGGTGGCCTACGCCGGGCACGCCACGGCATACACGGTCACGGTGGTCACATTCACCGTCTCTGTGCTCCTGTGTCTGCGACTGACGCCCGCGCCGTCCGCCCCGGACAGCCAGAAGCCGTCGCTGCGCGGCATTGCCGAGGGGGCGAGGTATGCCTGGAGCCGCCCGGTGCTGCTGGGGACGTACGCGGTCGATCTGGCGGCGATGTTCTTCGCCTTCCCGAACGCGATCTTCCCGTTCCTCGCGGACGAGCTGGATGCCGAGTGGTCGCTGGGCCTGATGTACGCGGCGGAATCGGTCGGCTCGCTGGTCCTGGGCCTGACCAGCGGCTGGACGTCACGAGTACGGCGGCACGGGCTGTTCGTCGTGTTCGGCGCGGCGGCCTGGGGGCTGGCGATCGCGGCGGCCGGATGGTTCAGCAATGTGTGGCTGGTGCTGGTCTGCCTGGCGGTGGCGGGCGCGGGGGACATGCTCAGCGGTCTGGGCCGCTCCACGATCTGGAACCAGACCATCCCGGAGGAGCTGCGGGGCCGGCTGGCGGGCATCGAGGTGCTCTCGTACAGCATCGGCCCGCAGCTGGGTCAGGTGCGGGCCGGTGCGATGGCGGGCTGGACGGGGACCCGCTCCGCGATCTGGAGCGGGGGTGTGGCGTGCGTCGCCTCGGTGGCGCTGCTCACCGCAGCGCTGCCGAAGCTGCTGACGTACGACTCCGAGACGGACGAGGACGCGGTACGCAGGCGTACGGCCAGAGAGTCCAGCCCCTCCGGCGTCTGAGGAGCGGGGGCCCCGGGCCGGGGCCCCCGGTCACGCCTCCGGGTCGGGCGGCGTGTCCCGGTCGTGCCACTTGGGATCCGTCTCCCACTCAAGATTCCGCTCCTGCGCCGTCTGCATCGCGTGCTCCGCCTCCTCGCGGGAGGCATACGGCCCGAAACGGTCCTTGGCCGGGCACTCGGGGCCCTCCTCGACCTTCTGATGCTGCAGGCAGTAGTACCACTCGCCCGGCTTGCCGACCGTGCGCTTCTTGAACAGGGCCATCATCGGCTCCTTCCCTCGGGGCCATGCTGCCCCAAGCACGCTGGTTAGACTCGCTGACATGTCTGGCCAGTCGCTGCTCGTACCCGGGGAGATCACTCCCATCCGTTCCGTACCCGGAAACATCCGGCGCCCCGAATACGTGGGCAAGCCGGCCCCCACCCCGTACACCGGACCGGAGATCCAGGACGCCGGCACCATCGAGCGCATGCGCATCGCGGGGCGGATCGCCGCGCAGGCGATGGCGGAGGCCGCGAAGCACATCGCCCCGGGCGTCACGACGGACGAACTCGACCGGGTCGCCCATGAGTTCATGTGCGATCACGGCGCCTATCCGTCGACGCTCGGCTACCGCGGATTTCCCAAGTCGCTCTGTTCCTCGCTCAACGAGGTGATCTGCCACGGCATCCCGGACTCCACGGTGCTGCGCGACGGCGACATCGTGAACCTCGACGTCACGGCGTACATCAACGGTGTGCACGGCGACAACAACGCCACGTACCTCTGCGGCGACGTGGACGAGGAGTCCCGGCTGCTCGTGGAGCGCACCGAGGAGTCGCTGAACCGGGCCATCAAGGCGGTCCGGCCGGGCCGGCAGGTCAATGTGATCGGGCGGGTCATCGAGTCGTACGCGAAGCGCTTCGGGTACGGGGTGGTGCGGGACTTCACCGGGCACGGGATCAATTCCTCGTTCCACTCCGGCCTGATCATTCCGCACTACGACAGCCCGCACGCGACCACCGTGATGCAGCCGGGGATGACCTTCACCATCGAGCCGATGCTGACGCTGGGCAGCCATGACTACGACATGTGGGACGACGGCTGGACCGTGGTGACGAAGGACCGCAAGCGCACCGCTCAGTTCGAGCACACGCTGGTGGTGACGGAGACGGGCGCCGAGATCCTGACGCTCCCGTAGACACGCAGACAACTCCCTTTCGAAAGCGGCCGCCCCCGGGCGGCCGCTTTCGCTTGCTCTCCCGCCGCGTCCGCCGCGCCCGCGCAGAAGCGGAACCGGGCGTATCGTTTTTACCGACAGCCCGTCGGGAAGCTGTTGACTTAGGTAAGCCTAAGTAGCAAGATCGGGGATGTCGACAGCCACTGCCGTACGCAGTCGCTGCCGATGTTTCTGTCTCTTGTTTCTTTCCGGACTTCCCGTCCGCCCTCGGTCCCCCGGAGGCCCGCCTTGGACGCAACCGCCGCCGCCACGCCCTTCTCGACGCTCATCCGCACCGCGTCGCACGAACAGCACACCGAGGCGGAGACCTCGACCTTCATGAGCGACCTGCTGGGTGGACGCCTCGGAGTGGACGCTTACACGCGTTACACCGAGCAGCTGTGGTTCGTGTACCGGGCACTGGAAGAGGGGGCCCAGGCGCTGCGGAACGATCCGGTCGCCGGCCCGTTCATACAGCCCGAGCTGATGCGCACCACCGAACTGGAGCGCGATCTGGCCCACCTGCGGGGTGCCGGCTGGCGCGAGGGCCTGGCGCCGCTGCCCGCCACGGCCGCGTACGCCGCCCGGGTCGCCGAGTGCGCCCGCACCTGGCCCTCCGGCTACATCGCGCACCACTACACCCGCTATCTCGGCGACCTCTCGGGCGGCCAGATCATCCGCGACAGGGCGGAGAAGACCTGGGGCTTCGCGCGCAAGGGTGACGGGGTCCGGTTCTATGTCTTCGAGGAGATATCCAACCCCGCCTCGTTCAAGCGGGGTTACCGCGAACTGCTGGACGCGGTGAACGCGGACGACCTGGAGAAGCAGCGCATCGTCGACGAGTGCAAGCGTGCGTTCGCACTGAACACGGCGGTGTTCCGGGGGCTGGGCGAGGTGTTCCCGCTCAGCGCGTGACGCGGTGGCGGTGCGGCAGGAAAGGTTCACCGGGGTCGGCCGGCCCGGTCCGCCGTGCCGCATTGTCCTCAGGCTCCGGACGGGCTCGATCTTCCGCCGGACGGGCTCGGATTCGCGTCAACCACGAACAGCCAACATGACGCGGCCCCCGATCTCCACCGTGCCGTCCGGCGCGGGTGCTGTGAGGATCTGGGAGCCGCGTCCTTGTGCGATGTTGAGGGCGCGGCCGAGCCGGTCGCTGAGCAGCAGGGCCGCCGCGCCCGTCGCCTCGTCCTCCACGATCCCGTCGTCGCGTCGCGGGAACGCCCGCGCCCTGACCCGGCCCGCCGCCTCGTCCTCCCAGGCCCATACGTACAGCCAGCCCTCGCCCGGTGGCGGCCCGGTCAGCGCCTCGACCTCGGCGACGGATGCGTACCGCTCCAGCTTGCGTGGCGGCGCCCACTCGGGGCGGGCGGTGATCCAGGTGAACTCCCCGTCCTGACGGGCGAAGATCTCCCCGACCGGCAGCTCCAGGATCTCCAGATCGAGCAGCCATGCGGTGCCGACGAGCGGATGCCCGGCAAAGGGGAGGCGGAGTCCCGGGGTGTAGATGTCGACGTGCCCACGCTCGGGGTCGTCGACGAACACGGTCTCGCTGAAGCCGAGCCGGCGGGCCAGTTCCTGCCGGGACGCCTCGTCGGGGTACGTACGCCCGTCGCGTACGACCCCCAGGGCGTTGCCGTGCCGGCCGTCGGGGCCGCAGAACACGCGCAGTACGTCGATGCCTGCGGGTACGTCGAAGTCGCTGTCGCTCACGTGGGCATTCAAACACCGCCCGGGTGACGGCCGTACAACTGGGCCGTCACCCGGGCGGTTTCGTCGGGCGGTCCGGACGGATCAGGCGTTACGGCGACGGCGGGCGGCGATCACGGCTCCGGCGCCGGTCGCCACGACGATGCCCGAGGCGGCGATCAGGGCGCCGGCCGGGACGTCGGAGCCGGTGGCGGCGAGGGAGCCCGAGCCACCGACCGAGCCGCCGCCCACACTGCCGCCGCCGGTGGCCGTGGAGCCTCCCGCCAGGCCCGTGGAGCCGGTGCCGCCCGTGCCGCCCGGAAGTGCGGCGTCCTTGTCGAGGGCGACCGCGACGGTCAGCGAGTCGAGCTGCTCGCCCGCCCGGTACATGCCGCCGAAAGCCTTGGTGCCGTCGGCGGTGAGGGTCGCCGGGACGGCCGAGAGGGTCACCACGCCGTCCTTGGCGGCGAGTTCGCCCGTCGGCAGCTTCAGGTCGGCGACGGCCAGGCCGGTGTATGTGCTGACCTTCTTGGTCTCGCGGTCCTTGGTGGAGACGTCCGCGATCAGAGTGCCCTTCGTCCCGTTCACCTGGATCTCCATGCCGGTGAGGGAGAGGTCGAGGGTGTAGGCGCCGTTCTCCTCGTGGCCCAGAAAGCGGACCTTGCCGTCGAAGTCCGCGTTGAGGGTCTGCCTGTCGGCGTCGAAGTGGCCCGTGGCGTCCGGGAATCGGTAGCCGTCGCCGGATGTGCCGGCGCCGGCCGTCGTCTCGACCTTGCCGTGGGCGATCGGGCCCGTGACGTACGTACGGAAGGACTTCTTGACGCCCCAGTCCAGAGTGCCGTCGACGATCGCGCCCTGGTCGGCGGCGGCCGGCCTGTCGGTGACCGTGGCCGAGGGGGACGCGGTCGAGGTGGGCTTCCCGGTCGGCTCGGTGGTCGGCTTCCCGGTGGGCTTCGTGGTGGGCTTCCCGGTCGGTTCGGTGGTCGGCTTCTGGGTGGGCTCGGTGCTCGGGGCCGAGACCGCCTTCACCGAGAGCGTGGCCGGGTCGAGCGCGTCACCCTCCTTGTACTGGCCGTTGAACGCCTCGGAGCCCGCCTTCGTGAGCGTCGCCGGGATGTCCTTGAAGACCATCGCGCCGCCCGCACCCTGGCCCGGCTTCACCGCCGACAGGTCGAGAGCCGCGAACGCCACGTCGTTCCGGGTGCCTTCCGGGGTCGCGACGTCGACGGTGATCGCGCCGCCGGTGCCGGTCGTGGCGAGCTTCACGTCCGAGAGCGTGATGTCGAGAACGCCCCCGTGGGCGTAGAAGTTGACTCCGCCCTCGAAGGCGGTGTCGGTGCCGTGCGTGGCCGTGTCGTAGGTGCCCTTGCCGTTGACGAAGGTGAACGCACCGTTGTCGGGCGCCTGTGTGGCACCGTCCTTGACAGTGATCTTCCCGCCGGAGAACGACGAGGCGAGGTACTTGCGGAAGGACTCCTTGACGCCCCATTCCAGCGTGCCGTTCTTCAGCTCCAGCTTCGGTGCCGCGGCGGCTGCCCCGTCGGGGGCGGTGCTGTCGGCGGCGAGCGCCGGAAGGGCGAACACGGTCGCGCCGAGGGCGGCTGCCGTGGCGACGGCGGCGGCGAGAGCTGTGGGACGGCGGGTTGCTGTCATGGTCGGTGGTCTCCTCAGGAATGAAACGGGGGTGGGGGACGGGTCTAGTTGTTCTGCTGGGTGCTGCGGCGACGGGCGAGGTACAGCGCGCCTGCCGCGGCGGCGAGCACGCCCGCACCGCCGATGCCGAGATACAGCCCGGTGCGGGAACCGGAGTCGGAGTCGGACACCGACGCGGCGGTGGTGGTCTTCTCCGCGGGCGGGTCGGACGGGTCGGGAGCACTGCCCAGGTCGGGCAGTGCGGGCAGTTCGGCCTTGGCGTCGACGGCGACGGCCAGCGAGAGTGGGTCCATTGCGGTGCCCGCCCTGTAGAGCGAGCCGAACGCCTTGGCGCCGTCGGCGGTGAGGGTGGCGGGGGCTTCGGTGAGGACGGCGAGACCGTCCTTCGCCGTGAAGTCCTTTGCGGTGAAGGTGACGAGCGGGACGGCCTTGCGCCGGTCGCCGTCGCTCAGGACGTCGGCCGAGAGCGTGCCCTTGCCCGCCTTCACCCGGACCGCGACCGCTGACAGTTTCAGATCGAGTCCGGCGGCTCCCGTGAAGCGGACGCTGCCCGCGAAGTCGGCGTCCAGGGTCTGCCTCTCCGGGTCGTACGTGCCCTTGCCGTGCGGGAAGCGGAAGAGCGCTCCGCCGTCCTGGGCGCCGTCGGCGAGGGTCCACTTCCCCTTGCCGATGGAGCCCGTGACGTACTCGCGGAAGGTCCGGCGCACACCCCAGTCCACGGCGGCGTCCTCGAAGCGGCCCGCGGCCCGCTCGGCCTTCTTCGGCTCCGCCGGCTTCTCGGGGGACTTGGACACGGCCGGCTTCCCCGCCGGGGCGGAGGTGTCCACGGAGAGACTGACCGGGTCGAGCGGTGTGCCTGCCGTGTAGTAACCGGCGAACGCCTTCGCGCCCTGCGAAGTCAGTGTTGCCGGGACGTTGTTGAGGGCGATGGGGGTGGACCCGCCCTTCATGTCGATCCCGGACAGACCGAGCGTCGCGAGTGGCACCTGGGAGGCCGAGGTGACGCGGCCGCTCCCCCGGTCCTTGCTGACCATGTCGGCATGGACGGTGCCGGTGCCGCCCGTGATGCGGACGGTGGGGCGACTGATGGTGAGGTCCAGTTCGTAGCCGCCGTCGGACTTCTTGTGGCCGATGAAGCGGACCCCGCCCGAGAAGCCGGAGCTGAAGGCGCCGGTCGCCGGGTCGTAGGAACCGGTGGCGGAGTGGAAACGGAACTGACTGCCGCCGACCGTGGCGGCACCACCGGTCAGGCTCCAGCTTCCGTTCGCGACGGGGCCCGTGACGTAGCTCTGGAAGGAGGACTTGATGCCCCAGTCCAGTCTGCCGCCCTGCACCGTGCGGCTCGCCGCTTGCGCGGCGGTGGCCGGGAGCAGGGCTCCCAGCAGCACCGCGAGAAGCGCGACAGCCAGGACCTGTCCGGCGGCTGGGGGCGGGGCCCCGACCGTACGCCGGGCAGGTGGGGACGAGGGGGCGGGGGGCGGGTCGCCGCCCCCCCCCCCCCCCCGGTCCCCCCCCCCCCCCCGCCCCGCCCCCGCCTCCCGGGGGGGGCCCCCCCCCCCCCCCCCGGACAGGTCCTGACGCGCGGGCAGGTCTGGACGGCAGCATGAGGACCCCTCCGAGGTCTAGAAAGTCAGGTAAGGCTAACCTAAGTTATGTAGATCTTGTGGTGGTACCCCCTTCCATCGCATTGCTCGCAAAACATTGCCAACTGCTCACCGCAGAACGACAGGACGGTGCCCCAGTGCGCTTCTCGCAGGACTTCGCCCCGTCGGGCCCGGGTGCCCGGCGGCCAGGGCGCGGGCCGGTCAGGACCCGTGGACCGCTGGGTGCGCTGACGGCCGTCGTCGCCCTGGCCCTCGTTCTGACGGGCTGCGGCGGCGATGCGGATACGGGGGCTCCCGCCGCCGGTTCCAGGAGCGCCGCGGCCGACCGCGTCGAGCCCCTGGCCACCGCTCCGAAGCCGCAGCTGCCGGTCACGGTGGAGTCGGCGGACGGCGCCGAGGCCACCGTCGCCTCGACGGACCGGATCGTCCCGCTGACCGGCGGCCTGAGCGAGATCGTCTTCACCCTCGGCCTCGGCAAGCAGGTCGTGGCCCGTGACATCACCGCCACCTTCGAACAGGCGGTGAAACTCCCGGTGGTGACCCGCGCCCATGACGTCTCGGCGGAGAGCGTGCTGTCGCTGAGGCCGACCGTCGTCCTCGCGGACACCACGACCGGCCCCGCCGAGGCCATCGGCCAGATCCGGGATGCCGGCATTCCGCTCGTCGTCGTCGAACCGGCCAAGGAGCTCGCCGACGTCGGCCGCCGGATCGACACCGTGGCGGCGGCCCTGGGAGTGCCGGAATCGGGCACCGAACTGAAGTCGCGCACCCAGTCGCGTATCGACGCCGTACAGAAGTCCGTGCCCGCCCCGGCGGACGGGCAGAAGAAGCCTCGGGTCGCCTTCCTCTATCTGCGCGGCTCGGCCTCCGTATATCTGCTGGGCGGCCAGGAGTCCGGTGCGAGTTCGCTCCTCGAAGCGGCGGGGGCCGTCGACGCGGGCAAGGCGTCCGGGCTGAAGAAGGACTTCACCGCCATTACCGGCGAGGCCCTCGCCAAGGCCGCCCCCGACGCCATCCTGGTGATGGGCAAGGGACTCGAATCGGTGGGCGGCGTCGACGGTCTGGTGAAGATCCCGGGCGTCGCCGAGACCCCGGCCGGGATGGACCGGCGGATCGTCTCCATCGACGACGGCGTGCTGCTGAACTACGGGCCGCGCACGGACCGGGTGCTGAGCGAACTCATCGCGCAGCTCTACCCGAAGGACGGGGCGGGCAAGTGACCACCTCGTACGAGGAACGCACCCGGCCGGGCACTCCCATGAAGCCGGAGCCTCAGCCGCCGACGGCACCGAAGCCCCGGCGCTCCGCCCCCTTCGCCCTGACCGCAGGGCTGCTCGCCGCTCTCGTGGTGTGCGCTCTGCTCTCCGCCGGGCTCGGCGCGTACAGCATCCCGCTCGGCGACGTCCTCGGCTCCGTCCAGCACCGGCTCGGTCTCGGTGGAGCCGCGCTGGACCGGGTCGCTGAGAGCGTGCTGTGGAACGTACGGCTGCCGAGGGTCGTCCTCGCCCTGCTCGTCGGGGCGTCGCTGGGCTGCGCGGGCGCCCTGATGCAGGGCGTGTTCGGCAATCCGCTCGCCGAGCCCGGGGTGATCGGGATCTCCTCCGGTGCGGCGGTGGGCGCGGTCGCCTCGATCGCGCTCGGGCTGAATTTCTTCGGCAACTGGACCATCGCCGCCTGCGCGTTCGCCGCCGGGCTCGCGACCGTACTGCTGGTGTACGCGCTGTCGCGGTCGGGCGGGCGGACCGAGGTCGTGACGCTGATCCTCACCGGGATCGCGGTCAATGCCTTCGCGGGTGCTCTGATCGGGCTGTTCATCTTCTTCGCCGACAACGCGCAGATCTCGCAGATCACCTTCTGGCAGCTGGGTTCGCTGGCCCAGGCGACCTGGCCCAAGGTGCTCGCCGTGCTGCCTTGTGCGGTGCTCGGGCTGCTCGTCGCGCCGTTCTACGCCCGGAAGCTGGACCTCCTCGCGCTGGGCGAGCGGCCCGCCCGGCATCTGGGGGTCGATGTCGAGCGGCTCCGGATCACGCTCGTCCTCGTCGTGGCGCTGTTGACCGCGGCCGCGGTGGCGGTCGCCGGGATCATCTCGTTCGTGGGGCTGCTGGTTCCGCATCTGCTGCGGATGACGAACGGTCCCGGGCACCGCTTCCTCGTCCCCGGCAGCGCGCTCGGCGGCGCCCTGGTGCTGGTGGCGGGCGATCTCGCGGCCCGTACCGTCGCCGATCCCGCCGAGCTGCCGCTCGGCGTGCTGACCGCGCTCTTCGGCAGCCCGTTCTTCTTCTGGCTGCTGCGCAGAACCCGTCGCAAGCAAGGTGGTTGGGCATGAGGGCCTTGACGAACCCGTTCCGGGTACGGGGCCGGCAGCTGCCCGCTCCCGTCTCCCCCGGCTCCCCCGTCGTCGAGGCGCGCGGGCTGCGGGTGCGGCTGGGGCAGCGGCCGGTACTCGACTCCATCGAACTGACCGCGTACGCGGGCGAGGTGCTGGCGCTCGTCGGGCCCAACGGGGCCGGGAAATCGACCCTGTTGGCGGCGCTGGCCGCCGATCTGCCCGTCGAGAGCGGTGAGATACGGATCGACGGACGCCCGGTCACCGACTGGTCGGCCCCCGAACTGGCCCTGCGCCGCGCGGTGCTGCCGCAGTCCGCCGCGCTGTCGTTCCCGTTCCCGGTGGAGGACGTCGTACGGATGGGGCGGGCGCCGTGGGCCGGGACGGAGCGGGCGGACGAGGACGATCCGGCGGTCGTCGCGGCGATGACGGCCACCGAGGTGACCGAGTTCGCCGGCCGCCCCTTCTCCGCGCTGTCCGGCGGCGAACGGGCCCGGGTCGCGCTGGCCAGGGTGCTGGCGCAGCGCGCCCCGCTGCTGCTGCTGGACGAGCCGACCGCCGCGCTCGATCTGCGCCACCAGGAACTGGTGCTGCGGATCTGCCGGGAGCGGGCCGCCGCCGGTGACGCGGTGGTCGTCGTGCTGCACGATCTGGGGCTGGCCGCGGCGTACGCGGACCGGGCCGCCGTGCTGCACGACGGGCGGATCGCGGTGGCGGGCCCGCCCGCCGAGGTGTTCACGGGCGAGCTGCTCGGCGAGGTCTACCGGCAGCCGGTCGAGGTGTTCCCGCATCCGCGGACCGGGGCGCCCCTCGTCGTACCGACAAGATCCGCTTGACCATTGCTTGACCATTCCACGGTCTGCCCATGGGCCGCCCGTGATCCCCCTGTTCCCGCATCACGCGGATGAGAGCTGAATCACTGCACAAGGGGGTATCGGTCAGGTAAGCCTCGGTTAAGTTAGGTCCGCCTCACCTGTCTTTGTCCGATCTTCTCCTTCTTCTCCTTCTTCCTTCTTGTGGAGCCCGCATGCGAGCCGTTCGTTCCTCCGTCGTCACCGCCGCCGCAACCGTGGCCGCCCTGACCGCTGTCACGGGCTGTGCCGAGAAGAGCGACGGCAAGGGCGACGGCGCCGTACAGGTCGTCGCGAAGGACGACTCCTGCGAGGTCTCGAAGAAGAAGCTGCCGGCCGGCCACATCGAACTGGCCGTGCAGAACAAGGGCTCGAAGGTCACCGAGGTCTACGTCCTGTTCCCGGACGACCGCATCGTCGCCGAGCGCGAGAACATCGGCCCCGGCACCAAGGCCAACATCACGGCCGAGATCAAGGCCGGTTCGTACGAGATCGCCTGCAAGCCCGGTATGAAGGGCAACGGCATCCGGCAGAAGATCGAGGTCACCGGCGCCAACGCGGCCAAGCGCAGCCCCGAGATGGACAAGGCCGTCGCCGCCTACCGCACGTACGTCCAGGCCCAGGCCGACGAGACGCTGCCGAAGGCCAAGGCCTTCACGGACGCCGTCGCCGCCGGTGACATCGAGGCCGCCAAGAAGGTCTACGCCGACTCCCGTCTCGGCTGGGAGCGCACCGAGCCGGTCGCCGAGTCCTTCGGCGACATCGACCCGAAGGTCGACATCCGCGAGGACGGCCTGGAGGGCGGCCAGAAGTGGACGGGCTGGCACCGCCTGGAGAAGGCGCTGTGGCAGGACAAGAAGCTGGGCGCCGAGGAGAAGGCCCTCGCACCGGTCCTCTACAAGGACCTGCTCGACTGGCAGAAGCGGGTCGGCACGGCGGAGATCACCCCGACCTCCATGGCCAACGGCGCCAAGGAACTCCTCGACGAGGTCGCGACCGGCAAGGTCACCGGCGAGGAAGAGCGCTACAGCCACACCGACCTGATCGACTTCAAGGGCAACGTCGAGGGCGCGGAGAAGTCCTACGAGCTGCTGAAGCCGATCGCGTCGAAGAACGACCCGGCGCTGACGGCGTCCCTGGACAAGCAGTTCGCGGCGCTGAACACGCTGCTGGACAAGTACCGCAAGGACAAGACCTCCTACGAGTTCACCTCGTACGAGAAGGTCGGCAAGGCGGACCGCAAGGAGCTTTCGGACGCCGTCAACGCGCTGGCCGAGCCGCTGTCCAAGCTCGCCGCCGCGGTGACGAAGTAACCGAGCGGGGAGGCTTCGGGATGTCGGAGAAAACGCAGAACGCCGCCGTGGCAACGGCCGCCGAGACCGATGGCCGTGCCCCGTCCCGCCGGGCACTGCTCGGCTGGGGCGGCGCCGGTCTTGCACTGGGCGCGGTCGCGGCCGGTGGCGCGGTCGCCGCGGTGCATACGGAGAGCGACGCCGTGCCGGCCGCGGACAGCGGTGCGGCCGTGCCGTTCCACGGTCCGCACCAGGCCGGTATCGCCACCGCCGTACAGGACAGGCTGCACTTCGCCGCGTTCGACGTGACGACGAAGGACCGTGCCGAGCTGATCGCACTGCTCAAGGAGTGGACGCGGGCGGCCGAGCGGATGACGGCCGGTCACGCGGTCGGCGACGGTGCCTACGGCGGTCTCGCGGAGGCCCCGCCGGACGACACGGGCGAGGCGCTGGGGCTCAAGCCGTCCCGGCTCACGCTCACCATCGGCTTCGGCCCCTCGCTCTTCGCCAAGGGCCGGTTCGGCCTGGAGGACAAGCGTCCCGAGGCGCTCGTCGATCTGCCGAAGTTCCCCGGTGACAATCTCGACACGGCCCGCAGCGGCGGCGATCTCTGCGTCCAGGCGTGTGCGGACGACCCGCAGGTCGCGGTGCACGCCATCCGCAACCTCGCCAGGATCGGCATGGGCCGCACCGCGATCCGCTGGTCCCAGCTGGGCTTCGGCAAGACGTCGTCGACGACGCCCGACGCCCAGACCCCACGCAACATGATGGGCTTCAAGGACGGCACCCGGAACATCTCCGGTACCGACACCGCGGCCCTCGACAAGCATGTGTGGGTGGGCGAGAAGGACAAAGCGGGCTGGATGACCGGGGGTTCGTACCTGGTGGCCCGGCGCATCCGCATGCACATCGAGACCTGGGACCGGACCGGGCTCCAGGAGCAGGAGGACGTCTTCGGCCGGGACAAGGGCGAGGGCGCCCCGGTCGGCAAGGCGAAGGAGCGCGACGAGCCGTTCCTGAAGGCGATGCTGCCGACCGCGCATGTGCGGCTCGCCCACCCGGACAGCAACGACGGTGCGACGATCCTGCGCCGCGGCTACTCCTTCACCGACGGTACGGACGGCCTGGGCCGGCTCGACGCCGGGCTGTTCTTCCTCGCCTATCAGCGCGATGTCCGCAAGGCATTCATTCCGCTGCAGCGCCGCCTCGCGGCGCACGACGCACTCAACGAGTACATCCAGCACGTGGGTTCGGCGCACTTCGCCGTCCCGCCGGGCGTCCGTGACAAGGACGACTGGTGGGGCCGGGCGCTGTTCTCGTAGAGGGAGCGGCAATCGGGGGGCGCCGCCCCCCGATTGCCGGTGCCTCTTGGGGACTCGAAGCAGAAAAGGAGAACCGAAACGTGTTCAGCAACTTCCTGATCGGCCTGCGCGAAGGCCTTGAGGCCAGTCTGGTCGTCTGCATCCTCATCGCCTATCTGGTGAAGACCGGCAACAAGAACAAACTGGTGCCGATCTGGATCGGTGTCGGTATCGCGGTCGTCGTCAGCCTGGCGTTCGGTGCCGGCCTCGAATTCGGTTCGCAGGAGATGACGTTCAAGGCCCAGGAGGCGCTCGGCGGTTCGCTGTCGATCGTCTCGGTCGGTCTGGTCACCTGGATGGTCTTCTGGATGCGGCGCACCGCGCGGCATCTGAAGACGGAGCTGCACGGCAAGCTCGACGCGGCACTCGCGATGGGCACCGGCGCGCTGGTCGCCACGGCGCTCCTCGCGGTGGGCCGGGAGGGCCTGGAGACCTCGCTGTTCGTGTGGCGTGCGGTGCATGCGGCGGACGACGGCTGGCACCCGATGATCGGCGCCTTCCTCGGCATCGCGGCCGCCGTCGTACTGGGCTGGCTGTTCTACCGCGGTGCGCTGAGGATCAATCTGGCGAAGTTCTTCACCTGGACCGGCGGCATGCTGGTGGTCGTCGCCGCGGGCGTGCTCGCGTACGGCGTCCATGACCTGCAGGAAGCCGAGTTCCTGGGCGGTATCCACAACCGGGCGTTCGACATCAGCGCCACGATTCCGCCGGACAGCTGGTACGGCACGCTGCTGAAGGGCACGTTCAACTTCCAGCCCGACCCGACCGTTCTTCAGATCACGGTGTGGGCGCTGTATCTGATCCCCACTCTCGCGCTGTTCCTCGCCCCGGTAGGGTTCGGACGGTCAGTGGGGGCGACGGATCAGAAGGCGCAGAAAGCAACGGATGAGAAGCCTGAGGCCGATTCGGCTGGCGACGGGGCTCGCGACGGCGACGGTGCTGTCCATGACGGCGAGCGGGTGCGTGACGGTGCACGGCGAGCTGGAAGTGGTGCCGACAGCAACCAGGTCTGAGGCCGCACAGGCCCTGAAGGCCTTCACCACCGCGTACAACGCGGCGGACAAGGCCTACGACCCGGCTCTGGACGCGGACCGGGTCACGGGCCCGCTCGGCGCGATCAATCAGGCCGGGCTGAAGGCACGGCAGAAGAACAATCCGGACGGCAACGCGAACCACACGCCGTTGGAGCTGACCGACGCCAGGTACCTCGTCCCGAAGAAGGCCGGCTGGCCGCGGTGGTTCCTCGCGGACACCGACTCCAACCGCGACGAGGACAGCGGGAAGCTGGACACCCGCTGGCTGCTCGTCTTCGTCAAGTCCGGTCCGGACGCGGGGTGGAAGGCCTCCTATCTGTCGGTCGTCACGCCGTCCCAGCTGCCGGGCTTCACGAAGGACGGCGACGGCCTGGTCGAGCCGGTGGCCTCGGACAGCGCCGAACTGGCCGTGTCACCGGAGGACTTGGGCAGCCAGTACACGGAGTACCTGCAGAAGGGCACCCCGGACGTCTTCGCTCCCGGCACCACCACTTCGGGCTGGCGGGAAGCGCGCCGCACCACCCGTCGGGCGGGCTTCTCGTACCAGTACATCGACCAGCCGCTGGACAGCGGTACGTTCGCCCCGCTCGGCCTGAAGACGGACGACGGCGGGGCGCTGGTCTTCTTCAGCAGCAAGCACTTCGAACGGCAGACCGCGGCAAAGGGTCTGCGTCCGCCGCTCAACGCGGATGTGGAGGCGCTGCTGACCGGTGAGGTGAAGTCCACCCTCACCAAGGAGCGGGTCTCCAGCCAGCTGGTGTTCGTTCCGAAGAAGGGCGCCGGGGACGACAAGGTGGTCATGCTGAACCGGCTGCCGGGCCTGACGGCGGCGAAGGGGTCGTAACCGGGGCAGGATCAAGCCCGTCCGGCGATTGAGGATGTCGTCGAGCCCGTCCGGCGTTTCAGGACAAAGCGGCCGCCGGACGACCCCGGCCACTGCGCTAACGGCTCAGCGGCCACGCCACCGAGTCGTGGTCCAGATCGCTCTGGTCCGCCGCGTCCGCGTACTGAGCACACGAATCGGTGAGCGTCTCCAGCAGCGTCAGCGGATCGGGCAGCGGGTTCTCCGGCCCCCGCACCCACTGCACATCCAGCTCACCGGGCAGTCTGGCCGGCGGCAGGAGTACATAGCTGCCGCGGCAGTGCCACCGCAGTCCCGGATGCTCGTCCATGGTCTCGGGGTGGCAGTCCAGCTCGCACGGCCACCACTCGTCCTCGTCCTCGGGCGTACCGCGGGTGGCGGTGAAGAAGAGCATCCGGTCGTCGCCGGACCTGGCGACGGGGCCGACCTCGATGCCTGCGGCGAGAAGCCGTTCCAGTGCCTGGCTGCCCGCGGACAGCGGCACGTCGAGAACGTCGTGGATCATGCCGGTCGCAGTGATGAAGTTGGCCTGCGTCTGGCTGCGGGCCCAGCGCTCGATCTGGGCGCGGTCGGTGGTGGACTGCGTCTGCCAGGCGAAGGAGATGGGGTGCCGGGCGGGGGTGGGACAGCCGATGCGTTCGCACGAACATCGGTAGCCGACCGGATGGGCGGCGGGCGCGATCGGCATTCCGGCTTCGGCGACAGCCAGGAGCAGCGCCTCCCGGGCGGTGTCGTCGGCCTCGCTCTGCTGCGGTTTGGGTCGGCGGCGGAGCCATTGGGAAAATTTGCTCTCTGAGCCGCGATAACGGCCGAAATCGGCGCCCATCTATCCCCTTACCTCAGCGTTGCCCCTGCCCATGGTCCCACCATCCTGCGCCTCGGGTGGCCAGAGTCCCGAAGCGGGGTACGGGTGGCGACGCCATGAACTGGGCACTATGCCGCTTCTTGTCATGAAATGACGGGTGCGTCTCAGGGGTGTGCCAGCCCGCGCAAGGTGTAGTCGACGATCGCGTCCGCGTACTCATGGGTGAGCGGGAGGGTGCGCAGCAGCCAACGGTGGGTGAGCGGGCCCACGAGAAGTTCCAGGGCGATCCGCGGGACGATGTCGGCGCGCACCTGACCCGCCTCCTGGGCGGCGCGCAGCCGTGCGACGTACAGCCGGAGTGAAGGATCGAGCAGCTTCTGGACGAATTCGGCGCCGAGCTGCGGGTCGACGATCCCCTCGGCGGCCAGCGCCCTGGTCGGCGCCTCGAAGGCGGGGTCGGTCAGCTCGTCGACAGTGGCCCGCAGAACGACTTTGAGGTCGGCCGCGAGATCACCGGTGTCCGGGAGCCCCTGCACGTCACCCGCGCCGTTCCCCTCGGCGGCCCGGTCACCGAGAGCGACGAAGGCCTCCAGTAGGACGGCCGCCTTGGAGGGCCACCACCGGTAGATCGTCTGCTTCCCGACGCCGGCCCGCGCGGCGATGGCCTCGACGGTGGTCCTCGGGTAGCCCACCTCACCGACCAGGCCGAGCGCCGCGTCGTAGATCGCACGGCGCGAGCGCTCGCTGCGGCGACTGGAGTCAGGTGGCCGGTTCTCTAGCATGCGGCAAATCTAGCAGCGGCACGAGTCGATACGTGTCGTCTCATCACCGTGCGAAATCACCCGATCGGATCACTGCGCGCAGGCTCCGGAGAGCGGACCATGGGCTCACGCACACACCCGTGCGAAGTCCCCCGGCAGGTGACCCCTGCTTTTCGTGAGGAGCCTTCTTTGCCTCGTGAAGCCACACCCCGCCGTTACCTGATGTGCGCCCCGGCCCACTTCAGGGTGACGTACTCCATCAACCCATGGATGGACCCCAGCAAGCCCGTGGATCTCCCCCTGGCCCAGACCCAGTGGGAGGACCTGCGCGACCGCTACCGCGCCCTCGGACACACCGTGGAGCTGCTCACCCCCCGCCCCGAGCTGCCCGACATGGTCTTCGCCGCCAACGGCGCCACCGTCATCGACGGCCGGGTGCTCGGCGCCCGGTTCGCGTACCAGGAGCGGTACGAGGAGGCCGGGGCCCATCGCGAGTGGTTCCGGGACAACGGCTTCACCGAGATCCATGAACCGGCCCACGTCAACGAGGGCGAGGGCGACTTCGCGGTCACCGCCTCGTACATCCTGGCCGGGCGGGGCTTCCGGTCCAGTCCCCTCTCGCACGACGAGGCGCAGGAGTTCTTCGGGCGCCCGGTGGTCGGGCTCGATCTGGTCGACCCGCGCTACTACCACCTGGACACGGCTCTGTCCGTGCTCGACGACGCGGGCGACGAGATCATGTACTACCCGGGCGCCTTCTCGCCGGGCAGCCGGTCGGTGCTGGCGCGGCTCTTCCCCGACGCACTGATCGCCGAGGAGGCGGATGCGGCGGCGCTCGGCCTGAACGCGGTGAGCGACGGGCTCCACGTGCTGCTGCCGCAGGCCGCCACGGGGCTCTTCGATCCGTTGCGGGCACGCGGCTTCGAGCCGGTGCCGATGGATCTGGGCGAGCTGCTGAAGGGCGGCGGCAGCGTGAAGTGCTGCACGCAGGAGCTGCGCGGGTAGCCGGGGGTCCGGCAGCCGGGGGCGTCAGCCGCTCTCAGGCACCGGACTCACCCGCGTCGTGCGGCGGCCACTCGTCGCCCCACGCGATGTCCCGGGCGGCCCGGTACAGCTCGCCGTGCCGCTTGGTGACCGTGGAGCGCTGCAGGGCCTCGTCACGGGTGCACAGATCCAGCAGCACCTGCCCCTTGCGGATCTGCGGCTTGCGAGTGACCCGCGCGCGGACGGGTTCCGTCCGGAAGCGGGTCGCCACGACATAGCTGAACTTCTCGTCCTCGTACGGCAGCGAGCCGCCCTTGACCTGCCGGTGCAGCGAGGAGCGGCTGACCCGGGCCGAGAAGTGGCACCAGTCCGTGCCCGGCTCGATGGGGCAGGCGTCGTCGTGCGGGCAGGGCGCGGCGACCTTCAGCCCGGCGGCGATCAGCCGGTCGCGGGCCTCGATGATCCGGGCGTAGCCGTCGGGGGTGCCCGGCTCGACGACCAGGACCGCCTGTGCGGCGGCCGCCGCGGTGTCGACGAGGCCGGCGCGGGCGTCCGCCGTCAGCTCCTTGAGTACGTAGGAGACGGTGATCAGGTCCGTGGGGGCGAGTTCGAGGCCGGTGCCGATCCGGGCCCGGCGCCACTCGGCAGTGCGCAGAGCGGGGATGCCGGAGATCGCGGCCAGCTCCCGGCCGAGGGCGAGTGCGGGCTCGGCCCAGTCCAGGACGGTCGTCCTCGGCCCCTCCCAGGCCCCCGCCACGGCCCAGCTCGCCGCTCCGGTGCCGCCGCCGATGTCGGTGTGCGTGGCGGGCACCCAGTCCGGGGCGGCCTCCTGGAATGCGGCGAGCGCGGACCGTACGGCTTCGAAGGTCGCGGGCATCCGGTACGCGGCGTACGCGGCGACGTCGGAACGGTCGCGTAGCACCGGGGCGTCCGTGGGGGTGGTCCCGCGGTAGTTGGCGATGAGCCGGTCGACGGCCTGGGCGGCCTGCTTGGGCGGCAGCCCGTCGAGCAGTCCGGCCAGCGCCGCGCGCAGGGCTTCCGCGGTGGGGATGGTGGCGTTCACCGACGAATTGTAGGCAAAGGCGGCCGACTCGCTTCCGACCAGGCACCCGCAGCGAACAGCAGTGCATGCGAACTGCCGCGACACCTGCGCAAGTTGCTACGCTGACCGGCGCGAGGTCGGGATCGCCCATCGAGGGAAACCATGAGACAGAAGATCGTGCGCCTGGTTCTGGTCGGCGGAGTGCTCGTGCTTGCCATGCTTCTTCTGCTGGCCACCTGCGGCAGCGGCGAGAAGAGCTCCGACAAGCCGAAGAAGCAGGTCAAGGCGAGCGCGGCCCCGGTGACACAGCTCACCGTTCCCTCCGTGTTCGCCACCGAGCGCGGCTGGGAGCTCATCGGCACCTCGCCCGACTACGCGCTCTCCCGGACGACGGGCAGCCTCGCCTATCTCGTGCGGGTCTCGGACACCAAGTACCAGCTGCGGACCATCGACTCGGAGACCGGGGAGGCCGGCTGGCACGGGGAGAGCTGGCGGCCCCCGTCCCCGCAGCACTTCCCGAGGCTCCTCCCGGTCACCGTGGACGACCACGAGTACTTCGTGACGTGGGCGTACGGGAAGGTCGGTGAGAACGCGCTGACTCCTGCCGACACGATCGTCTCGCTGGATGTCTACGACGTGGAGGACGGCTCCCGGCGGCGCATCGAGGTGCCGTGGGGCTCCGTGCCGACGGTCACCGCCACCGGCCCCGGCATCCTCATCAGCGACGGCCGGACGAACAGCGCGGTGGTCGACCCGGTGACCGGCCGGGTGTCGGAGATCACCGCCCCCGCGCTCAAGTACCCGAAGGGCTGCAAGACCTGCAAGCAGCTCACCGAGGTGCGCGGGCTGACGAAGAAGGGTCTGCTGGTCAGCGGGGCCAAGGAATTCTGGGTGCAGGGCGGCTGGTTCAGCCGCAATGTCGCCCCCAAGGGCACCGACCGGCTCAGCGGAATCCCGACATCGGTGATCCCGGGCCTGCTGCTGGCGAAGTGGCAGCTCGCGAAGGGGGCGAAGCGCGCCGCCACCCATGACCTGTGGACGGTGCAGGACATGGAGACGGGCAAGCCCCTCGCCTCGGTGGAGTGCAGCAAGCCTGCAATCAAGCCGGGCCAGTACCCGCAGCTGGTCGCCGCCCCCTCGGGCAACTTCCTGGTGGCCGGGCCGCTCGCCTTCGACCTGTTGACGAAGCGGGGGTTCTGCTTCGAGGGGACCGACGGCACGAAGCCGCTGACGCTCGCGTCCGTGAACGACGAGGGCATCGCGTACGGCGCGGCGAACGCACGCAACGCGGCCGACGTGCTGGCCGGCGGCGGCACCCCCGTCGCGGTGGCGATCAGGAGCGGCACGACGGGCGCCCTGCCCTCGAATCAGCGGGTTCCGGGCGCGGTGACGTCGGACGGCGTCGGCCTGTTCCGCTGGACGGACGAGAAGGACCGCCCGCATCTGATCGGCTACCCGAGCGAGAACTAGGCGTACCACTCGCTCCGACCGGGCCCGCGGAAACCCGCTCGCTCCGCACCGGACCCCGCTGTTACAACAGGGCATGGGAATCTGGACCGACGCCTTCATAGCGCCCACGAAGCCGACTCTGCTGCCGCCCGAGGCCTTCGGTCGCTTCGTGGTCGAGCTGGCGCGTGAGCGTCTGGTCCGGACGCCGTGGGCACTCGTCGCGGGGAAACTCTGTGCCAACGCCTGCCTCAACTGGGGAAGCGTCAGCGGGCAGGCACGCTGGGACCGGCCTCCCGTCGGCACGGTGCTGCGTTCCGAGGAGTACCCGGAAGGCATGCGGGACGACGACCCGCCGCCCTGGGGCGACTCCCACGAAGAGGCCCGGCTGCTCGCCGCCGGCGACGCGGTCCTCGATGTACTGCCGGCCCTCCGGGCGGCCCCGTACGGCAGCGAGGACATCGCCGTCGCTTTCGACCGCATGGACTTCGGCAACCGGAGGATCACCGACTACTTCCGGTACGAGGACCACCGCACGATGCTCGTCTGCTTCGCCCTGGCGCGCCCCCAGCACCGGCCCTTGTACGCCGACGACGGCGGATGGCCCGGCGGGCCGATGCACCCGGTGCAGACCTGCGTGGTCCACACCTTCAAGCACGCGTCGGGAGAAGGCGCGGTACCGGCGATCGTCTCCGTCGTCTCCCGCCACCTCGGACCGGACCTGATCAGTGGCAAGACCTGGGGCTGAACCCGGCCCCCGCTACGAAGCCCGCTGCCAGGGCCGGCACAGCCCCAGGAAGCAGGCCATCGCACCCACCGCGCACACCAACTGCACGACAGCCATCGGAACGGCCGTCCCCTCGCCCGCGATCCCGACGAGCGGCGAGGCGATGGCGCCTATCAGGAACGACGACGTACCGAGCAGTGCGGAGGCGGACCCGGCGGCGTGCTTCGTACGCATCAGGGCCTGCGCGTTGGTGTTGGGCATCGCGAGCCCCATCGCCGACATCAGCACGAAGAGCCCGGCCGCGACCGGGACCAGGCCCACGTGCCCGAAGACCCCGGACGTCATCAGCAGCAGCGCGGCCGCGGCCAGCACGATGACCGAGAGCCCGAAGGCGAGCGCCTTGTCCAGGCTGATCCGGCCGACCAGCACCTTGCCGTTGATCTGGCCCACGACGATCAGGCCGACCGAGTTGATGCCGAAGAGCAGGCTGAACGTCTGCGGCGAGGCCCCGTAGATCTCCTGCACGACGAACGGCGAGGCGCTCACGTACGAGAAGAGGGCGGCGAAGGCGAGGCTGCCCGCGATCATGTATCCGGTGAAGACCCGGTCGGCGAGCAGCCCGCGCATGGTGCGCAGCGCGTCGCCGATGCCGCCGGTGTGCCGTTCGTGCGGCGGCAGGGTCTCGTACAGCCACTTCCAGACGACCAGAGTGAGCACCACGCCGACGACGGTGAGGACGGCGAAGATCCCCCGCCAGTCGGTGAACCGCAGCACCTGTCCGCCGATCAACGGTGCGACGATCGGTGCGACGCCGGAGATCAGCATCAGGGTGGAGAAGAACCTGGCCATCTCCACGCCGTCGTACATGTCGCGCACCACGGCACGGGCGATGACGATCCCCGCCGCGCCGGCCAGGCCCTGCAGGAGGCGGAAGCCGATGAGGAGTTCCGTGGTGGGGGCGAAGACGCAGATCGCGGTGGCGACGACATAGATGATCATGCCGAGGAGCAGTGGCCTGCGCCTCCCCCACCGGTCGCTCATCGGTCCGACGACGACCTGACCGAGCGCCATGCCGGTGAGGCAGGCGGTGAGGGTGAGCTGCACGGTCGCGGCGGGGGCGTGCAGGGACTCGGTGACCGCGGGCAGGGCCGGGAGGTACATGTCCATGGAGAGCGGCGGCAGTGCGGTGAGGCCGCCGAGGACCAGGGTGACGAGAAGTCCGGTGCGCCGGGCCGCGTCGGTGGCGGCGGGATTTCCGGGAGGTGTGCCGGTGGCCGCGGACTCCGCGGCCACGGCCTGGGTGGTCGATATGTGTGTACGTTCCTGCTGGGCCCGGCTTGCGCCGCTCTCCGGCATTCTCATCTCCATGTCGTTGAATCCGCCTCTATGCTCTCAGCTCAGCCGGACTGGTCGAGACCTTTTTGGGGAGCAGGCATGACAGGCAAGAGCAGGGCTGTGCGTTGGGGCGTGCTGGCGACCGGCGGTATTGCCGCGACGTTCACCGAGGACCTGCGGTCGATGCCGGACGCGGAGGTGGTGGCCGTCGCATCCCGTACGGACGCCGCGGCGAAGGCGTTCGCGCAGCGGTTCGGGATACCCCGGGCGTACGGCAGCTGGGCCGATCTCGCCGCCGACGACGAGGTCGATGTGGTGTACGTCGCGACACCGCACTCGGCGCACCGGGAGGCGGCCGCGCTCTGTCTGGAGGCCGGAAAGCACGTGCTGTGCGAGAAGGCGTTCACGCTCAACGCGCGGGAGGCGGACGAGCTGGTGAAGCTCGCCCGGGACCGCGGCCTCTTCCTGATGGAGGCCATGTGGACGTACTGCAACCCGGTCATCCGGCGCATGACGGAGCTGGTGCGGGACGGCGCCATCGGCGATATCCGTACCGTGCAGGCCGACTTCGGGCTCGCGGGTCCTTTCGGCCCCGAACACCGGCTGCGCGACCCGTCGCTGGGCGGCGGCGCGCTGCTGGACCTCGGGGTCTATCCGGTGTCGTTCGCGCATCTGCTGCTGGGCGAGCCGGACCGGGTGCAGGCCGACGCACTGCTCTCCCCCGAGGGCGTCGATCTGCACACCGCGATGCTGCTGGGCTGGTCGGAGGCGAACGCCTCGGCACTGCTGAACTGTTCGATCGTCGCGGACACGCCGCTGACCGCCTCGGTCACGGGCACGAAGGGGCGGATCGACTTCCCGCGCGGCTTCTTCTACCCGGAACGGTTCGTGCTGCACCGCGAGGGGCACGAGCCGGAGGAGTTCACCGCGGGGGCGGCGGGCGAGGGGCTGCGCGGGATGCAGTTCGAGCAGGCCGAGGTTGCGCGGGCGCTGCGGGCGGGCGAGACGGAGTCGCCGCTGGTGCCGCTGGACGGTTCCCTTGCCGTGATGCGGACGCTCGACGCGGTACGTGACCGCATCGGCGTCCGCTACCCGGCCGACGGCCTCGTCTGACCGGGGCCCGTCCCCGAAGGGCCCCGGACGGACTGGCAGATGGAGGGCGGCGTCGCGGGGCCGGGCCCGCACCCTGCCCCGCTCCTTCTCCCACCCCCTTTTTTTGCCGGTCGGTCCTACGCGGGCGTGAGGCCCTGGTTCCCCACCTCCGTGACGAACGATCCGGCCGTCGTCACGGGCGCACCGGGCGTGGTGACGGCCGGCACCGTGCGGTAGTCGGCGCGCGCCTGCTTCCGGCCCAGCGTGATGACCGCGTATCCGCGGCGGCCGTTGAAGAACTTCATGTGCGGGTTGGCCCGCATCTGGTTGTCCCAGCCGGCCGGCTTGTCCGTACCGTCCTTGCCGCTCGTGATGGATGTGGCGACGATCTCCGTGCCGACGGTGCGGGACGACGGGTCGTCGAAGTCCTTCTTCAGGTCGAAGCCGTAGCCGACGTGCACATCGCCGGTCAGCACCATCAGGTTGTCGATCCCGGCGGCCCCGGCCCCCTTCAGAATCCGGTCCCGGGAGGCGGGGTAGCCGTCCCACGCGTCCATGGAGAGCAGATAGGCGTCGGTGGGGACATCGCGCCGCTGAGCAAAGGTGACCTGCTGCGGTACGACGTTCCAGGTGGCCCGTGAGGCGTGCCATCCGTCGAGCAGCCAGCGTTCCTGGGTGGCGCCGGTCAGGGTGCGCGAGGGGTCCTCGGACTCCGGTCCGGGCTTGTGCCAGCCGTCGCCGTAGGCCTGGTCGCTGCGGTACTGACGGGTGTCGAGGATGTCGAACTGGGCAAGGCTTCCGAACTGCAGGCGCCGGTAGAGCTTCATGTCCGGGCCGGTCGGCCGCTGCGGGGTGCGCAGCGGCTGATTCTCCCAGTACGCGCGGTAGGCGGCGGCGCGCCGCAGCAGGAATTCCTCCGGCGGTACGCCGTTCTCGGGGATGTCGCCCGCGTAGTTGTTCTCGGTCTCGTGGTCGTCCCAGGTGACGACGAAGGGGTGCGCGGCATGAGCGGCGCGCAGATCGGGGTCGGACTTGTAGAGGCCGTACCGCAGCCGGTAGTCCTCCAGCGTGACCGTCTCCCGGTTGAAATGGGCGGGGAGCTTGCGGTCGGTGTGGTTACGGGCTCCGCCGGTCGCGTTGACGGCGTACTCGTAGAGGTAGTCGCCGAGGTGGAAGACGACATCGACGTCCTCCTGGGCGAGGTGCTTGTACGCGGTGAAGTAACCGTCGTGGTAGGCCTGGCAGGAGACCGCGGCCAGGCTCAGCGCGCTGTTGCGTGCGTCGGGGGCGGGCGCGGTGCGGGTCCGGCCGGCGGGGCTGATCCACGTACCGGTGCGGAAGCGGTAGTAGAAGACGTGGTCCGCTTCGAGACCCCTGACCTCTACGTGGACGCTGTGGTTGAACTCCGGGTGGGCGGTGACCGACCCTCGCTGGACGATGCGGGAGAAGCGCTCGTCGTGGGCGAGTTCCCAGCTCACCTCAACACGGGACTGGGGAAGTCCGCTGCCGGTCTCGTACGGGCTGGGTGCGAGTCTCGTCCACAGCAGGACCGAGCCGGGCTGCGGGTCGCCCGAGGCGACGCCGAGGGTGAACGGGTCCTCGCCGATCCTCCGGCCGTCCAGCTCGGCGGCGCTCGCGGTGCCCGCGGCCGGCAGATTGACCGAGAAGGCCAGCGCGGCAGCTGCGCCGGTGGCGGTGAGGAAGCGGCGGCGTCCGACATGCCTGGCGGCGTCGCGCATCTCCTGCTGGTGCGATGAGTGCGTCATCTGTCCCTCCCCTGGCTGGTGGTGTACTCGGCAAGTGCACCGGGCCGGCGCATCGAGCGGCTGTCGTGTTCGCGTCGCTCGGGCGTCGCGCGGATGAGGAGTACGACGGGAATGGATGCCCACGACAAAGTGCGCATAAGCGACGGAGGCCATGATCATCAATACCGGCCCTCCGAGACGTGAACCCGCCGCCGCATACGCCGTCTTGACCCCGTGTGGCCCCACACGACCCGCGGAACGGGAAGGCGTACGCTGCGGCGCCATGAGCAACAAACTGTTGAACTCCGGCCCGAAGACGGCGGTCGTGACGGGCGCGGGATCCGGAATCGGCCGCGCGGTGGCTCTCGCCCTGGCCGGCGCCGGCTGGTCGGTGGCGCTCGCGGGCCGGCGCCCGGAACCCCTCGCCGAGACCGCCGCGCTGGCCGGGGAGAACGCCCGGGTGATCACCGTCCCCGCCGATGTGTCACGCCCCGAGGACGTGGACGCGCTCTTCTCCTCGGCACGGGAGTGCTTCGGACGACTCGATCTGCTCTTCAACAACGCGGGTACGTTCGGCCCGCGTTCCGTCCCGGTCGAGGACCTGTCCGTTCAGGACTGGCGCTCGGTGGTGGACGTGAATGTGACGGGCGCGTTCCTCTGCGCGCAGGCGGCGTACCGGCTGATGAAGGCGCAGGATCCGCAGGGCGGCCGGATCATCAACAACGGCTCGGTCTCCGCCCACGCACCACGCCCGCATTCGGTCGCCTACACCGCGACCAAGCACGCCATGACGGGCCTGACGAAATCACTGTCCCTGGACGGCCGTCCATACCGGATCGCCTGCGGGCAGATCGACATCGGCAACGCCGCCACGGACATGACGGAGCGGATGCAGACCGGCACCCTTCAGGCCAATGGTGAACTGGCGGTGGAGTCGGTGATGGCGGCGGCGGACGTGGCCCGGACGGTGCTCCATATGGCGGAGCTGCCCCTGGAGGCGAACATGCAGTTCGCGACGGTCCTGGCGACGGCGATGCCGTACGTGGGCCGCGGCTGACGGGACCGCCCGAACCGGCCGCCCGGCGTGGGCGATTGCCACCCGAATGACCACACCCCGACCGGAAGACACACCTACCCTTCGGGTCGGTGTGCGCTGCCCTTATGATCACAGTTCTTCACCGGAACTCCACACAGGGATCACAGCATGCACATACGCACCACCGCGCCGCTCGCCCTGGCCGCCGCCACCGCCCTGGCCGGTTCGCTGATCGTCACCGCCCCGGCCTCGGCCGCCTCGCACCAGGGCGGGCTGCACCTCGGCAAGATCCAGTACGACAGCCCCGGCAAGGACACCCGCACCAACACGTCCCTCAACGCCGAGTGGGTGGACATCCACAACAACGGCAAGTCCAAGCTTCAGCTCAAGGGCTACAGGCTGAAGGACAACACCGGGTACACGTACACCTTCGGCAGCTACACCATCGGCGCGGGCAAGACCGTCAAGGTCCACACGGGCAAGGGCAGGAACGCCTCGGGCCACGTCTACTGGAACCGCGGTTCGTACGTCTGGAACAACACCGGTGACAAGGCCCGGCTGATCAAGCCGAACGGCAAGCTCCAGGACTCCTGCTCCTGGACGAAGTCGAGCAAGGGCACCAAGAACTGCCACTGAGCCGGGCAACCGCGGCTCGGGGCACCATCCGGCCTGCCGGAGCGGGAATGCCCCGGGTCGCGGCAGGGTTGGCCTGCGACATGAACCAGAACTCAGATACCGAGATCCTGCGCTACACCGCCTTCTCCGCCGACCCGGAGGGCGGCAATCCGGCAGGTGTCGTCCTTGATGCGACCGGTCTCGACGATGCGGCGATGCTCGCCGTCGCGGCGGAGCTGGGTTACAGCGAATCGGCCTTTCTGACCGGTCGGGACGAGCCGGGCGACGATGGGCCGTCGGCCGCCCGGGGATACACGATCCGCTACTTCAGCCCGAAGGCCGAAGTCCCGTTCTGCGGCCACGCCACCGTGGCGACGGCCCTCGCACTCGCCGAGCGCGACGGCCCCGGCGATCTGGTGTTCAGCACCCGTGCGGGCACGGTCCCGGTCACCGTCACCCAGGAGGGCGGCGAACTCCGCGCCACGCTCACCAGCGTCGAACCGGACGTCACGGACATCACCCCGGACGATCTGACGGAGGCGCTCGCCGCCCTGGACTGGCCGGCCGCCGATCTCGACCCCGCCCTGCCGCCCCGGATCGCCTTCGCGGGCGCCCGCCACCTGGTGCTGGCCGCCGCGACCCGTGAGCGGCTTGCCGACCTCGGTTACGACTTCGCGCGCCTCGAAGCCCTGATGCACCGGCTGGACCTGACGACCCTGCAGCTGGTATGGCGGGCCGCGCCGGACGTCTTCCACGTCCGCGACCCGTTCCCGGTCGGCGGTGTGGTGGAGGACCCCGCCACGGGCGCGGCGGCGGCCGCCTTCGGCGCCTATGTGCGCGCCCTGGGCCTCGTCCCGGACACCGCCGTCCTCACCCTTCACCAGGGCGAGGACATGGGCCGCCCCGGCACGCTCACGGTCGAACTGCGGGCAGGTGACGCGCGGGTGCGGGTGAGCGGTACGGGTACCCGGATCGAGGCCTGACGAGAGGGCGCCGCGGCGCCGTCAGCCGCCGAGGTGCCGGCGGTACCACGGCGCGTGCCGGGCGAACGCGGTCGCGAACCCTTCGCCCGGCTCCCAGTCGAAGTCCTGGCCGACCCGCTCGTCGGTGAACCAGTGGTCCACGGCGAGCATGCCGAGGTGGTGCAGTGCGTACGGGACGTCGGCGAGCCGCTCGCGGGCCGTGTCCACATCGATGCCGGTGGCTCCCCAGGGCAGCCGCAGCTCGTCGACGACCGTGGACAGCAGCTGCGAACAGCTCACCGGTTCCGGGTGGTTGACGTGGTAGACCCCGGCCGGCTCCTTCGGGGACAGCGCCGCACCCAGCAGCGCCCGCCCCAGCGTCTGTACGTCGATCATCGAGTGCCGTGCCTCGCACCCGGCCAGTCCGGCCGAGAGCTGCCGGACGAGCGCGACCAGGCCGGGCACGGCCCATCGGTCCCCGGCCCCGTACACGATGTGGGGGCGCACGACGACGCCGCCGGCCGCCAGGACGTGCTGTTCTGCGGCGGCGCGGGTCAGGCTGGTGACCGAGGCCGGGGCCGGCTCCGCCTGTCCGGGCCGCAGCCGGGTGAACGGGCCCCGGCCGTAGACGGATGCCGTGCTCAGGTGGACGATCCGGGTGACTCCGCAGCGGGCCGCCTCTTCGGCCAGGGCACGGGTTCCTTGATCATTTATGGACCGGGCGGTCGGTTCGTCGCCGCCGATCCATGAGGCGCAGTGGATCACCGCGTCGATGCCCTCACAGCTGCCGCGCAGCGTTGCGGGGTCGGCGAGGTCTCCGTACACCGTCTCGATGCCGGGCCCGGCGCCTGCCGTTGCCGATGCGGTGAGGGCTGTCCGGTGGGTCATCAGCCGCAGCCGGACACCGGGGGTGGCCCGGGCCGCGGCCACCACATGGCTGCCGATGAAGCCGGTCGCGCCGGTGATGAGTATGCGCAGTGTCATGACGGGTCATTCTGCCGGTCGTCCGGCCGGCTCCCCTGATTCCCCGCTGTGCTGTGCAGGCGGCTCGGGGAGCCGAGGGTGCAGGTGAAGACCGGCTCGCCGTCCTGGATCGCCGAGACGTGCACCCCGGACGTGTTGCGTCCGCCGGCCGGGACGGGCCGGGCCTCGATCCAGCAGGGACGGTCGAGTTCCACGTACCGGAGGAAGTCGGTCTTCACCGATGCCGGGAGGAAGTCATGGCCGGGGGTGACGGCGACGGCCGCCTGACGGGCCGCCTCCAGCAGCAGAATGCCCGGCACATGGTCGTTGGGCCGGGCGAACAATGTCGGATGTGCGGTGTCGAGCCGCAGCTGCCAGACGTTCCGCTGCGGCCCCGGTGACAGCACCACATCGCGTTCATCGGTCCTGCCCACCTCGGCCGGTGCGACGGAGGGCAGGAGGGGTATCGGGGCGCCGATCACGTCCTGCCGGTCGCCCCGCAGCCTGTCGTACACCTTGGCCGAGGTGCAGCTGATACGTCCTCCGCCTCTGGCGAGGACGGTGCCGAGCCGGTGCAGGAGCAGCTCGACATGCATGGAGCCGATGCTCCGGCCGCGCCGCCGGATCCGGGAACAGGACACGTCCACCGTGATGTCCCAGGGCGCATCGCCCAGCAGCAGCCGATCGGGCTCGGAGACGTACGCGAGCTCCCACATCACGAACTGGTCCCCGACCGGGACGTCGAACGCCGCATGCCCCAGGAGCATCGTCGTCTGCCGCATGGTCTCCGCGATCAGCAGCGGGTCCTGGTAACGGCCCGACACGGGGGCGAAGAAGCGGTGCGTATGCGGCCAACGAGCCGATACCGAGAACTGGGTGTCGGTCTGCGGGGTCCAGCCGGTGGGAAAGACATCCTCGGCATCGGACCGGTGGACCAGGTGTCTCGGGAAGTCCGCCTCCCCATGTCTGCCCCTCGACGCCGTCTCGCCCTTTTCGGGGATTTCGGTGAATTCGGCGGCACCTTCGTCCTCGACGGACACCGATGCGCTGTGCGAGGTGAGCTGAACCATGAATTTTCCTCCCAGAGGATCCATACCGGGAGGGCGGGCCGCCCTCGCAGTAAGATACTGACAGTCCGGTTTTCCTATCCAGCCTTATCCCAGTGGCGCTGACCACGCCACGACTGAGAGAGACTCGTAGCTGATGGCACAGCAGGCGCGCGCGATCCAGACTCGACGGTCAATCCTGGTGGCGGCCGCCGCCGTCTTCGACGAACGCGGTTACAGCAGCGCCACGATCAGTGAAATTCTTGCGCGGGCCGGAGTGACAAAGGGTGCGCTCTACTTCCATTTCACCTCGAAGGAAGACCTGGCACTCGGAGTGATGGACGTACAGCTGGACAGCGACCCGCTTCCCGCCCAGCTGACAAAGCTTCAGGAATTGGTCGATCAGGGCATGCTGCTCGCCCACCGGCTCCGGCATGAGCCACTGGTACGCGCCAGCGTCGGGCTGGCCATGGACCAGGCGGTGGAAGGCCTCGACCGGGGCACCCCGTTCCGTGCCTGGATAGACCGGCTCGAACATCTGCTGACCGCCGCGAAGAACCAGGGCGAACTCCTGCCGCACGTCGACCCCCGCGAGACCGCCGAGATGCTGGCGGGTTCCTTCTCCGGCATTCAGGTGATGTCTCAAGCCCTGTGCAAGCGCGAGGACTTGGGGCGACGGATTTCAATTCTTCTGCACTACGTACTGCCGAGCATCTCGACCCCTGCCGTGCTGGCTACGCTCGACATGGCCGAGGACCGGGGCGAGCGCCTGATCGGCACCCTCGGATCAGTCCCCAGCCAGGCCGGCGCACCAGGCTGACGGTGGGGCCCGGTCAGCGGGCGCGGGCGAGGAAGACGTCGGTGACCCGGTGTACATCCGGCGGTGTGGCGTCGCAGCACCTCGGCCATGCGCGTGTCGGATTCGACGCACACCGGCGAAACCCCCAGTGCGGCGAACAGCACCACGGCCTTGCCGGTGCCCGCACCGACCTCCACAGCCGCACGGTCCCCCAGCCCCGCGTACGCGAGCACCTCGGCGGCCGTCATCGGCTCCGCGTGCCCGGAGCGGCCGGCGTCGTACGCCTCGGCCACCTCGCCGAAGGTCCTGCGGCGGGTGTCACGGTGCCCTTCTGACCTCATGGACGTCCCTCGGCTCGTCGATCGGCAGGCGGGCCGCCCCACCCACCGGCGACGAACCCCCCGGCGTCACACCCTGACGAAGAATCACAGGGCATGGCACGGCGGCAACGGGTGGCTGAACATCGGGAGACGACAGGTTGCGGCTACGATCGCGGGCACCGCAGCGAGACCAGGAGTGCCGACCGTGTCCCAACCGCGCATCGCCGTATCCGTCGTCACCATGGGTGATCGCCCGCAGCAGGTCGAGGCCCTGCTGGCCTCGGTGGCCGGACAGGACGTCCGGCCGGCCCGGCTCGTCGTCGTGGGCAACGGCTCACCGCTCCCGGACTTCACCGCGTTTCCCGGTCTGTCCGACCTGTCCGGCGGTGTGACGGCGATCGAACTCGACGAGAACCTGGGCTGCCCCGGTGGCCGCAACGTCGCCCTGCGCAAGCTGGCGGAGTTCGGCGATGTGGATGTCGTCATCGAGCTCGACGACGACGGGCTCCTGGTCGACGGCGGGGTGTTCCGCAAGGTCCAGGAGCTGTACGCCGCCGACCCACGGCTCGGCATCGTCGGTTTCCGGATCGCCGACGAGCACGGCGAGACCCAGCGTCGCCACGTCCCGCGCCTGCGCGCCGCCGACCCGATGCGGCGCGGCCCGGTCACCGCGTTCCTGGGCGGCGGCCACGCACTCTCCATGAAGATGCTCGCCCAGACGGGGCCCTGGCCCGCGGAGTTCTTCTTCACGCACGAGGAGACGGACCTGTCCTGGCGGGCGCTCGACGCGGGCTGGAAGATCCTGTACGAGCCCGATCTGCTGCTCCAGCACCCCAAGACCTCCCCGGCCAGGCACTCCGTCTACTACCGGATGACGGCCCGCAACCGGGTCTGGCTGGCCCGCCGCAATCTTCCCCTTCCCCTGGTCCCGGCCTACCTGGGCACCTGGACCCTCCTGACCGTGGCCCGCACCCGGTCGGCGACGGGGCTGCGCGCCTGGGCCGGCGGCTTCGCCGAGGGGGTCCGTACGCCGTGCGGGCGGCGACAGCCCATGCGGTGGCGCACGGTGTGGCGGATGACGAAACTGGGACGGCCACCGGTCATCTGATCCGCGACGGGGCCGGGTGGCACAGCGTCAGTCCCGAGACAGGAGTTGTCGATGTCCGTCCGCAGGATCGTCCCCAACATTCGGACCAACACCGGCCCCGGTGCCGAATCGGACTCCGACGCCGACGCCACCACCGCCGCCGCCATGCAACGGAACGCGGAGTTCTACGGCTTGCTGGGCCTCCAGGAGGTAATGAACCACGGCTGGATCATGACGCTCGCCTCTCCCTCCCGTCCCTCGGCCCAGATCAGCATCATGGAGGCAGACGCAACCGCCCCGGTCACCCCGGACATGAGCATGGAGGTGGAGGACGTGGACGCGGCCTACACCGCCATGCAGGAGGACGGCGCGGAGATCGTGTACCCGTTGCACGACGAGGAATGGGGGGTACGCCGCTTCTTCGTCCGCGACCCCAACGGCCGGGTGATCAACGTGCTGGGCCATCGCCGACCGGACCCGGCCCGGTGACGCCGTCGTCGTACGGGAGGATCCTCCTCAGGAGCCCCTTGGGGTGGCCCCGCTTGCGCCATTCCCTTGGGTAACCGATGGAGACCTCCTCGAAGCGCACCCCGTCGTACCAGGTCGTGCGGGGGATGTGCAGATGGCCGTAGACCGTGGCCGCCACATTGAAGCGCCGGTGCCAGTCGGCAGTGAGTTCCGTGCCGCACCACTGGGCGAACTGGGGATACGTCAGGACGGCCATCGGCTCGCGGACCAGGGGCCAGTGACTGGCGATGACCAGCGGAATCTCCGGATCGTGCGCGGCGAGACGCCGCTCTGTCTCCGCAACTCGCGCACGGCACCAGGCGTCACGGCTCGGATACGGGTCGGGGTGCAGCAGGAACTCGTCGGTGCACACCACCCCCGTCTCGTGCGCGTACGCCAGGGACTCCTCCTTGGTCGTCGTGCCCGGCGCCCGGAAGCTGTAGTCGTACAGCTGGAACACGGGCGCGACGGCCACCGGCCCTTCGGGGCCGGGCCACAGCGGATACGGGTCCTCCGGAGTGGACACCCCGAGGCTCCGGCACAGCTCGACCAGATACTCGTAGCGCTCCCGGCCCCGCAGTTGGACCGGGTCGTGCTTGGTCGTCCACAGCTCATGGTTCCCGGGGGTCCAGATCACCCGGGCGTACCGGCCCGCGAGCAGCCGCAGCGCCCACTCCACGTCCTCGGCCTTCTCCGCGACATCACCGGCGACGATGACCCAGTCCTCGTCCGAATCCGGCCTCAGGGACTCGACGATGGGGCGATTGTCCGCCATCCCGACGTGAAGGTCGCTCACCGCGAGCAGAGAACCGCGGTTTCCGTAGGCGTGATCGGACATGGAGAACCTTTCCCGAGGACGGACCGAACGAGATCGTCTCCCATGATGTGGCCCGGCACCTCACACCCCGTCCGGCTGTCACGCGTGTGTCACAGGAGTTCCCTGCGATTGCATCCGTGATCGCGGAGTTGATAGGCATGGCCCCCTAGACGATTCGATTGGCTTGGCAGGGGGACTGGATGAAGTTCGACATGGGGGCGCAGGTTCTTTCGACGCTGTCGTCGAAGTCGCGTGGGTCGAGTACTGATCTGGGGACGTTG
>NZ_JBHVWS010000030.1:0-111204 GCF_042882185.1 Streptomyces sp. NPDC058239
AAGCTACCTGGCTGGCCTCTACTTACGTGCCTCGATGATCTGGATCAGAGACCTCACGCAGGCCACCTCTTGATCACAACACGATACGCGCCCTAGCACCGTGGAGGGCCTCAGCGGGAGCGCGAGACCGACGTGCGGCTCGTGCGCCCACCCGGCACTTGGGCCGTCCCAGGGCCATGGCCGCGTGCCTGTCTCAGGAGCCTGGCCATTTCCTCTTCCTTGGCGTGGCCATGTTCCCGGCGAGTGAAGGCCTCCAGCAGGAGGCGGCCCATCACCGTCCTCCGGTGCGGGTCGAGCGGGTGGCGTAGCCGGTGAGCAGTGCGCTCAGGATGTCGGTCAGCCTGGGTTCGACGTCCACGATGGAGTGGGATAGTTCGGGGTCGGTCTCGTAGAAGGCACGCAGTTGTGTGCCGGGGGCGGCCATTTGCCACAGCGCTCCGGCCATCGAGGTGGCGGTCGTCACGACGGCCCGCGCCTGGTTCGCGTCGAGCGGGGTGAGCGCGCAGAGCGTGTCGGCGATGGAATCGCCCTCGGCGAAGGCGCCCTTCTTGAACGTCCGGACGGTGTCGGTGGAGACATTGCGCTCCAGGTTCAGGGGGGTGTGCGCCAGCAGGTCGCAGAACAGCGGCCGCGCCACCAGCGTCCCGGCTAGCGTGGCGGAGATCGAGCGGGCGGTTTCCTCCCACTTCTTGGTCTCGGCGTCGGGACAGGGGGCAATCGCATCGAGCCGGCTGCGCACCTCGACCGACCAGTCGTGCCAGGCGGTGCCGGCCAAACGCAGGAAGATGTCCTCGCGCGTCTCGAAGTAGCGCAGCATCGCGGACTTGTGCATGGCGACCTCGTCGGCGATGGCGGTCACGGTCACCTCCCGCACTCCCTTCGCCGTGGCGAGGCGTGCCGCCGCGGCGAGGATCTCGGCCTCCCGGGCGGCCTTGGCCTCGGGGCTGCGGGCTCGCAGGAAATCAGCTCTGGTCATGGCTCTCATCATAACGAAACTAGGTTGCGGTAACGCCGCAACGGCGTTGCGATAGCAAGTAATGACACGCAGAGTTACCGAAACCGAGTTGCATTAATAATGCAACCGTGTTTCGGTAGAAGTGTGAGTACACACACCCACACCTGGTTCATCACCGGCTCCTCACGCGGCTTCGGCCGCAACCTCGCGATCGCCGCCCTTGAGGCCGGCGACAACGTCGTCGCCACCGCGTGCAAGCCCGAGCAGCTCCACGACCTCGTTGGGCAGTACGGTGATCGCGGTCTGCCCGTCGCCCTCGACGTCACCGACAGACCGGCCGCCGTGGCCGGCCTCCAGGCGGCAGTCGACCGGTTCGGCAGGATCGATGTGGTCGTCAACAACGCCGGGTACGCCAACGCCTCGGCGATCGAGACCACGCCCGAGGACGACTTCCGCCGCCAGTTCGACACCAACTTCTGGGGCGTCTACAACGTCTCGACCGCGGCACTGCCGGTCCTGCGCGCCCAAGGAGGCGGCACGATCGTGCAGTTCTCCTCCATCGGCGGCCGCGTCGGCGGCACCCCCGGTCTCGGTTCCTACCAGGCCGCGAAGTTCGCCGTGGACGGCTTCACCCGCGTCCTGGCGGCCGAGACCGCACCGTTCGGCATCGGGTACCTGGTCGTCGAGCCGGGCGGGTTCGCCACGGACTGGGCCGGAGCCTCGATGCAGATCCGGGACGTCACACCCGAGTACGACGCGACGGTCGGCGAGATGGCGCGACGGTTCAGCGGCGCCACCGCCCCGGGCGACCCGAAGCGGGCCGGCGAGATCCTCGTCCGCGTCGTCAAGCACCCCACCCCGCCCACCCACCTGATCATCGGCGCCGGAGCCGTGCAGATGGCACAGGACTACTCCCGCCGCCAGCTGGACGAGGCGGCCACCTGGGAAGCGGTGAGCCGGTCTGCCGACTTCGACCAGGACCCGGTCGAACTCCCCACCCGCGGGCAAGAATCGAAGTCCCGGTCATGACCCAGTTCACCGGCAAGGTAGCGCTCGTCACGGGCGCCGGAAGCGGCGTGGGCGCGGCGACGGCTCGGCTGCTGGCCGCCCGCGGCGCTGCGGTCACGCTCGTAGGTCGGCGCGTCGAGAAGCTCGACGAGGTCGCCACGCAGATCAAGGCGTCTGGCGGCCAGGCCCTCGCCGTCGCCGGGGTGATGAGACTCTTTGAAATTCCCCACCCCGTGCTCAGGGTCTCCCCAGACCTGCTCACCTCGGCTCCCCACACCCGCACCGTGCTGAGGAGCCCCTATCTCGGGTGGTTCACACCGGGCAGCATCGCAGCGTTTCAGGGACGCCTGTCCGTCTCCAGGGCATCGGGGGCGGTCTCAAGAGTGCGGCGAAACAGTGTTCCCACGGCCAGAAGGGCAGCGAGCCGGCAGGCGCTGAGCGCAAATGCCTGCCGGTGTCCAAGGCTCTCCGTGATGGCTCCGCCCACCGCATTACCCAGCGCGCCGCCCACCAGCCAGACGCTCACCATCAGGGTGTACGACCTGGTCAGCGCGGCCCGGGAAGCCAGTGTGTCCAACAGCGCCGAGGAAGCGATGGCGGACGGGCCACCGCACATACCTACCAGGAACGGAGCCGGGAACAGCAGTGCAGGGCTGCTCGCGGCCCACGCTGCCATGCCGACCGCCAAAGACCAACCTGCCAGGGCCGCAAGCAGCAGGCGGGCCGGTGACCAGCGCCACGGACGGGCTCCGAAAACCAGCCCTGTGATGTTTCCCCCGGCCGACATCATCGCGATCAGAACTCCGCTGTCCGCAGCGGTGCCCAGTGACAGAGCGGTGGCAGGTACAGCGACGGCGACAATACCGGCTGAATGTCCCGCCCCTGCCGCGATCATCAGCAAGACGGCCAGACCACCGTTCTTACGGACGCCGTCATACCGGGCGAAGGTCCGCAGGGGGCTCCAGTTCCGGGAAGCCCTCGTTGTGGAGAAGAGCAACCCCGCGCCACCGGCAAGGAAGCCCCCCCCATCACCACGATCGCACCCGGTCCCGCCAATACCAGCAGCAGCGACGTGATCAGCGGCCCGGGCGTGTCTCACACTCCTCAACTCCCGTTGATCGGTCGTGGCGTTAGCAGTTGATGAGGCCCGTGTCGCGGGCCTACCGTCCCGGCGCGTGTTGGTGCACTTCTTCTCTGCCGAGGGCTGGCAGTCCTGGGGGCTTGGTGGCGAGCCGTTGATTCCCGAGCGAATGCCGGTGCTGTTCGACGACGACTTCGTATTCGAGGACGAGGACGGCCCGCGGGCGACGCGGGCGACGCGGGCGGTGAACGCCTGGCTGCGCACGCTGCCATCGAGCGGGGCTCCGTCGCCGAACTCGTGGCGGGCGTACGCGCTGGCGGCCCGGGACTGGCTGGTGCATCTGCGGCGGCACCGTGTCGCAGTGTTCGGTGCACGGCAGGATCTGGTGGCCGCGCTCGGTACGTACGCGGACCGTCGGCTGTCGGGGCCGTTGGACGAGCGGCTGGAGTCCTCGTCGTGGGAGCTGCAGCGAGACCAGATCGAGCGGCGCATCCGCGCGGCCATCGACAGGCTGCTGACTGGGCAGATCCCGCCCGGCGGCGCCTGCGACGTCAAGACGCTCGCCCGCGAGGCGGGTATCTCCCGCAGGTCCCTCCACCGGACCTCGGGCCACCTCAAGGACGAATTCGAAAAGCGGCGGCCAACCGCCTGGGCGGCGGGCCAGCAGCCCGATCCTCGCGAGGCCCGCATCACCCGGTTGCGCGAACTCAATCAGCGGCTCACCAGCAAACTCGCCCACACTCACACGGAATTCAACGAGCTCAAGGAACGGAACCGGCTCCTTCTGTCCGTCCTGGCCGCCAAGGACGACGAGCTCCAGCGGCTCCGCCGCCAGCTTGATTAAGGTGACACGGTGGGCAGCTTGCGGGGCTCGATGCGCTCCTCCACCGCCCTGTCACCCTCGCGCATGACCAAGTAGGCACCCTTCCCCGGAACCTCTGCCACCGCTTCAACCAGTTCCGTTCCCCGGTAGACCAGACCGACTCCGTCATCTGTGCAGTGAGCCGTTGGCAGGTTCCCGTCCGCGACAAGCTGATGGATCAGCGGACGCCGACCCGCGTCCGAGTCATAATGCACGCCATTGCCATAGGGCAGGAATGAAAGAGCGTTCGTGATCGGGCGCAGCTCCGGTCCGAACGAATCGGTCGCGCCCCCCTGGAACCAGCAGATCGACCCCGCACTGACCCCACTGAGCACGACGCCGGCCTTCCAGGCTCGGCGCATGATGCGGTCCAGGCCGTGGACTCTCCACACCGCCAGCAGATTGGCTACCGATCCACCCATGACCCAGACGACGTCTTGATCGAGCACCGCACCTTCGACATCCTCCATGTTGGGCATGGGGAACAGGTGAAGCGGCGTCAAGTCGAACCCGGCTACCCGTGCGGCCTCGCTCATGCGGGTCGTGAAGTGCTCGGCATCTCCGATCGCGGTGCCGACATACATGATGCGTGGCCGGCGGCCGTGGACTCCCGAGAGATCAACCGCGTGATGCACTAAGGAATCAAACGTCACCCTGGTGCGCCCTCCGGCGCGGTGTCCCCCAGAGGTCGCGAGAATGGTCGGTTCCGATGCCGTCATGGTCATGATCATATCGGCGGCATACTCCGATCAGTCAGCGCGCCCGGTGCGTCATGCAACCGCCCACCTCTGTCACCCGCACGAATTCACTTCGGGCCAAAAAGCCGTACTCGCCAAGCGAGACACGTCATCAGTGCTCCGCCTGAGCACGGCGCACGTAACTCCTTCCAGTAGTGAGACACCGACGAGGGTGGACACGACCTTCGCCGTGTTAACTCCAGTAATCCCCGAGGGCGCTCGCTGCGCGGGTCAGGCCGAGCAGGGCGGCGAGGGTGGCGGGACGATGCATGCTGGAGTTCTCCTGATCTCGATACGGGTGGAAGGGGAGCGGGCGGTCGGCTCTTTGCCGGTGGTGCGGTCACCCGGTGGTCCCGCCCCCGGCCTGTGCGGCCGAGGCGGGATCCGTTCACGCGGCCGGGTGGTGCGTGGCTGGGGGAGCGGTGTAGCTGCTCGGGTCAGCGGGGGTGCCGTCGTGGCACTCCAGGCAGCAGCCGATCGTCTTGAGCGGTACTGGTGAAGAGGCATCGTTTGAGATGTGCGCTGTTCCGGCGGTTCAGAAGCTATGTTGCAACCGCTGATCTGTGTCCTGTGACTGGTGGCAGAGCCGCGCAACTGAGTGTCGGTCCAGGGACGTGTTCGGGCATGAGTGGGACGGCTCATGAGATGAGGAACGGGCTCCGTCGGCAATGCCGCAGTGAAACCACTTCCACCAGCCGTCCCATGAAGCCAGCTTTGAGGCGGCCTCCTGGTTGGCGCCGTCGGGTTAGCGTCTTGGCATGACTGCAGAGAGCACTTCCGTGCTGGTCGACATCCGGAAGTACGACGGCAGCCTGAGCGCACAGTGGACTGCCATCCGGCTCGGTGAGGACGAGCACGGCGTGTGGCTGGGCACGGCACAGGGCGTCTCCGTCAGTTCGGCCACGGGCGGCTGGACAACCCGGTTCGCGTACGTGATGTTGGTCCCGCGCGGTGAGTGGTGGACAGCCACGTTCTGTGCGGACCCGGGCCCCGAGATGTACTGCGACGTGTGCACGGTGCCCGAGTGGAACACGGACGGGACCGTCCTGCGCGCGGTGGACCTCGATCTCGATGTCGTGCGGCCTCATGGCGGCGAGGCCTGTGTTGAGGACGAGGATGAGTTTGCCGAACACCAAGTGCGCTACGGCTACCCCGATGGCGTCATCGGCAAGGCCCGACAGACCTGCGAGTGGTTGATGGAGGCGGGCCGTCGCGGTGGTGATGGCGTCGAACCCTTCGCCTCGGCGTACCGCCACTGGCTCGGCCTGATCGGGTAGGTGGTGCCGGTATGCACCGCCTCTTACTGGTGAAGAGGTGTTGTTCCGACCGTGCGCTAGCTAGGACGTCGGAGAGTATCCGACCAAGGTGGGCCGCCGATCGCCCGACGACCTACGCCGTTGGCGCCGTTTCAGGGGTGCGGTGGCGCCAGGACTGGCCTCCAGGCCTCCTGGAAGGGCGGAGATCCGCACGAAGGCCCGATGAGCGCGATTGGCTGATGATGCCACCAGCCAGTCGCCGACGGGCGCCCGACCAATCCTCGCCCACCTATGGGCGCAGGTTGGCCAGCGCCTGCGGAGTCAGGTGTCGGGCGAGTACGGCAAGGGCATCGGTGACTTCCTGAATCCGTTTCGGCCAGTCGGCGCCGAGCGCCTTGGCAAGTGCGTCGTCGATCGTGGTTGCCCGGACCTGCGCCACTCGGTCCGAGAGGTCGGGGGACTGTCGGACCAGGAGGCGGCGACGGTCCGCGGGGTCGGGTGCTGTCGTGACCGCGCCCGTCTCCTTGAGGCGAGCGACGGCGGTGGATACCTGACTCTGCGGCAGGCCGGTGCGTGCGGCGATCTCGCCGACGGCACTGTCCGGATGGGCGGCAATGTCGCTTACCGCGATCAGCACGGACCGGACGGTACCGGGGTGGCGCCCGCTACCGCCCTCCGGCTCCGGCATGGCCTCTTCGCCGATCTTCATCAGGGTTCGCCCCAACAGGAACAGCTCAACTCCATTCATGCCACCACGATACATCCAACTCGATACATCTATCTTGATGTATCGAGTTCGATTGAATATTGTCATGGTGGGCCCCGGAGGTTCCGGGGCCGGGCGAAGGGGTGGATCCCGTGCGGAAATGGCACGCAAACCCGTGGGCTGTCCTGGTGACGCTCTCCCTCGGGTTCTTCATGACCCTGCTGGATCTGACGATCGTGAACATCGCGATCCCGGAGATGATCGACGGGCTCGGTGCCTCGCTCGACCAGACGCTCTGGGTGGTCAGCGGCTACGCACTGGTCTTGGCGGTGCTGCTGATCACCGCCGGCCGCCTCGGTGACCTGTTCGGGCCGCGCAATCTCTTCGCCGCGGGGCTGGTGATCTTCACCCTGGCCAGCGTCGCGTGCGGGATGGCCCCGGACCCCGCCCTGCTGATCGCCGCCCGCGCTGTCCAGGGGCTGGGCGCCGCCCTGCTCGTGCCCCAGACGATGACCCTGATCGTCTCGGTCTTCCCAGCCCAGCGGCGTGGTGCCGCCATGGGGATCTGGGGCATGGTCGCCGGTCTTGCCACCCTGTCCGGCCCCACCCTGGGCGGCATCCTGGTCTCCACGGTCGGCTGGCGCTGGATCTTCCTGGTGAACGTGCCCATCGGCCTGGCCGCGCTCGCCCTCACCTTCCTGGTCGTCCCCGACATCCGGCACGGCCGCAAGCACCGCTTCGACGTGATGGGCGTACTGATCGCCACAGCGGCGCTGTTCTGTCTGGCCTTTGGCCTCCAGGAGGGCGAGCGCTACCACTGGGGCCCCGGTATCTGGGCGCTGCTGGCCGCTGGAGCCATGCTCGTCGCGGGCTTCCTGCTGAACCAGCGCGGCAAGCAGGACCAGGAGCCGCTGGTGCCGTTCGCGCTCTTCCGTGACCGCAATTTCACCGTCATGACCGTGCTGGTCGCCCTGGTGGCGATGGCCATGATCGGACTGGTGCTGCCGTTCAACCTCTATCTGCAGTCGGTACTGCACATGAGCGCGATCAAGGCCGGAATGGTGCTTGCCCCGTCCTCGCTGGTGTCGATGGCCGTCGGGCCGTTCGCGGGACGGCTCTCGGACCGGATCGGCGGCAAATACCTGTTGATGGCCGGACTGACGCTGTACGCAACCGGGATGCTGGCGATCGTGCTGATCGCGGGGGTGGCCACCCCCTGGTACTCGTTCATCCCGGCGACCGTGGTCACGGGCCTGGGAATCGGCTGCGTGGTCGCTCCGATGTCCACCGAGGCAATGCGGAATGTCGAGCCCCGGCTGGCCGGCGCCGCTTCGGGCGTGAACAACACGATCCGTCAGATCGGTTCCGTCATCGGCGCGGCGACGGCCGGTGCTCTGCTGCAGGGCCGGCTGGCTGCCGAGCTGGCCACTGGCAAGACGTACGCGGACGCGTTCATCACCACGATGCACGTCACCGCGATCCTCCCGATCGCCGTGGTCCTGGCCGGAGCACTCGCCTGCCTGCTGGTACGCAACCACACCAGGGCCAAGCCCGCAGGCCTCGTACCGGCTGCGGTCACCCGGGAGACGACGCCCGGTCGCTGACCGAATGGCCCGCTGCCGGGCCGCCCGCCCTACCGGGTGGCGGCCCGGCAGCGCTTCGTCGGACAACGCGTGCGCTGACAGCAAGGACGCCCGGAGTCATTGCAGCTGACTCCGGGGCCCCGGGAGCTCCGACCGAACTGCTCGCGCAGCTGCGCGCCGACCGCCGCGCCGCGCGGTGGGTCCCGGCCTCAGAGCAGGAGTGGCCGGCCGCGTTGGAGGAGTCCCGCCGGACGTTCTCCCTCGCCGGGCTGTACGAGGTCGTCCAGGTCTGCCAGGCCCGCCCCGGCGGTCGACGCGTTCGTCGACTCCGGCCATGAGCGAGAGCGGGTTCGTGGATCTGGAGGAGCTCTGGAGTGGGAACTCGTGAGCGGTCAACCGTCCGCGATCCGGCTGTCGCCGGTCGCGGACGGTCGCGGTGCCCAGCTGGACGATCCAGGTTCCGCTGCCGGGTGGGGTCGCCCGGGAGAGCAGTTTGAGTTCTTCGGACGTTCATGGCTGGCGACCAGTGTGTGGTGAGCTGCGACTAGTGCACCCCGCCAAGATCAATGGACGAGCGTGGCGGGACCATGAGAGGTGAGCGCTCACCGTCAGATGACGGGCAGATCGGGCGGGAGCTGAGAGGCTTTCTGAGGGGGCCGATGGGTACGTCGGGGCGTGGAGCAGGGAACGGGGCCGGGCCGGGTGCTCGGCGGGCGGTATCGACTCGAGGGCCAGCTGGGGTCCGGGGGTACGGGCAGGTCCGGATGGCGATCGACGAGTCCCTGCACGTCCGGATAGCCGCCGAGGCGCTGGGGGAGGTGGATTCGGTGGATTCGGCACGAGTGCGGCGGCTGGCGCTCGCGGCCGCGCGTCTGCAGGGCCATCCAAACCTCGTCCCGGTGTACGACGTCGTGGAGACGCGCGGTGTGGTGTGGTGCATCAGGGCGCTCGTGCCCTGCCCGTCTCTCGCCGACCCCTACCTGCATGGCCCGTGGCCTGCCGAGATGGTCTGGGAATTCGCGAAGGCGCTGCTGGACGCGCTTGCGGCGATGCGCGAGGTCGGGATCGTTCACGGGGATGTTCGGCCCGCCAATGTCCTTCAGAACAAGGAGCGTTGGGTTCCGCTGCCCGGCATCCGCGCCAGGGAGCGGAGGGACGATGACACCATCGATGACGGGACATGGCTGACAGGCTCGGCGAACTACGTCGCCCCTGAACTGCTGTTCGGTGCGCGCCCGGCGCCGAGCGGCGACCTGTTCTCGGTGGGGGCGACGCTCTGCCACCTCCTCGCGGGGAGCCCGCCGTTCCAACGGCACAGCATCGCGGAGACCTTGTCGGCCGTAGCACAGGAGGACTTGCCGCCCCTGAGTCGCGTCGGTGAGCTCGCGCTGCGCCCGGCCCCCGTCACCCATTCGGCTCAGTGTCGTTGGTGGTGATGTCGAGCGTCGTCTGGGGCCTGGGGTGGGTTGTGACATCGATTGAACGAACCGCGTATCCGCGGTTCAAGCGGCTGATCACCGCGCATGAGCTGCATCTGTTCTTCTCGCCGAGCCGCGATGAGCTGGAGTGGGCGGCCGATTCCACGGACTGCGATGAGCATCTGCTGGCGCTGCTGCTGATGCTGAAGTCGTACCGGCGTATGGGGTGTTTCCCGGCGTTGGAGGATGTCCCGGAGATGGTGGTGGACTTCGTGCGGCGGGCGGTGGAGCTGCCGGAGGGCACGCTGCCGGTGTACCGGGCGGAGCGGACCGCCAAGCACCACCGTGGTCTGGTCCGCAAGCAGGCCGGCGTGACTTACGACCAAGCCAAGGCCCGTGGGATCGTTGAGCAGTCGATCCGCAAGGAAGCCGCTGCGAAGAACCGCCCGGCGGACCTGATCAACATCGCGCTGGAGAAGGTGGTGGAGGCCGGGCTGGAGCTGCCGGGGTTCTCCACCTTCGACAAGATGGCCTCGAAGATCCGCACCGAGGTGAACTCCTCGATCCGTACGGGCATCCACGACCGCATGAGTGGCGCTCAGCGGGCGGGGCTCATGCAGCTGCTGGAGGAGCGCGACAGCGACGGGACGACGCTGTTCAACCGGCTGAAGAAGCCCGCGCAGGGCCCGACCTGGTCGCACTTCAAGAACCTGACCAAGCGTCTGGAATGGCTGGACGGTCTCGGCGACACTGATGTGTGGATGGACGGTGTCGCCGCGGGGAAGATCACAGACTTCGCCGGGGAGGCGGACGCGGCGGATGCTTCGGAGCTGCGGGACTTCGTCCCCGTCAAACGCATCGCGCTGGTCGCGGCCCTGACACACTAGGCGCGTATGCGGGTGCGGGACGACCTGGCGACGATGTTCTGCAAGCGCGTGGCGACGAAGATCAAGAAGGCCAAGGCGGAGCTGGAGGAGATCCGGCTCGCCGAGCGGGAGATCGTCGAGGCCCTGATCGGGAACTACCGCACCGTGCTCAAGCACATCGACGAGGGCGGCCCGGCCCAGGAGGCGTTGGAGAAGGCCGCTGCCATGACCGCCGAGGCCCGCCAGGCACTGGAGGGCCTGGACGAGGAGGCGTCGGTGGACGAGGTCGCGAAGCGGCTGGAGGGCAGGGTCTCCCCGGCAGTCCTCGCCCTAATGAAGGCCCAGATGGTGCAGGCCGGCGGGTTCGGCGCGGTCACGCAGGCCGTGGAGGGCTTCGGCGGGTTCGCCAAGCAGTACGAGCAGATCGAGAAGGTCTCCGCCCACCATGGCAACTTCTGGGAAGTGCTGCTGTACGGGCAGATCGGCCGGGACCGGGCGGTGATGTTCGACCTGGCCGGTGCCGAGCAGCTGGAGTTCACCGCGACCAGCGAGGACAGCCGGGTGCTGGACGCGCTCGCGCACGCCCAGCGTCACCAGGCGGCCCGCGGCGAGTACATCACCGCCTTCAATGAGGAGGGCAAGGAGGTCGACATCTCCTTCGCCACCCAGAACTGGCGCAAGGCCGTTCTCGACAAGACCCGGACCAGGCAGTTCGTCCGTAAGCACTTCGAGGCGATGGTCTTCACCGCGCTGGCGGAGGAGTTGTGTACCGGCGACGTGGCCGTGGTCGGCTCGGAGGAGTACGCCGACTGGTCCGAGCAGCTGCTGGCCTGGGAGGCCGTTCAGGAGACGCTGGGGTCCTACCTGGTGGAGGTCGGCCTGTGCGAGCCGGGCGAGAGTGCCGAGTTCGACGCGAAGTTCTTCCGCCGGCAGCTGGAGAACAAGCTGCGCAACGCTGCCGCGGCGGCGGACGCCGGGTACCCGGAGAACGAGGGCCTGGTCATCGATCCGGAGACGGGCATCCCCTCCCTGAAGGCGTTCCGGGCTGACGGTCGGCGGCCCTCGGCGAAACGGCTGGAACAGGAGATCAAGGCGAGGATGCCGGAGCGGTCACTGATGGGGATCGTGGCCCGGACTGCGTACTGGGTTGAGTGGTGGCGCTGTTTCGGCCCGCCGTCGGGCAACGAGCCCAAGCTCACTGACCCCTTGGGTCGCTACGTGATCGTCACGTTCGTCAAGGGCACCAACATGGGCCCGTACGAGGCCGCCCGGCACATCCCCGGCGTGAGCGGGCACGAGCTGTCGTACGTCGCCAACAAGCACTTCTCGATCGTGCTGCTGAACGAGGCGATCGCCGACCTGGTGAACGCGCACGCCCGCCTGGACATCTCGCAGGCGTGGGGAGATGGGACCGCCGTGGCGGCGGACGGCACCCACATGGACACCTATCTCGACAACCTGCTGTCCGAGACGAGCGTCAGGTACGGCAAGCCGGGCGGCATCGCCTACCACCACGTCTCGGACACTTACATCGCGCTGTTCACGCACTTCATCCCGTGCGGCGTGTGGGAGGCCGTCTACATCATCGAGGGCCTGCTGAAGAACACCAGCGAGGTGCAGCCGACCACCGTGCACGCGGATACCCAAGGCCAGAGCTTCCCTGTTTTTGCGCTCGCCCACCTGCTGGGCTTCGACTTGATGCCCAGGATCAGGAATTGGAAGGAACTGACCTTCTACCGGCCCTCAAAGCAGACGGAGTACATGCACATCGACGCCCTGTTCGGCGAACCGGGTAAGCACGTCATCGACTTCGACCTGATCGAGTCCCAGTTCCGCCACCTGATGCGGGTGGCCGTCTCCGTACGCGAGGGCACGATCTCCTCATCCACGCTGCTCAAGCGGCTGCGCTCCGGGTCGCGCAAGAACGCCACCTACGCCGCCTTCCGCGAGGTCGGCCGCGTGATCCGCACCGTCCAGCTGCTCCGCTACCTCACCGACGCGCCGCTTCGCCGGCGGGTGACCGCGGCAACCAACAAGGTCGAGTCGTTCAACCGGTTCTCCCAGTGGATCGGCTTCGGCAACCGCGGCGTCATCGCCGACAACGACCCCATCGAGCAGGAGAAAGCGATGAAGTTCAACGCCCTGTTCACGAACGCGGTGACCTTCCACAACGCCCTGGACATCGCGGAGATCGTGCGGCAGCTGCTGGAGGAGCGAAGGGAGATCGACCCGGAGGACCTGGCGCACATCTCGCCGTAGCTGACCGAGCACATCAACCGGTTCGGCGAGTACAGCACCCACGAACTCGGCATCCAGCCCGAGGCGTACGACCCGAAACTCGACGTCGACTTCACACCGCTGCGCGAGCAGGACCTGATCGCCGCCGGTCTCGGCCAGGCCGCCTGAACCGTGAGGTGAACTAGCTGGTGACGCCCTTCACGGGAGCGGGCCGGTATACGCCAGAATCCTGCCGCGAGGGTCAGCCTCCAGCACCGTAGCCTGGGCAGGTGATCCGACAGCGCTGCCGTGGGAACGGGGTTTGTGACGGTTCTTGTGAGCCCTCGCTGTATTTCAGAGGGACACCCGCGCTGTTCTGCCAGCGGCAGAACACCGGCCGGACCGGGCTCGACGATCACTACAGTCCAGTCTCATGACGAAGATTACGACGCGTACGGTCGAGTACCCGGCCGACGGTTTGACGATGATCGGGCACCTTGCGCTCCCGGCCGGTGTCGACCGCCGGCCCGCGGTGCTGCTCGGACCAGAGGGCATGGGGCTCAGCGACGTCGAGCGCCGCCGGGCCGATGCTCTCGCCGAGCTGGGATATGTAGCGCTGGCCTTCGACCTTCACGGCGGGCGCTATTTGGGTGACCCCGAGGAGATGCTGGCCCGTTGCATGCCACTGCTCGCTGATCCCGACCGGATGCGGGGCATCGGCCATGCGGCGCTCGACGTGTTGCGCACCGAACCGCGGACCGACCCCGACCGGATCGCCGCCGTCGGCTACGGCACCGGGGGCGCCGTCGGGCTGGAACTCGGGCGCGACGGCGTCAGCCTGCGCGCGATCGGGACAGTCAACGCAACGACCACGGGCCGACCGGGCGAGGCGGCACGCATTCGCTGCCCGGTGTGGGCCGGGGTCGGGTCGGAAGACCCGATCATGCCGCCCGCGCAACGGGACGCGTTCACCGCTGAGATGCAGGCCGCGGGCGTCGACTGGCGCCTCACGGTCTACGGCGGCGCCTTGCACGCCTTCCACCACCCGCTGGTCGACCACCCCGTGGTCCCCGGCGTCGGCTACCACCCACGGCACGCGCAGCGAGCCTGGCGCGACGTCGTCGACCTGCTCGCCGAGTGCCTGCCCGTGACGGAGGATCTGGGGGCATGACCCAGGTAAGCATGCTGGCGCCGGGCCTGGTCGGCGTCGGGCACTGACAGTCCCCTCCCCTCAAGTCCGCACAGCAGAACCGCATTCGGGCGGATGCTCGATCGCGGAGACGCGTTCGCAACTGCCGCAGTAAATGCCGGATTTACTGCGGCGGAGCCCCTGCCGTGATCATCGCGACCTGCGGCGGGCCATTCCGGCAGTCGGGGCGAGGTGTACGCATTTACTGCGGCAGGGCAGGGCAGGGCAGGGCAGGGCAGGGCAGGCATGGCGATCGAACCAGTGACCGACATCGGGAGTGGGGGCGCGTTGCGGTTGCCGCGCGCCCGCGTCATCCCCCTGTCCGCCCCGCCCGCCTCGTACACCGCGGCGGTCGAGCGGTACCTCACCGGTGCGGGCATCGCGAAGTCCTCCGCGCGGATCTACCGGATCTCGCTGACGACGTGGGGGTGGATGCTCGCCGGCGAACCGGCGCCGACCGGACCCGCCCGCCGGGGCGCGAAGCCGCCCGCCGTCCCCGTCGCCGCGATCGACGACCCGGTGCTGCCGGAGGTGTTGGCCGAGCTGGCGGCGGCGCGGGCGGACGAGATGGACGCCGACACCGTCAACCGGGAGCTGTCCATCGCACGCAAGGCGATCGGCTGGTGGCAGCGCCAGGGCTGGATCAGCTCCGATCCGACGATCGGGATCGAGCGGCGGCCAGCCCCGCCGGACCGCACCAAGGCCCTGGCCGAGAACCAGATCGCCGCCCTGTGGCGGCTGGACGTGGCCCTGCGGGAGAAGACGCAGTGGAAGATGCTCTACGAGTCCGCCGCACGGGCCGACGAGGCCCTGGAGTCCTAGCTCGGACCCCAGGGAGCAAGTGACCGGTCAGTAGGTTCTTCTGGTCACTCGCCGAGGGTGTTGACGCGGTTCTCGTACTCGCGGCGGGCCTTGCGCTGGGCCGGGACCGCCGCGGTGCCGTTGAGGGTCTGGCAGCGGTTGAGGAGTTGGCGGTGGATCGTGGGCACGGCGGTGACGCGGAGGGTGTAGCCCATGCCGCGGCGTACGGCCTGGCCGTGGTCGAGCGAAGTCCGCTCGGCGTCGTCCAGCTCGGCGGCGCGGAGGAAGTCCGCGACCTTGCCGGGCATATCGAGGGTGACGGCCCCGAGGTCCTAGCTCAGACACCAGCCGCAAAGTAGCTCCGTGGTCAGTGGCTGAGGATGTTGACGCGGTTCTCGTACTCGCGCCGGGCCTTGCGCTGGGCCGGGATCGCGGCGGAGCTGTCGAGTGCCTGGCAGTGAGCGAGGAGTTGGCGGTGGACCGCAGGGGTGGCGCTGACGCGCAGGGTGTAGCCCTGGCCGCGTCGTACGGGCACACCCTTCTCCAGCGCGGTCCGCTCGGCGGGCTCCAGTTCAGCAGCGCGCAGGAAGTCGGCGACCTTGCCGGGCATATCGAGGGTGATGGACAGCTCCGGGGACCGGACGGGTTCGTCGGCGGCGACGTGCTCGGGCAGGAGGTCGGCGACGGCGGTGCGGATGGCGCCGCGGCTGACGCTGTGCTCGCGGGCCAGGGCAGCGATGGACTGGCCCTTCAGGTACGCGGTGCGTGCGTCGGCGACGGTGTCGCCCGCGAGGGCGGGGCGGCGTCCGCCCTTGTTGCCCTTGGCCTCGGCGGCCCGTAGTCCGTCGTAGGTCAGCTCGCGCTGGAGGTCGCGCTGGAGTTCGCCGGCGGCGGCGAGGGGCTGCACCATGAACTTCACGGTGGACAGCAGCTCGCCGGTGCGCGGGTGGCGGGCGGTGAGGTCCATGCTGGAGAAGGCGCCGTCGTGGATGCGCAGGGCGAGGCGGTCGCGGTGCAGGACATCGAGCACGTCGAGGATGTGCCCAGTGCCGCGTACGAGACGGAACATCTCGGAGATGTGCACGGTGTCGCCCGGCCGCGCGTAGTCGAGCAGCTTGCCGAACTTCGGCCGCTGGAGCGGGTGGAGGCGGCTGGAGGTGCCGGCCTCTTCCTCGAAGACGACCGGGTCCTCAATCCCGGCCTCGGCCAGGACGAGGTTCTGCCGGGCGGTCGACTGCTGGTCGGTCGAGACCCGCTTGTAGACCAGGTTCGCCACCGAGGGCCCCCTTCCATACGGAGGATTGGACCCTATCTGTCGGCAAACCCTGTCATCAATCACGATCGGATCTGATTGGATGCGCGCCGCCGCGAACCCCCGGATTACACGGGTTCATTGGACGCGTCAGCCGCCTGTCGTCAAACGATCGTTTGCCGACAGAGAGGGCGGCCGGGGCGAGAGTGCGGCTATTCGGGCAGCGGTCTGTCCTGGACGACGTTCTTCATGACCCGGTGGAAGTCAGGCGTTGGACGCCGGGGAGTCGGACGAGCTGCTGGTCGTAGAGCTGCTGTGCTGATCCGAGCCCTCAGCCCGAACCGGCGACCAGCGCCTCGCCGAGCGGGGTGCGCCGGTAGAGCACCGACCGTCCGGTCCGGGCGCGGACGAGCAGCCCCGCGCCTCGCAGGATGGCGAGGTGGTCTCCTACCGCGCCGGGTGCCATGGCGAGGCTTCGGGCGAGGTGGCTGGTACTGGCCGGGGCGTCCAGCGCCAACAGCAGCCGGGCTCGGGCCCGGCCGACCAGAGCGGTCAGCGTGTCCGGTTGGGGGACGGTTTCCTGTTCACCCCACAGGGCGGCGGTGCCGCGGGCACGATAGACCAAGGTCCTGGGCCAGGGGTCTTCCAGGTGGGCTGCGATATGCCCGACAAAGACCGAAGGGATCAGCAGGAGCCCGTCGCCGGTGAGGCGGACTGTTCCGCCTCGGAAGAAGTCGATCTCGATACCGCCTGCGTGCCAGGCGATGCCCGGGTGCAGGCTCTCGATGGTCGTGGCCCATCCGTGTTCGCCGATCACACCCACCCGGTGCACGACATCGCGCTCACAGATCGCGCGCAGTTGCGGCCAGTCCGCGGCGAGCAGCTCGTGCCATGCCTGGTCCATCGCCTCGGCGATCCTGGAGACGGCGTCCGGCGAGTCCAGCACCGCGCGTACGCGGGGATCGCGGGCGGACGGGCCGGTCGCGGTGGTGGCGGATTCGCGGCGGGCCGCTTCCAGCGGCGTGGCCCTGATCATGGCCAGGTCGTCCGCCCAGGTCTGGTTGAGACCGCGCGGGGGCGGGGCGACGAAGTTCGGTCCGCCGTGCGGGGCCTGCAGAGCGAGGGCGGCGTCCAGTTCGGTCTCGCGGCGCAGCCGTTCAAAGGCCGGCAGGAGCCGGGCGGCCCAAGCTCGCGGCAGCGGCTGGCCCTGGCCGATGAGCGAGCGCAGCAGCAAGCAGAGGTCCAGCGCGGGCGACAGCGCGAACCGGCTGCGCAGCAGGTCCTCGACGGAGACTTCGAAGCGCAGCACTCTGCCATGCTACCGCGGGACGTTGTTCCGATTCGTCCAGCGACGAATCATTGGTGAGTGGCGTGGGCGCACGGCGAGGCTGGGCGTCATGACCCCAACCGCCGAGCCCGCACAGGGCAACCACCGTGCCACCTACCGGGAGGTGCTGGCCGAGCCGCGATTCCGGCTGCTCTTCTCAACCCGCGCCGTCGCGATCACTGCGGACGCGCTGCGGATCACCACGTTCACGGTTCTGGTCTTCTCGGCCACCGGCTCCCCGCTGCTGAGCGCAGTGGCCTTCGGCATCGGCTTCATCCCGCAGCTGTTCGGCTCGCTGTTGCTGGGCTCACTGGCCGACCGACTGCCGCCCCGCGCGCTCATTACCGGCGGCTACGCCTTGACGTGCGCCGCCGCCCTGCTGCTCGCCCTGGTGCGGATGCCGATCGCGGCAAGCCTCGGTGTCGTGGCGCTGGTCTCCCTCGCCACACCGGTGTTTCACGGCGCGTCGAGTCGGCTGGTCGCGCAGTCGCTGGAGGGCGACGCCTATGTACTGGGCCGGTCACTGAACAACATCGCTGGCTCCGGCGCGCAATTGTTCGGCCTGGCGCTGGGAGGTGCGGTCGTCGCGGCACTCGGCCCACGCCTGGCGCTCGCGGTCAGCGCCGTCCTTTACCTCGGCTGCGCGCTTGCTATCCGCATCCGGCTACCCCGGCTGCAGCCGGGAGAGTTCGGCGGCACACCCGGCAGCGCTGGGGGCGATAGCGGGGCCGTCCGTGCAAGCCTGCATGGTGCAGGCCTGCTGCTGCGCGGACGCACAGTGCGACGACTGATGCTGGCCCAGTGGCTACCGCCCGCGTTCGTAGCGGGCGCGGAAGGCCTCATCGTCGCCTACGCGGGAGAACGCCACTTCGCGCCCGGCTGGTACGCGGTGCTGATGGGCTGTCTGCCGGTTGGCATGCTTGTCGGTGACCTGCTGGTGGGTCGACTGCTACGGCCACGCGCCCGGGAGCGACTGGTAGTCCCGTTGATTGCGCTGGCGGGGCTGCCGCTGATCGGCTTTGCTGCCGAGCCCGGAGTGGGCGTCTCGTCCTGTCTGCTGCTGCTCTGCGGCTTCGGATACGCCTACGGTCTCGGCCTGCAACGGCCGTTCCTGGACGCCCTGCCGCAGGATGGCCAAGGCCAGGCCTTCGGCTTGCTCGGCTCCGGCAGCATGACGCTACAGGGCGTCGGGCCGGTTTGCTTGGGCTCGGTGGCCGCAGGCATTGGAACAGGCGGCGCAATCGCCCTGGCAGGCGGCGCGGTGGCGCTTACCGCCGGCTGGATTCTCACCTGGCACCCGTCCACCTCCCCGGTCCCCGTCCCGAACTACTCAACGGGATCAGAGAACAGCACCGAACAGCATGCGTGTAGTCCTCCTGCGCAGTAACCGTCGCAGGTCGGGTCAACCGCGAGCCGTCACGCACCCCACCCCCACCCCCACGTCTCTCTGACAGACAGTCACTCCCGGTAGCTCATGCGGAGGCCGCCGAACTGCGGGGCCGGCACAGTGGTGGGCAGCCCCAAGTCGAGGCGCTTGTCCATGTCGAGGCGGAAGGTGCCGTACGGATTGACGTTCGACCAGAACAGCGCGGTCAGCCCGCGCCGGTCCTCGTCGCTCAGCTTCTTCGCCCAGGCCGGTTCGGCCAGGACCTGCTGCACGAGCAGGGTGTTCACGTGCACGAGCGGGGACTGGAGCAGGTGCAGGGCGAGCATCGACGTCTCGGCGTGCTCCTTGTCCGGGCCGGTCAGGGCGCCGTCCTTGCCGTAGTGGAGCACGGTGTTCGCGCTGTTCCAGTTCTCCACGACCTGGAGCCCGCCGCCGGGGTGGCCATGCGGGAGGATCTGGACGGGACGGTGTGATGGCGCCCGACGACAATGACAGCCATGGGATCGAGGTCCATCTCGACCGCATGCTCAGCGAGCGCGGCATGACCCTCGCGGAGCTCGCCTCCCGGGTCGGCGTGACCAACGTGAACCTGTCCATCCTGAAGAATGGCCGGGCCCGCGCGATCCGCTTCACCACGCTGACCCGCATCTGCGAGGTCCTCGACTGCCAGCCAGGCGACCTGCTGACGTACCGAGGCGCCGAAAACCAGCGGCGCAGGTAGACAACGCCCACCGGCCGCTGTCGGAGGCGGGCCCGGCCGACGGCGTGGTCTGCTCCATGTACCGCCGAGAATCCCAAAGATCCAATGGGTCTCTGCATCGGTTTACAGCACTCGGCGTACGTCCCAGTCGTACCAGGTCCAGTAGTCGGCCGTGGGTGTGGTTTCCACGGTTTTGCCGGGCCGGGGTGCGTGGATCATGGTGCCATTTCCGGCGTAGAGGCCGACGTGGCCCCAGTTTCCGTAGTTGTTGATGACGATGAGGTCGCCGGGCTGAATCTCGGAGCGGGGGACTCGGGTTCCGGAGTGCCGCATCTGCTGGGAGGTGCGGGGGAGTGTGATCCCTGCGCCTTGGTAGAAGGCGTAGAGCATGAGGCCGGAGCAGTCGTAGCAGCCCTTGGTGGGGCCCGTGGTGCTGCCGTCGCCCCAGACGTAGGGGGTACCCCGCTGCGCCAGTGCTGCGTTGACGACGGCGCCAGCCGGTCGCCGTACCCGTGCTGTTCCCGGCGGCGGGGAGCCGGTCCCTCGGGGGGCAACGGGTGCGGATAGAAGATCTCCGGCGGCGGATTGGAGAGCGGCCTTCTCTGCGTGGTGACGGGGCGCGGCGCGCGGGGTGGCGGGTGGCGGAGCGACCTGGGCGGCACGAGGCTGCCGTGTGACGGCGGGGCGCGGTGCACGGGGTGCCGGGGGAGTGGTGTTGGTGGCGCGTGGCTGCCGGACGCGGTGGAGCTGTTGCTGGAGCCTGGCCTGGGCTGCGCTGGTGGGCGGGTGCGCGACGCGTGGAGGCGCGGGCGGCGACGGGCCGCAGGCGAGACCGGTGCCGGGTGCGGAGCGCGGGCCGGGGGTGCGTCGGGGGCGGGCCGGGTAGCTGGTGCCGGTGTGCGGCGGGCAGCGGCCTCGGACGATCCGGCCGAGGGAGCGTACGTTGTGCCGGTATTCCCCGGCGAACTGCTGGGCGGGCTGGACGTAACTCCGGTTGAGAGCCTGGGCGCCGCTCTGCAGGTTCGACGGTGGCGTCCAGGGGTGCACTGGCGAGTTCGTCAGGCTTGGCAATGCCACGGCGGGCCAGCATCCAGCGTTGCCGGGTGGATTCGGCACCGTCGAACTCGAACACGGCGGGCATGCGGGCTGCGGCCCAGTCGTAGAAACGCTCGCCCTTCGCGCCGCTTCCTGCGGACAGCCGCTGCCAGGCTTCTGGTGGGGCCCCTGGCCGATGAGGTGGTCGATGCGCGGGCCGTGGATCTGCTGGGACTTGGTTACGGCGACGACGTAAGACAGCTGATGGTCTTCGAGGAAGTGGCGGAAGTGGGAGTCCTGGCCATAGGCGGAGTCCGCGGTGACCCAGTCGATGGGCAGGGGCGAGGCGAGGGCCCACAGGATGATGGCCCGCGCCGGTTCGCCCTTGGTGGCGAAGACGCGGTCGTCTGGGACACGGGCGGCTCGACAGCGTTTGCGGTCCTCGGCCCAGGACTTGGGCAGGTAGAGCTCGCTGTCGACCAGGGTGTGGCCGCGGCCAGTTGCGTAGGCGGCGAAGACCCCGATCTGGCAATTCTCGGTGCGGCCTGCGGTGCCGGAATACTGGCGTTGGACGCCGGCGGAGGTGGTGCCCTTCGTCACGAAGCCTGTGTCGCCGATGATCAGCAATCAGCACTCCGTTGTCCGCGCCGAGGTGCTCGGCGACGCAGGCGTGCAGGTTATCGCGGACCTCGTCGGCCTCCCAGCGGCTTCGGGCCAGCAGGTGTTGCAGCCCGTCGGGGGTGGCATGGCCGGCCTATTCGGCGAGCTGCCAGCCGTTCTCGCGGCGCACCGGACCAAGGAGCCCACGGACCTAGTCCCGCATCCGGCGCCGGGATTCCACGCGGGCGAAACGCCCCCGATCCGTAAGAGCAGTTCGCCAAGTCCCTCTTCCCGCAGGTCCGTTGGTGCATCACTCATGCGAGCGGGCTGCCCGGGACGTTGCCACTACAAGCAGCGCGGCCACACGTTCGTGGGACGACCCCCGCAAAGACCGCCCCGCCCCCGTCCCAGCCCGCTACACTCTCCACGCCCAAGCCGTTGACCAGCGCTGATGAAGAAGCCCGGCGGGAGTACCACTGCGTCACGAGTGGTAGAGCACCCGCACGACCATCGTGTCGCCGGGCAGTCCGTCCAGGCAGGCGTTGAACATCCGCTCGTAGTCGGGGCCGCCGCCCTCCACCCACCGCCCGTCGCGGGTGAGCAGGGCGGGGGTGGGCAGCGCGGCGGCCGCATGGCGGGTCACGTAGGTCCCCAGGTCCTCGTCGAGGTGGAGGGCGGGGTCGGAGGTGATCTGTTCCTCCAGGGTGGGGTCGGCCTCGATCGCCTGGATCAGGGGCTGTTCACGGAAGGCGGCGATGGCCGCCTCCCTGGCGTGCTCCGGCTCCAGGTTCCTGGCCCGCTCGGCGAAGTGGTGGAAAGGCAGCGCGGGCGGGTAGCGGTCGGCGAGGGCGCGGTACGCCGTCCAGGTGTTGGCCGCCCGGCGGGCCTCGGCGGTGCGGGGCGTGTCGAGGTCGAGGATGCCGCGCGGGCCGCCGTGGCAGCGGGACGGCGGCAGGACCTCGGGGAGTTCGGTCCAGTCGTCGTATCGCACGAGCCGGGGGTCGTCCTCGTGGCCGGGCAGTACGTCGAAGAGACAGCCCGCCCCGGAGACGAACCAGTAGCTCCACTCGCCCACCCAGTCCGGGTGAGGGCGGTCCTCACGGTCATACCAGAAGGGGGCCATGGCCTGCCCGATCGCCTGCTTCAACCCGTCGGGGCCGACGGGCGGCAGGCAGACGGTGATGCGCTGTTTGCCCATGGTGTCCCTTCCTGTGGTGCGGTCTGTGCTGGGTGCACAGTCGGACGGCGCGCGTGGTGCGGTGCGCGATCCACCTTGGCAGGCCGTGCCGGTCGGATGGCCGAAAGGGGCCCGCAGGAGACGAGTGGGCTCGTCCGTCGGCGTGGGCTCGGGCGCGGGGTCCTCGTCACCGAGGTTCTGTCCTGCGGTGTTCCCGCCGAGCGTCACGCAACCGTCCTTGTCCGCACGCGATGGCGTGGTCCCACCGGCGTCGACGCCACCGAGCACGCCCAGGGTGCGTTTCGAAAGTGCTGGTCACAGCAACTCGTTGATGGCTGCGACCAGCACGTCGCCTCGTACCGGACGGCGAGCTTGTCGTATCTCGTGGCGACCGTGCGGCGGCGCTTGAGACGATTGATTCCGCACTCCACCGCGTGGCGCTCTTTGTAGTCGGCCTTGTCGAACTTCGGCGGCCGGCCACTGTGGGAGCCGCGTTTCTTGCGGTTGGCGATCTGGTCGTGCTTCTCCGGGATCGTGCAGCGGATACCGCGCTTGCGCAGGTAGGTGCGGTTCGCGCGGGAGCCGTACGCCTTGTCCGCACGAACCTTGTCCGGCGGGTGCGCGGGCGGCCCGGCCGAGCCTGGGCACCCTGATGCGGCCCAGGGCCACCTGGAACTGCGGGGAAGTCACCGCGCTGCCCGGCCGTGATCACCAGTGACATCGGCTTCTGAGCCTGCTCGACCGCCAGGTGGAGCTTGGTCGTCAGCCCGCCCCGGAAGCGTCCGAGCCCATGGTCGTCGGGCTCGGTGAAGACACCACCTGGTGGCTCGACCTGCAGATCCCCATTTTTGCGGGCACCCGCCGCATGCTGGTGGGCACGGGCGACAGTCGAGTCCACCGAGACGTCCCAGGTGATCAGTCCCTCGGCGTCGGCCCGGGCTTGCAGTTGCTCGAAGATGCGATGCCAGGTGCCGTCCCGCTGCCAACGCCGGAAATCGTAGTGGCCGTCACGCCGCCCATTATCTGCGGGTTGGGCCTGGATCCGAGCTGGGTCCGGCTGCCTCGTTCACGCTGCGCGCAATTCGCCGTCGGCAGAAGTACCTGGACACTCGCCAGCCCCACGCTAGCGTCGCATCATGGAAATCACCCAGGTCACCCCTACTATCTGGCAGCTGGCCTTCCCGGTCGGGCATGTCTACTTCGTGCGCCTGCCGGACGGTTATGGTCTGATCGACACCGCCATGCCGGGGTCCGCCCCCGCGATCCTCGATGCCCTGACGCGGCTCGGCGGCCGCTCACAGGACCTGCGGCAGATCGTGCTCACTCACTCTCACATCGACCACATGGGCTCGGCTGCGGATCTCGTCGAGGCCACCGGCGCTCGCGTCCTGGCTGGAGCCGCGGACGCCCCGTTTATCCGCGGCACGGCACCCGAACCCCAACCGGTACATACCGCCCCGGAACGCGCGCTTCACGAGCAGATCGTGGCGGGCTTCTCCGAAGCGTACGTCCGGCCCCTGCAACATGTGCCGGTGGATGTGGAACTGCACGACGGAGACACTATTGATGACTGGGGCGAGCCCGTCCACGTCCTGCACGTGCCCGGACACACCCCGGGGTGCATCGCGCTACACCTCTCCTCCAGCGGCGTACTGTTCCCGGGCGACATCGTCGCCACCGCGGAGGGCCGGGCGATCCTCGGCCCGTTCAACGTGGACAGGGAGCAGGCTATTGCCTCCTTCAGGCGGCTGGCCTCGCTGGAGGTGGAAGCACTGTGCGTCCCGCACGGCGAGCCGGTGTTCAAGGGCGCGAGCGAAGTGCTGCGGGCGGCAGCTCCGGAAAATGACTGGGTGTGAGTCGAGCGCAGGTCAATCGATCGCACGGATGACTGGAGGGGTGACGCCCCGACAGTGCGGCGGAACGGGCCTTGGGGATCACGGAGTTGCGACATTCTGTCGTCACCGGAGAGGCCCGTGCCCGTACTGCCATCATGGCTGACCGAACCGCTCTGGGGCCGGTTCGCCGCCCTGTTGCCTGAGCGATCGACCTACGCGGCGACGCATCCGCTGGGCTGTCATCGCCCACGCATCAGCGACCGGATCGTCTTCGACAAGATGTTGCAGCTCCTGCGATTCGGCTGCTCCTACCAGGCGATCGCCGACACGACCTGCTCGGCCACCACGATCCGCAACCGTCGCGACGAATGGATCCGACTCGGCGTCTTCGCCGAACTCAAGCGGATTGCGTTGGAGTCCTACGACCGGATCGTCGGCCTCGTCCTCGACCAGATCGCCATCGACGGCTCCATCACCAAAGGCCTCGGCGGCGGTGAGGTCGCAGGGCGTTCCCCGGTCGACTGCGGAGAACAAGGTCTGAAACGCTCGGGCATGACGGATGGTTATGGGATCCCTCTGGGCCGCGTGCTGGCCGGAGCGAACCGGCACGACTCTCCACTGCTCGCCCCGGCCCTGGACCGCCTGGACGACCTCGGGCCGCCGCCCGACGACATCAGGCATGGAGACCCACCGCTGGGACGAACGCCCGAACCGCCGCCCATGAACGCACGCCTATCTGCGCGACCTTTCAGTTCGGTGGGCAGGAGGGAGCGAGGCGGACTTCATGTCCAGAGCTGTTCGCCGAGAGTCCCGGCGGGTGCGGTGCCGGGCAGGACGTCGGCCACGGCCGAGGCCCGGTGTTGGAGGAAGGGGGTGAGGGCGTCGCGGGCGGCCAGGCGGTTCCGGACGCGGGTGAACTGGGCGGGGTCGCGCATGAAGGCGCAGAAGAGAAGGCCGCGGTCGGTCGGGCCGTCGTCGTAGCTGTAGCTGCGGCGGAGCATACGGGCGCCGCCGTCGAAGCGGGGGCTGGCGAGACACACGTGGGCGGTGGCGGGGATGACGTAGGAACCGTCGGGGTTCTTGGCGTAGATGTCCGGCTCGTCATGCCCGGCGGTGCCGCTGAGGGGGACGCCGTCGCGGGCGCCGCGGCCTATCACCCGGTCGCGCCGGCCCTCGGGGAGGGCCGCGAAGCCGGTGATCGCCTCGCTGCCGCTGGGCGGGGTGAAGGGGCGCTTCCCGGGCTGCGGATCTTCGTGCACGGCGGCGGGTGCGCGCCGGGCCTGCTGGGCCGCTGGACGCACGGCTGGCACGCGCGCGCGGACGTACGACGTGACTCGACCCGGCCGCCGGACGAACTGTTCGGCGAGCCGTACGTTCGACACGGTCACCCACGATCCGCACCTGCTGCGGCTGCTGGTGAGGCACGCGTCCAAGGAGGGGATCGTCTGCGGCAGCGACTATCCCTTCGACATGGCCGAGAGTGACCCGGTGCGGTTCGCCACGGACCACGGTCCGGCGGCGGCCACCCTCACCTCCAACGCACGGGCGTACCTCGGTCTGTGACGGGGAGTCCGTGATCGGCGGGGAAATACCGTCATGACTTCGGGCCGGCGCCTCCAGCAGAGGGAGGGACCGGCCCGATTCCGTGCGTGGGAAGGGCGGGGGTGGAGACGAGCAGGGGTGGGGGAGGACGTATGACCGGAGTCGGTGGGCGGCCGGGGCACCGCCGCCGCGCCATGTCACTTCGCGGGGGTGTCCTCGCGTGCGGTGGAGCGCCGTTCGGTCAGCCAGTAGAGCAGCGCCAGCAGCGGCATCGCCGCACCGAACAGGCTGACCCCGCCCCAGCCGGCTGCCTTGTGGGCGAGGGAGCCGACCTCGGAACCGAGCGCGCCGCCGAGGAAGAAGGTGGCGATGAAGACCGAGTTGAGGCGGGCGCGGGCATCGGGGTCCAGGCCGTAGATGGTGTGCTGGCCGACGATCAGCGTGGTCTGCACCGCCATGTCGATCAGGATCGCGGCGATGGCGATGGCGACGATGCTGTGCTGTCCGAAGCCCGCCAGGGCGAACGCTCCGGCGGCGACGGCGAACGACGCACCCGTCATCGGGCGGCCCCACTTGCGGTCGGCCCAGTGTCCGGCGACCGGCGCGATCAGCGCGCCCGCCGCTCCGACGAGGGCGAAGATGCCCATACCCACGGCGGAGTAGTGGAAGCCGGGACCGGTCAGCAGGTAGGACACGGTGGTCCAGAAGGCGCTGAACACGGCGAACATGGCTGCCTGGTACAGGCCGCGGCGCAGCAGCGCCGGGTGCTTGCGCACGAGGGCGGCGGTGGAGCGCAGCACGTGGTGGTACGGCTCGGTGGTGGTCGGCGCGTGCTGGGGCAGCGCGAACCGCAGAGCGACGGCGACGACGGCCATCAGGACGGCCGAGCCGAGGTAGACCACGCGCCAGCCCGCAGCGTCGGAGACCAGGGCGCTCACTGTACGGGAGAGCAGGATGCCGGTGAGCAGTCCACTCATCACCCGGCCCACGATGCGGCCACGGGCGTGGTCGGGAGCGAGGCTCGCCGCGACCGGCACCACGATCTGGGCGACGACGGAGGTCGCGCCGCTGATCAGCGAGGCGGCCAGCAGCACGGGGAAGGTGGTGGCGAAACCCGCCATGACCAGGGCGACGGTGGTGATCGTCATCAGGATCGTGATCAGGTTCCGCTTCTCCAGCCGGTCGCCGAGCGGAACCAGGAAGAGCATGCCGATCACATAGCCGACCTGGGTCAGGGTGATGAGGATGCCCGCCGTGGAGGTGGAGACGTGGAAGACGTCGCGCAGCGAGGACAGCAGGGGCTGCGCGTAGTAGAGGTTGGCGACGGTCGCGCCGGAGGCGACGGCCAGCAGAGCGACCAGCCAGCCCGGTACTCCGGTGGAGGAGCCGGGGTTCGGCTTCGCGCCGCCGGTCGTGTGCCGTGCGGATCGGTGCAGAACGGATGACTTGGACACGGGACCCTCTTCATCGGTTACCTGCCGAGCGGCGTGCTCGCCGCTCTCACGGGGGTGTCAGCGCCGGGGGCGGCGGATCGCTTCCCCTTTTCCGGCGATGGATCTCGATATCTGTTATCTCTTGCACAGATAGAGGTCGCCCGGGTGGGTCGACTGTGCGCGGACAGACCATGCGGGTGGGAGTGCGACCGGTCAGGATGGGAAGACCGCGCCGCCGGGCGGCGGGTGCGGGCGGAGCGAGTACGGGAAGGCATGCGATGGAGCCGAGCAGGACAGCCAGGGTCGTGATCGTCGGAGGATCCCTCGGCGGGCTCGCGGCGGCGCATGAGCTGAGGGCGGTGGGCGCCGAGGTCGCCGTGTACGAGAGGTCGGCGGGGAACATGCAGGCGCGCGGCGCGGGCATCGTGATGCAGCCGGAGGTCGAGGACCTGCTGGGACGGCTGGGTGTCACGGCGCGTCAGGTGTGCGTGGAACTGCGGGAGCGCCAGCATCTGCACCTGCACGGGCAGCCGGACCGCTATGCGATGCCACAGTTGATGACGTCCTGGGACACCCTCTACCGGACGCTGCGCGAGCCCCTGGACGGTGTCTGCTACCGGCTGGACAGCAGGTTGCGACGGGTCACGGTGGAGGGTGCGGAGGTCACGGCGCAGTTCGGGGACGGGTATGCGACGCGGGGCAACTTCCTGGTCGGCGCGGACGGGATCGGCTCGGCGACGCGCCGGCTGCTTGATCCGGCAACGCGTCCGTCGTACTCCGGATATGTTGCCTGGCGCGGGCTGGAGCCGGAGTCGGCGGTGCCGGACGAGCTGCTGGACCTGCTGTCGGGGCGGTTCACGTTCTTCGGTACGGACGGGCAGCAGATGCTGTGTTACCTGGTACCCGGCGCCGGGGGCGAGGTGAGCGAGGGGGCGCGGCGGGTCAACTGGGTCTGGTACACGAACGTTTCCGAGCGGGATCTGCCCAGATTGCTGACGAGTCGGTCGGGGCGGACGTACGCGACGTTTCTGCCGCCCGGGGAGATGCTGCCGGAGACCGGCAAGGAACTGCTGGCCACGGCGGAGGTGGCGTTGCCGCCGCAGTTCGCCCGACTCGTCGAGGTGTCGAACGTCTTCATGCAGCCGGTGTTCGACCTCGCGCCGTACCGGATGGTCGCCGACCACGCCGCGTTGATCGGCGACGCGGCGGGAACGGTACGGCCGCACACGGCGTCCGGCACCTCCAAGGCGTTCGGTGACGCGGCGGGCCTCGCAGCGGCGTTGCGGGATTGGACTGCGGACCAGCCGCTGCCCGCCGAGCGCCTGGCCCAGTGGGAGGAGGACCGTCTGGTCCATCTGGTCACGCTGTCCGGCGCGGGCATGGACCTCGCGACCCGCTCGCAGCTCGGAACGCCGGGTGGCCGGAGGTTCTTCCCTTCGGCGTGACCGGAACCGCGGGTGGCCTTGGACTCACTGCGCTGCCTGCGGCCGAACGTCCGTCCCTGCACGGCCCGTTGACGGTGACGGTGTGGCGGGCACGGTAGCGGTGGTGGGCGCACGACTACGGGTCACAGTGACGGTGTGGCGGGTGCGGGGGAACCGTCGGGGCGGCGGACTCCCGCCCCTCGCCCCCACCCTGTCAGGTGATCCACCGCAGGAGCGCCCCCGCCGCCGGGGAGAGGTCGCCGCCGCGGTGGACGACCATCACGTTCCAGCGCGGGACGTGCCGGACGAAGCGCCGCAGGGACAGTTCCGGGAAGCGGGCCGCGATGGACTCGGGCAGCACGCAGACGCCGAGGTCGTGGCGGACGAGTTCGGAGGCAGCGACGATGTCGTTGACCTCGAAGACGGCGTCCCGGTCGACGCCCGCCGCGCGGAAGGCGCGGTCGACGGCGGCGCGGACGGCCCAGCCGGGCGCGAAGTCGATGAACGGCAGACCGGCGACCTCGGCGCAGGTGACCTCGCCGGCGTGGGTGAACGGGCGGGCCGGGGAGGCGGCGAGGACCATCTCCTCGCGGGCCAGCAGCCGGGTGACCAGGCCGCGTTGCTGCTGGCGGTCCAGGGCGACCACGGCGAGGTCCACCGAGCCGTCGCGCAGCATCTGACGCAGATCGCGGACGGCGGCCTGCCGCAGCCGGACCCTGACCCGCGGGTGCCGGGCGCGCAGTTCGCCCAGGGCGCCGTCGAGGCCGCCCCACACGCCCTGCATCGTGCCGATGGTGACCTGACCGTGCAGTTCACCGCGGGCCGCGTCGGTGGCCGCACGTGCCTGGTCGACCGCGCGCAGCGCGGCGCGGGCGGCAGGGACGAACGCCTCGCCCGCGGCGGTGAGGGACACCCGGTGTGTGGTGCGGTCGAACAGCCGGATGCCCAGTTCCTTCTCCAGCGCGCGCACCGTCCCGGACACCGCCGACTGGACCACGTGCAGTCGCCGTGCGGCGGCTGTGAAACCGCCCTCCTCGGCGACCGTCACGACGACCTTCATCTGACGCAGATCCATCCCCACTCCCCGCCGGTGAGCCGGACTGTCATCTCCCGATGAGATGACCGACACCTCGTATGATCGCACCGTGCACCGGGGCAGGTGGGTCTCGCCGATGGGGGCGCCACCCGCCATCGCGATCCGCCTCCGACCGGCGGAGGGTCTGGAGAGCTTGTGGTGGGTACCCCGGTAGCGTCGCCGGGGTGGTGACGGTCTGGCAGCCCGACGGAACCGACTGGTTGAGCCGCTACGCCCCGGTGACCTCGCCGCCCAGTCCCAGGGCCTCACGTCGGTCGTGCCGGCTGTACGCGACGAACGCGCCGCCAATGGAGCTGCCGATGCCCATTCGGCGCTGCGCTGTCTGCGGCGCGAGGTGCGCTCGCCGACGTCATGGCGAAAGCAGGATGTCCGGGATGGCGGGGATGGCCCGTACCACGACGTGCTGATACTCGCCCCCTCCTGCTCCTTCAGGGGGGTGGGGATGAAAAGTGCCCCGACTGGCGTGTCGACATGGTGGCCAGAGGGAAGGGCGACATGGTTGCGCCGCTTGGCCAGCGCGTCTTCGACCATGCGACTGCGCCGTCCGCAGAGCAGACCCACCGCACGCGACCACCGGCGAAGCCCGTGCAGCATGCCGTTGAAGTCCACGACGTTCGTGGCGACGACCAGGCGTAAATACCAACCGGCGCGGGCAAAACCGCAGGTAGCTGACCTCGCCTCCTGCGCTGCCACCCCGCGGCGCGGTGTTGATCAAGGGCTACGGGGTGTTCGATGTGCCCATTTACGTGTCACACGGCGGGCGGCGAAGCCGCTCTGGACCGCTGACCTGTGAGTTCGTGAGTGTGCACTAGGTGCGGTGCGGGCATCACGGGCGAGTGCCCAGCCCTCGACCGGGCACTCGCGTCATGGAGCGGGTGAGGGTCCGGGAGCCGCGTCGGACACCACACGCATGCCCAGCCCGCGCACCCGGTAGATGCACGTGTCATCGCCCCACAGCGACGCGTCCGCCGTCGCGTAGGGCCCCCGCGCGTCCGTGCCGCTCTCCACGATGTCCATGTCCACTCGGATCAGCCTGTTGGCCGGGGTGATCTGGCCGCGGTACGTCCAGGTCGTCTCGCGGCCGGGCAGCACCGGCTCGAACCGGGGGCGTGGAATGCCGTCCGCCGCGCCGCGCTCAAGCAGGTGGAACTGGAGCAGCTGGCACATGGCCTCGACGCCCAACGACCCTGGCTGCACCGGGTCCTGGAAGAAATGGGCCCGGAAGAACCACTCGTCCGGGACCACGTCCTTCTCCGACCGCAGCCGCCCGAGCCTCATGCTGCCCCCGTCCGGCCAGGAACCGGTGATCCGGTCGAGCATCAGCAGCATGGGGCCCGGCAGCCGCGGTTCCCCGGCGCAGTAACCAGCGGGCCGGGCGGTCAGATCGACCACACGATCGCAGGGCTCGTCGAGACGGGCCCGTTCCTGGGCCGACGCCGTGAGACCCTGCTGGTGGTCGAAGGCCGACGGCGGGAAGTAGCCGAAGACCGTGGAGAGTTCGAAGAGCGGCACGCCGTCGGCCGTGCACCTCACCCGGAACGACTCGATGATCATGTCCCCGTTCCGGGAGACACGCGTCAGTTCGGCATGGGTGCGGACCGTACCCGTCGCCGGAGTGACCTCACCGGTGACTGTTCCCGCCCCGTCGAGGTTGCGGAACAGCAGATCCGTGTCGGTGGTCAACGCGCTGCCCACGTACGAGGCCAGCCACCCGCAGGGTTGCAGCGCGATCTCCATCAGGACCGCGAACGGCATCGTACGGCCGCCGCTCTGCTCGAAGTACCAGGCCCTCGCGGGCACGTCGTAGTCCGCGACGACACTGCTGCCCTCCTGCATACCGCCCTGCGGACCGTTCACCGAGACGATCCGGCTCATGAAGTGGTAGGGGGGACCGGGCAGCCGCGCGACCTTACGGGTGCTGTCGAAGGGCTGGTACGCGGTACCGAACGCCTCACTCGGTCTGCCCCAGGCACACGCCAGCAACGAGGCGTAGTCGAAGGGGAATCCATCGGTCGCCGTCGCCACCGGCTTCTTCTCCCGGTGCCCGGCCAGCCCGCCGAGCAGGGGGAGCGGCACCGATGTACCGCTGCCCTGCACGACGGGTGGGCCTGAGTGCCGCCAGTGCGACAGCGGCCAGTCGGGTACGAGCCGCAGCGCCACGTCCCGGCCCAGGAATGCTCTCGCCCCGTCCACCGAGCCCAGCACATCGGCGTACAGCGTCGGCACCGGCCCGGCCGAGACACCGCGCACGAACACCTCGTAGACGACCCGCCGGCCGGCCGGAGTCGCCTGGCCGCGGCACATTGCCTTGCAGGGGTGACCGCCGACGGGCTCGAAACGCCAGCCGTCCCGGTTCACGGTGAAGCCCATGGCCGCCAGGTAGAACGCCATCGCCTGGAGACCGCCCTGGAGCATCAGGGTGCCCGGCATACAGGGGTCGTTCTTGAAGTGCCCCGCGAAGAACCAGTCGTCCGGCGACAGCGGGGTCTCGGCCCGCAGATAGCCGCGGCCCCACGGCCCTCCGGCCGGGTCGAACACGGTCACCTCGTGGAGCAGCCGCAGTTTGCCGTCGTCGAGCCGAGGTGAGCGGACGTGGGCCGCCGTCGCCTCCCAGCCGGGGCCGAAGCAGTCCGCCGGCCGCCCCTGGGTCAGGGCCCGCACCCGGTCCGCGTCGAAGCGGGTCCGTCCGCAGCGCACTGCGGGCGGGTCGAGCGGCAGGCCGCCGCCGGGCGGCCGCTCGGCGGGATCCCACCGCACACCGCCGCTGCCGGCGAGCTCCTCGGGGGTGAAGAACCCGGCCTGGCCCTCGCGGATGCTGAGCCGGAGTTCGCCGTCCACGTAGCAGTCGTAGTGAAAGAAGGACAGCCGGACGCCTTCGTGCTCCGCGTGGCCGTCGATGTGGATCTCGTAGCGCAAGGTGTCGCCCGCTTCCGGCGGGCTGCCGTGATACGTCACCTCGCAGCCCAGCAGCCGGTAGGCGCGCTCCCCCCGGTTGAGGAGGTCCACGCCCAGCCAGCTGAGCAGGAGCAGATCCGCCTGGCCCGCCTCGATCAGCAGCCCGGCCGGCATACGTCCGGTGAAGTCCAGGTACCAACTGTCGGGCCGGACATCGGTCTCCGTCCAGATCGTCCCGTCGGTGCGCACCGGGCCGGGCGCGGCGAGCGCCGCCGGCACGGCGTCGATACCGGTGACCCGGTCCGTGAACAGCATCGGCGGCTCGGGCATCCGTGTCTGCACCGCGTATGCGTCCTGCTCGGCGAACCGCGGGCCGAACAGTGTGGAGATCTCCCGGGAGGCGAGGTGCTCCAACTGGGCGCGGTCGAACTTCGGCCCCGGCTTCAGGAGTGATGCGGGTGCCGCTTCCGGCGGGGCAGCGGGCAGGAACGCCGAGCGGGGCGTGGGCCGTACGGGGACCGGCGGCGGCCCGGCGGTCGGACGCGGGGCAGGGGGGCCCGGTGGCCGTACGGGAACGGGCACGGTGCTCCGCAGCGCGGTGACGGCGAGAGCGGACATCTGCAGGAACCGCTGATGGGCCTCGGTGTGCCCGGCGGTGATCTCTTGGTGCAGCGCGGCGACCCGCAGGCTCTGCCGGAGGACTGCGGCGCGGGCGCCCGCCGCCCGCGGATCGCGTCCGTCCGAGCCTGTCGGCCGGACGTCCGGCAGGGGGCGCGGCCCCGCGGTACCGGGGCGGGGCATGGCAGCGCCGCCCGGTGCGTCGGACCGGCCGGCCTCCCGGTCCGGTACCGGCGCCAGCTCGGGGGCCCGGGGCAGGGTTACCAGTGGCGGCAGACACGGAGGCGCGGGTACGGACACGGTGACGGTGGGCCCGGGACGCGGGACCTCCGTGGCGGCTTCCGCGAGCCGGGCGAACAACTCGTCGGCGTGTACCGGCACGCCCGCGACGACGAGTTCGGCCACCGCCAGGCAGGGCTGCCGCAGCCGGGTGTCGCCGGGGGCATCGAGTGCGACGGCCACATGGTCCCGGTCGCCGAGTACCCGCTTGATCCAGCCGGTGCACAGCTTGCGCGGCCCGTGCTCCACGAAGACCCGGACACCGTCGGCCCACGCCTGCTCGACCGTGGCCGCGAAGTCGATCGTGTTCAGTCCCTGCGCGGTGAGCGCCTCGGCGGCCAGCTCGGCCGTCGGCCGGTACGACTGCCCGGTGGCCCCGCTGTAGAACCGCACACCGGGCACGTCGACGGTCGGACGATGGTGGACCGCACGCCATACCTCTCGGATCTCCGCCAACTCCGGTGCGTGGGCGGCCATGTCGTAGTCGAGCTCGATCGCGCGGTCGGCGCCGATCCTGGCCACGACGGCCGCGCACGCGCGGGACTCGCCGCCGATGACGCAGACTCCGGGGGCGTTCAATGCCATCAGATGGACTGCGACCTCGGCGGCGAGCTCGGCACGGACCGCTTCCAGGGGCGCACTGACCAGATAGCTCGACCAGCGGCAGCCCTCGACGCCCAGACGCTCCCAGTGGCGCCGCACCGCCCGGAGCTCACCGGTGAGTTCGGTCGTGAACAGACCGCTGTCCCGGGTGGCGTCGTACAGCCCTGCGGCGTCCGGCCAGGCACCCAGAGCCACCAGGGCGGCCGACTCGCCCGAGGAGTACCCGAGAGCGGCCTCCGGCCGGAGCCCGAGCACCTCCCGGGTGAACACGGTGTGGTGGACGGCGAGTTCGGCGGCACCCCAGATCTGGTCGAGCACTCCGCGCTCCCCCCGGGACCGCAGTCGTGCACCGATCGCCCCGTGCCTGGCCAGGACGGCCTCGCCGAGCGACGGCAGCGCGAGCATCAGCTCGTGGCCCATGCTCGGGTACGCCGCCGAGCCGTTGGTGTACACGAACGCGGTCTGCCCCGTGACCGGCCTGTCCCGGTACAGCACATCGGCCGGACGGGCTCCGCCCTCGGCCAGCCAGCGGCGGGCGGCCTCCTTGCGGCCCGGCAACGCGTCGTCGTCGGCCACGAGCGCCAGCCGGGCCGGTCCGGCGTCGGACTCCGCACCGGACTCCAGTGCGGCCAGCACCTCCCGGCGGTCGGCCCCGGAAAAGACGTGCAGGCGCGGAGCCGGGCCCCGCAGCCACGGCCGGGCGTCCCCCGCGCGCAGCCGGACACTCGCGGTGGGCCCTTCCAACGGTGTCACCGCGGCCTTCGCGGTGTGCGCGACGGTCGCAGTATCCGCAGGAAGGCCCGGACGCGGCACCGCGCGGTGCTGGAGCGAGAGCGCCGCGACCGCGACGGAGACCAGCCCGTACGCGGCGTGAGCACGCCCGAAGGCCGACGCCGGGTCGAACACCGCGTCAGGGCCGTCCCCGATGACCACGTCGGGTGCGCCGGCGGTGTCCTCGTCGAGCAGGGCGACGACGGTGTCGCCGTCCCTGCGCGCGGTGTCCAAGGACTTGAGGACCAGGACGACGGCGGCGTCCCCCGGTTCGTCCTCGCGGCCGAGATCCCGCTGGGCGGTCTGATGCACCGCCTCGCAGGACAGGTCGGTGGCACCGACGAGCGCGGCGTCGACCTCCCCCGACCGGACGGCCCGGGCCGCGAGTTCCAGCGCCACCAGCCCGGACGCCTCCTCCGCCGAGACCGCGAAACCCGGTCCCGCCAGGTCGAGTTGGGTACTGATCCGGTTCGCCACCAGGTTCGGCATGGTGCCCACCACCCCCTCCGCGGTCACGGGCGGCACGAACGCGTCCCGGGCGAGGTCCGCCGACTCGGGTGTGGCGGCAAGCCCGGCCTGCTCCAGCCAGTGGGGAACCCTCCAGCGGGCGCCCGCCCGGGCCACCTCGGGGTCCACCCCCATGCCGATGACCACCATGGTCCGCTCCCGGGGCAGGGACACCGACCGGACGGCCTCCCGGGCGGCCTCCAGCACCAGGAGCTGATGGCGCACCGTTCGCTCCAGGGCCAGTGGCGGGAAGCACAGGTCCCTCAATTCCACAGCGATCCCGGGAGCGGGGCCACGTCGCTCACCGCCCAGCACCGCTCGCCGGAAGTCCTCCGTACAGGTCCCGTCGCCGACTCGGGCGCCGAGGGCGACGATCGCCACCGGCGTACGGCCGCCCGGCGACTCCCGCACCCGGGTCGGGGCGGGCACGGCGGCGGCCGGGCGGATCGGCCGCGGTACGGCGGACACCGGGTCGCCGTCCGGCAGGTCCACCACCAGATGGGCGTTGGTCCCGCCGAACCCGAACGCGCTCACCGCCGCCCGGCGAGGCCCGGACCACGGTTCCGGCGCGGTCAGCACCCGCAACGGCGTGCCCGCCAGCGCCTCCAGCGGCCGTTCCGCGCCGAGCGTCGCCGGACGGATCCCCGCACGCAGCGCGCCGAGCACCTTCAGCAGCCCGGCCACGCCCGCCGAGGCCAGCAGGTGCCCGACGTTCGACTTCACCGAACCGATGGGCACGTCGTCACCGGTCCCGAAGACCCGGGCCATGCCGCGCGCCTCCACCGCGTCCCCGACCGGCGTCCCCGTCGCATGGCACTCGACGAGTGACACGGTCTCGGGCGCGACGCCCGCCGCGTCGTACGCCAGGCGCATGGCCCGAACCTGGCCCTCCTCCGCCGGGCTGATCAGCCCGGAGCCGCGCCCGTCGTTGGACAACCCGACACCGCGGATCACACCGAGCACGGGCAGATGGGCGGTGCGGGCCTCGGACAGCCGCATCAGGGCGACGAACCCGGCGCCCTCGCTGTGCACCAGCCCGTCCGCGTCCCGGTGGAAGGGCCGGCTGCGCCCCGTGCGGCTCGTCGCGGACAGCCCGCAGAAGCCGACGTGCAGATAGAGGGGGTCCGCCCGGCTGACCGCACCGGCCACCATCAGGTCCGCCGTGCCGTCGTGCAGCCGGTCGCACGCCAGCTTGATGGCATACAGCGACGACGCGCAGGCGGCATCGAGGGACCACGCGCCCGCGCCCAGCCCGAGGGCTCGGGCCGCGAGCCGGGCGGGCAGCCCGGACGAGAAGCGATTCCGGGCGTCGGGCCGCAGCCGGCGCTCTCCCGTCAGCAGGGCGTCACGGAGCGGGGGCCGCTGGGCGGACAGCCAGACGTGCTCGGCAAGAGCCGCCCCTGTGGGCGTGGGATAGGACAGGTTTCCCAGCACCAGCCCCGCGCGCGGCAGAGGGCCCTCACGGCCCGCCTCCGTGAGTGCCTGCCGGATGCCGTACATGACCCAGTGGAAGAGCGGGTCCAGCGACAGGATCCGCTCCGGGGCGATTCGGAAACCGCTGGGGTCGAAGACGGACTCGAACCCCCGTACGTACCCGCCGACATCGGTCCAGGTGCGGTCGAGGTGGTCGTCCACCGAGCCCATGGCCCAGTGGCGCGGCAGCCGCCACCGGTCCTCCGGGATGGCCGACAGGCTGGTGCGGCCCGCGGCGATGTTGTCCCAGAACGTGTCCGGATCGAGCGCGTCGGGCAGCACACAGCCCCGGCCGACGACGGCGATCGGTTCGAATTCCATGCGGGTCTCACTTCATGGCAGGGCGGGGCTGGTTCGGAGGGGCCGGGGCTCAGGAGGGGCGGCGGACGAGCTCCACGCCGAGCAGTTCCAGACGGACGGCTCCATCGGCGTCGATCAGCGCCGCATCGCAGCGCGCCCCCGTGCTGTGAACCTTCCGGGCTCGCAGCACACACCGCACCTTGCCGTCCACCGGGCCGCGCCGGTACACCCTGCACTCCGCGACGGCCATCGGCAGCGTCGCCGCATCGAGTACCTCCTGCGCCCAGAGCAGGGCGAGTTGGAGCGCGCCGTCCATGGCGGCCGGGTCGAGCGGCCAGTGCTCACCGGACCATTCCAAGTCGCGCACGCCCGCGACGATCGCCTCGGCTCCGTGCTCCGAAACACCGTGCAGCGAGTGGACGGAGTGGAAGCGGGGGCCGTGGAAGAGGCTCTCCCCGTCGTACAACTCGGTGCGGTCCAGCGGCTTGAGGTTGTCCGGGCTGCCCCACGTGGCCGGATCCGGCTCTTCGGCCCCGGTGTCCAGCACGGCCCGGAAGTGCGCCACCCCGTTTTCCCCGCGCAGTTCCGCCTCCAGCCCCGTCGACGAACCGGCCGCGCCCCGGCTGCCGTGCACGGTGAGCCGGTGGCCTGTGCCGGCCAGTTCGGGCAGGGTGCACTTCTGGTACACCCGCAGGTCGCGCAGGACGAGTGGGCCGGCACCCGGCAGCCAGGCGGTGGCCGCCCCCGCGAACCAGTTCAGGACCATCGCCACGGGCAGCACGGGAACCCCGGTGAGCGCGTGGTCGGCCAGCTGCGGCAGGTTGTCCGCCCGGACCAGCAGCTGTGCCGGACGTGGATCGCCGGCCGGGGACAGGGCCGCCGGATCGTCCCCGGCCACCAGGACGACGCGGGCCTCACCGGCTGTGCCGTCCAGCTCGGCCGTGAAAGCGGCCGCCCCCTGCTCCAGAGAGATCAGCGGAACCCCGGACCGGCCGAAATGCCCGGCCAGAGCGGGCGTGACCATGCCGCCGCGCCACGGCCCCCAGGCGACGCACCGCACCAGGCAGCCGGGGCGGCGGGCCTGCTCCGCTGACGCGACCTGACCCAGGATCTCGTTGGCCATGGCGTAGTCGCTCTGCCCAGCATTGCCGAACACGGCGGCCACCGAGGAGAACAGGCAGATCACGTCCAGCGGATCGTCCGCCGTCGCGGCCAGCAGCGTGCGCAGACCGTCCACCTTGGTGGACATCACCTGCTCGACCTGCTCGTCGGTCTTGTCGGCGATCCGCTTGTCGGCCAGTACTCCCGCACCGTGCACGATGCCGGTGACCGCCCCCCACGCGTCACGTACGTCGCGCAGTGCGGCGGCGACGGCGTCGCCGTCGCGGACGTCCACCTGGACGTACCGGACGGGGGATCCCGCCGCCTCCAGCGCCGCCAGCGTCGCCCGCACCTCGCGCGCGGCCAGGATCTCCCGGGCCCGCGCCGTGATCCGGGCGGGCGAGGAGTTCTCCGCGCCCTCGGTCGAACGCTCGGCGAGCAGACGGGTGAGCGCCGGTTCGTCGGCGGCCGACGCGAGCCCTGCGGGCTCAGGAGCCGGTGCTGTCCTGCCGAGCAGCACGATACGCGGACGATGGGTCCTGGCCAGGTCCAGCAGCGCGGCGGAGGTCACCCCGCGGGCCCCTCCGGTGGCCACGATCACCGACTCCGAGGTGATCCGCCGGGTGCTGCCGGGCATCACCGGCGCGGGTACCGTCCGCAGGGTGGTGCGGGTGCCGTCCGCGCGGAGACCTGCCTCCAGGTCAGGGCCGCCCTCCAGTAGTTCCCGCACGATCGCCTCGGCGACCTCCTCGTCGCTCCGACCGCCCCGCTCGCAGTCGACGGCCTTGACCGAGACACCCGGCCACTCCTTCGCCACGGTCCTGGTCAGACCGGCGACGCCGCCCAGCCACGCGCGGTCGGGTGCGTGGCCGTCGAGCCCGAAGTCGCCTCCGGTGTCCTGCACGGTCACGAACAGTCCGCCCCGTTCGGCGGCCTGTGCCACCACCGCGCGCGCCGCGCGGAACACCGACCGGTGGACCTCCCGCGCATGGTCCGGCGTGCTGCCCCCGGTCAGCCCGCCGAGGTGTACGACTCCGCGCGTGTCCTCGGGCACCTCCGCCACGGCGGTGGCGTCCACGCCGTGCTCCGCCAGCTTCCGTGCGACGAGGGATGTGATCGCGGCGCCGTCGGCGCCCCCGCCCGCCACCACGAGCGGCCCGTCCAGGAGCCCCGCCGTCGCCAGGCCGGACGCCGGTGACTCCACCGCGCGCGGCACCAGCCTCGTCAGCGCCGTCCTTTGCCCGGACCTGCTGCGCATGGCGGGGATCTCCGGGACGGCGGGGGGCCCGGTCACGGCCGGGGAGTTCGGCGCCGGGGCCCCCGGCGGCCGGCCGGCCGCGGTGAGCGCCTCGACGATCTCGCGCAGCGTGCGGAGTTTGCCGAGTTGTCCGATGTCTCCCGTCGCCACGTCGCCCACCCTCCGGCGTACGGCCGACAGGATCTCGACGCGCTTGATCGAGTCGACTCCCAGATCCGCCTCCAGCTCCATGTCCACGTTGAGCATTTGAGTCGGATAGCCGGTGAGCCGGGCCACCACCGAGAGCAGTAGTTCCTCCAATTCCGGCGCCGGCAGAGGCGCGGCATCGGCGGCCGGTGCCGAGGGGGCCACCGGGACGGCGGCCGGGGCCCGTTCCTCGGCGGCGACCGGTGCGGGCGACGGCGCCTCGCCGGGCCCGGCGGGTACGAAGGCGGGCACGGTCCCGGGAACGCCGATCGCTGCCGGGGGCGGTGTCGCGGGTGCCGGGGCCCGCCAGGGTGCCGAAGGACGGGGGATCGGCAGCGGTGCCGGGGGAGCCGGGGCGTCGGGCACGGCGCCGACGCCCTGTGCCCCGAGCATCGCGGCCATGGCGGTCTCGGTCATCCGCAGAAAAGCCATATGGCTTTCGGTCAGCATGCGTTGGCAGGCCGCGTGGGCCTGTGCCGTCTGCCGTTGGACGCTCTCCACCGCGGCGTACCACTCGGGGCCGAGGGCGGCATCGGGCTCGGCCCCGTACGCGGACACGGGGTCGTAGGCGGGCACGGGGTCGTGCGCCGGCTCGGCTCCGTACGCGGGTTCCGGTTCCCGGGCGGGTGCCGTCCCGTAGGCCGACGGCTCCGGAGTGTGGGCGGGAGCGGGTGCGTACGCGGACATGGGAACCGCCAGGATGTCGGACGAGGGGGCTGGATGCGGGTGGCGTTCCGGCGCGGGCACGGGCGGCTGTGGTTCGGCGGCTTCGGTGCGGGGCGGGTAGAGCTGACCGTAGTTGGCTCCGCTGATCTTCACGGTCATCCGGGGCTTGCGCTCCTTCACTGAGGTTCCGGGCGAGGCGTACGGCGCCCAGAGGGGATCGAAGTCGAGAGGGATACCGCGTACGGCGAGTTCACCGAGCGCGGTGTGCAGGGTGCTGACCCCGGACCGGTCCGCCCGGTCCAGGGGGACGGCCGAGTGCTCGCGGTCACCCAGGATCTGTCCGACCAGGCCGGTCAGCGCGGTGCCCGCGCCGACCTCGACGAAGGTCCGCACCCCTGCCGCGTACATCGCCTCGATCTGGTCCTGGAAGAGCACAGGTGAGGCCAGGTGGTCGGCGATCCGGCGGCGTACCCCGTCGGGCGACGACGGGTACGGTTCCGCGTCCGCGTTGCCGTACACCTCGATCAGGGGCTTCGTGAGCGGGACCGTACGCAGGAACGCGGCGAGCGGCTCACCGGCCGGGGCGACCAGCGGGCTGTGGAAAGCGGTCGAAGTGGTCAGCCGGCGTGTGCCGACACCCTCGGCCGCGAATGCCTTCTCGGCGCGCGCGACAGCCTCCCTCGTACCCGAAAGCACCACCTGACGCGGGGAGTTGAGGTTGGCCGGCCAGATGTCGCCGAACTCGTCACCGGCCAGTACCGCCATCACGTGCTCGCGGTCCGCCGCCACGGCCAGCATCGCGCCCGGTACGCCGGCCGCGTCCCGCATTAGCTCACCACGCCTGCGGGCCAGACCGACCAGAGCATCGGCGTCCAGGGCACCCGCGCAGTGCAGCGCCACCAGCTCACCGAAACTGTGGCCCGCCACACAGTCCGGTTGCAGCCCCAGACCCCGCAGTACGGCCAGCAAGGCGAGCGCGTGCACCGCGAGCGCGGGCTGCGCCCACTCGGTGGCGGCCAGAAGCGCAGCCCGGGCCGTGCGTTCCTCGTCGGTGAAGGCGGGCGGCGGGAACACCACCCGGTGCAGGGGCCGCCCGTCGAACCTGGTGCCGCCCAGCCGGTCCCACACGGCCTGGGCGGCCGGTGACAGCATCGCGAGGCCGACGCCCATCCCGACGTACTGGGATCCCTGCCCCGGAAACAGGAACGCGAGACGGCCGGGCACGGGATCCCCGAAGGCGTACCGGACACCGTTCGGTGTCGAGAACGCCGTGCCTGGCCGCTGCCGGATCAGCGTGAGCGCCTGCGCGTACTTCTCCTTCAGGTCCTCGGTGTCTGTGGCGACGACGGCCAGCCGCACCGGATCGGTGGGCGAGAACGTGCTGTGGCTCTCCTGGGCGAGCGCGGCCAGGGGACGGTCGCCGTACGTTTCCGGCGGCACCAGGTCGGACGGCGACGCGCCGCTGAACAGGACGAGTTCGCTCGGTGCGCAGCGATGGCGCGGCGGCACCCGGGCCAGGGTGCCCGAGGGTACGTACTCCTCCAGCGTGACGTGGAAGTTGCTGCCCCCGAAGCCGAAGCTCGACACCGACGCCCGGCGCGGATGACCGGCGGACCGCACCCACGGCCGGGCCTCGGTGTTGACGTAGAACGGGCCGTCCGGGGCGGCGGCCGCCGGCATCGGCCGGTCGACCTTGATGGTCGGCGGCAGCACCTTGTGGTGCAGGGCCATGACCGCCTTGAGCAGCCCCGCCGCGCCCGCCGCGCACTTGGTGTGGCCGATCTGCGACTTGACCGAGCCGATCGCGCACCACTGCCCGTCCGTACCTCCCGACGCCTCGAACACCTCGCGCAGCGCTGTCAGTTCGGCGGCGTCCCCGGCCTTCGTGCCGGTCCCGTGGGCCTCGACCAGCTCCACGGTCTGCGCACCGTAGCCCGCCTCCTCGTAGGCGCGTCGCAGAGCCAGTGCCTGACCGTCGGGAAGCGGCGCGTAGATCGCCGTACCCCTGCCGTCGGACGAGGTGCCGATGCCCCGGATCACCGCGTGGATCCGGTCGCCGTCCCGCTCCGCGTCGGACAGCCGCTTCAGTGCGTACATGACGACCGCTTCGCCGAGCATGGTGCCGTCCGCCGCATCCGAGAACGGACGGCAGTCACCGGTACGGGAGAGCGCGGGCGTCTTGGAGAAGCACAGGAACATGCCGATGTCGTTCCCGGTGTCCACACCGCCGCTGATCACCAGGTCGGTCCGCCCGAGCGTCAGCTCACCGACCGCCGTGGACAGTGCTGCCAGGGAGCTGGCACAGGCGGCGTCGGTGGTGTGGTTGGTGCCGTGCAGGTCGAACCGGTTGGCGATCCGGCCCGCTACGACATTGCCGAGCAGGCCGGGAAAGGTCGACTCCTGCCACGGGCTGAAGTGCGCCGAGATGCGGTCGCACACGGCCTGCGCCTCGGCCTCGGCGAGACCGCTCTCCCGCAGCGCCTTCAGCCACACCGGGCGATGCGCGCGCCCGTACATGTGCGGGAGCAACTCCAGGGAGGCTGCGCCGAGGACGACGCCGACCCGGTCCCGGTCCATGCCGGACAGACCGCCGGCGTCGGTCAGCACTTGGTCGGCGACCATCAGGGCGAGCAGTTGGGAGGTGTCCGTCGCCGACAGGTTGGCGGGCGGCACACCGTACGCCAACGGGTCGAAGTCAACCTCCGGCAGGAAGGCGCCGCGGCGGGCGTACGTCTTGTCGGGGGCGGCCGGGTCGGGGTCGTAGTGGTCCGTCACCAGCCAGCGGGAGGCGGGCACTTCAGTGATCAGGTCCCGGCCGCCGGTCAGGATCCGCCAGTAGCCTGCCGCGTCCGTCGCGCCGGGCACCAGGGCGCCGACACCGACCACGGCGATGGGCACCTGCCCACGGGTGCAGGCGGACACGCTGTCTCCTCGGGGCCGGACGGCTGCCGCTGACGCCTCCGGGGCGCCGGGGCCGCTCATGCCAGCCCGCGCGGGGTGTAGGCGAATGCCTCGGACGGCAACGGAACTCCATAGGTGCGCAGTTGATGGGCTCGGGTGAGCACCGCAGCGCCTTCGAGAAGGTTGAGCGCGATCTGCACCACGGACCGGTTCGCCGGTTCGGCCAGGAACGTGCCCGCAACCCAGCGGTTGAACGCGCCCGTCGCCGGCCCGCACCAGATCTGGTAGTCGGTACGTCGGGCCGCCTCGCCGGTGATCGCCCACCGACTGGAACTGCCCAGGTACCAGCGGAAGACCAGCGCCATACGGTGCTTCGGATCGGCCTCCGCACGCGTGATCTCCGAGGGATCGCGCTGCTCCCAGAATGCGCGCGTGTGCTGCCAGACCTCGTCGAACGAGGCGCGCAGCACGTCCCGTTCGATCGCGGCGCGCACTGCGGGTGGGATCTCCTCCAGCGAACCGTGCGCCCGGTAGGCCGCGTGGAGCCTGCCGGCCCGCTGGGCGAACATCGTCCCCCGGGACAGTACTTGCAGCGTGACACCCAGCTCGAACATGTCCGCCGCCGGCGCCATGGCCACGTCGGCGACATCCGCCTCGCAGAGCATCGCCTTGGCCTCGTCGGACAGGCCCGCCTCGGTGGCGGTCTGGTTCACCGATCCGACGACCACGTAGGACGCGCCGAGGGCGAAGGCGGCGGCCACCGCGGCCGGTGTGCCCAGCCCGCCGGCCGCGCCGATCCTGACCGGTCGGCGGTAGTCGAACCGCCGGCACAGCGCGTCGCGCAGCAGGGCGATCCTCGGCAGCAGGGCCGACAACGGCCGGTTGTCGGTGTGACCTCCGCTGTCGGCCTCCACGGTGATGTCCTCGGCCACCGGCACCAGGGCCGCCAGGCCGGCCTCCTGCGGGGTCAGCTTCCCTTGGACGACGAGCCGGTCCAGCAGCGCGGCCGGGGCCGGCGAGAGGAACCTCTCGGCCACCTCGGGCCGGGAGACCTTGGCGAACATCCGCGTGCGCCGGACGATTCCGCCGTCGGCGCCGCGGCGCAGTCCCCGGGCCGAGCACAGCACGACGGCCGGGGTGAGCTCCATGAAGGCCGACGCCGAGATCCGGGGCACACCGCAGCGCAGCAGCAGCTCGGCGACGCGGAACTCCAGCGCGGGTTCGGCCGGTGAGTGGATGAGGTTCACGCCCCAGTTCGAACGGGACCGCAGCTCCCCGGCCAGCGCATGCACGGCCCGCTCCACATCGGCATATGCCAGGCCGCCGGCGCCGAAGAACCCGAGCATCTCCGTCCGGGCCATCGCGGACACCATCCGGGTGGTTGCGATGCCGTTCGCCATCTCGCCCGCCACATAAGGGAAACGGACGCCGTGCGCCTCGCAGAAGGTGCGCCCGCCGAGCCACTCGGGGTACAGCGGCGGCAGCGTCCCGAGCACCGGGCCGCCGGGCACGGGACCGGCCGCGAGACCCAGTTCACGGCCGCTCGGCCCACTGACGATGTGTACGGGTTCCCGGATCCGTCGGGCCCGGGCGGCGATCTCCTCGGGGGAGAAGACCGGCGAGGACGCGGCGGGTGCGACGGGAGCGGAGAGGACGGACACGGAGGGGCTCCAGCGGGAGAGGAGGTGTGCGGGTCAGGCGTAGCGGGCGGTCGGGAAGGCGGCGGTGGGCGACGGGCCGGCGGGAACCCGGTCCCTCGGGACCAGGCCGGACCACAGGTAGTCGAGGTCCACCCGGTCGGAGGCCGCCGACGACCCGAACAGGGCCCGGACCCGGGTGTCGTCGAAGCGCCGTCGATGGGTCAGGTAGGCCGTCAGACCCGGGTAGAAGTCCACCAGCGCCTCCAGCGCCGACGGGTCGTCCGGCTCCGTGGCGACCAGGTCGATCGACAACTCGACCAGCCGTTCCAGCAGGGTTGCGATCGTGAGCACGGGCACATCGCGGTCGTGGACGACGTGGTACGTGTCGACTCCGCCCGAGGGCGTCCGGCCGGCCAGCCGCACCATGACCTCGGCCGCATGCTCCACCTGCATCAGGTTCAGCCGGCCGTGCGGATGACCCACCAGGCGGACGCGGGGACGGCCGCCCGGGTCGGCGCCGTTGGGGGCGTCGGGTCCGTCGCCGTCGTGCCCCGGGCTTCCGGGGCCGGCGGTGCGTCGCGCGTCGCGCAGGATCCGCTCGATGACCTGGAGCGGATGCGAGGGCAGTTCCGGGTGCGGCGGCAGGTCCGTGACGAGGATGCTCGGCCGCAGCACCACGACCGGGCGGCGGTGCTCCCGCGACCACGCGTGGATCAACACCTCCGCCTCGTACTTGGAGCGTTCGTAGGCGTTCTCGAAGCCGTACGCGTCGTCCAGCTCGTCCTCGTACGCCACCCCCTCACGCCGGCTCCCGGCGACGAAAGCGGTACTCACGTGGTGGACCACGGGTCTCTCGCGTCCGGCGGCGGCCAACTCCAGTACATGCCGGGTTCCTTCGACGTTGGTCCGGCGCAGCTCGCGAAGGTTTCCCTCCAGGTTGATGCTGCCCGCGCTGTGCCAGATCGCGCCGAGACCGTCGGCCAACTCCTGGAACGCGCGCCTGGACAGCCCCAGCCCGGGTTGCTCCAACTCGGTCTCCACCACCCGCAGTCGGCCGGGGAGTTCGGCGACGAACGCCTCGGGCACGCCGGTCAGTGCGAAGAACCGGGTGATGCGGTGCAGCGCGTCACCCGATCCCGCGTGGACCAGGACCGTCACCGACCGGTGTGTGTCGAGCAGACGGCGCAGCAGGCGCAGTCCGAGGAATCCGGTGGCGCCGGTGAGGGCGACGTGCATGACCTTGGCTCCAAGGGCTCCGAAAGGGACAGGACCACAACCGCGTGCGAGGGCGGTGAACGCTGGGGCCGTTGCGGCGGCCGGGGAGGCGAGATGTGGCCGACCGTCCCACGGCGCGGCATGACACCGGCGGTCGCGGCGTGCGCGGCCTGACTCGTCCGGCCGACCCGGTGCAACGGGCGTCCGCCGTCCTCCGGTTCCTCCGGCCCCGCCGGGGGCTGCTCAGGCCCTCTTCCGGGCTTGATGACCACTGGCGCACGGCACACAGTGTCAGACGGCGGACGGTGATGAAGCCCCCGATCCCACCGGCTCACCCGAATGAAGTACCCACGCCACGGTCCATGTGTGTCCCGGACAGCTTGTCGGAGCTCCCGCCGGGAGCCGGGGCACCCGGCAGTACGGACGCAACGGAAGCAGTCGGGACCGAGCGGGCCGCCCGGAGGACCGTCCCCCTTTCGGGTGATCTCGCGGGCGGTGGCCGACAGGCGGACCCGGGCGGCTCCGCGTCCCTGCCGGCGGGCGGTGACGGGTGTAGAGCCCGGTGGGGCAGGCGGGGAGCGCGTACTTCGGGGGCTGCGGGCGAGTACAGCCGTTCACCGCGGCCGGATATAAACCGTACTTATTCAGGTCCGAGGTGACGCGTTTGGCGTCGCTGCGGACGCGCACTGGTCGGCGGTCCTCCCAATCGGCGGTCCGTCCCGGTCGGTCGGGGTGGCCGAGCGCCCGGCCTCGCCCCGCCTGCCCGTCCCTTGGCACGAACTGGAGTTCCCCGATGCCCGTGTCCGATCCGTCAGCCCGGTCTGTTCTCTTCCCCAGCCACCCCGCCCACTCGGTCGACCGCGCGTTCCTCAGCATGGAGCGCCGCCACCCCGACGTCCGCTGGGACGCCGGCGGTGTCGCGTACCTGAGCGGTCCGCCCCCGAGCCTGGCGGACTTCCGCGCGTACGTGGGCTCACGCCTGGGCCGGCTGCCCCTGCTCACGAGCCGGGTCGAGGGCGGCTCACGGCGCCCCCGGTGGCGGCCGGATACGGACTTCACCGTCGACCGGCACGTCCACGAGGTGGTCGCAACGGGCCCCGCAGGGTGGGACACCGCCCTGAACACCGCGCTCGACGCGCCGTTCGCGCCCGGCACCTACTGGGGGGTCTGGCTGGTCCACGGCCATGTGCCTGATGAGTACGCCGTGTGCTACCGCTTCCACCACGCCTGCCAGGACGGTTCGGCCGCCGCGATGACGTTCCGGGCCATGCTGGGCGAGGGGGAGCCCTCGGCCCGCCCGGTGCTGAGGAAGGGCCGCCTGGCCGGTCTGCCCCGACGGGTGGGCACAGCAGTCGGGCTGACCACGATGTTCCTGGCCGGCTCCCTCGCCGTTCGCGGCCACCGTCCGGCCATCCCCTTCGTCCCCACGGGAGAGCGGCGGCTGTGGCGGGGCCGCGTACCGGCGGACGCCCTCCGCCGGATCGCTGCGGCACACGGCGGATCGGCCCACGATGTCCATCTGGCCGCGCTCGCCGGGGCGTTGTCGGCCTGGTCGGCCCGGTCCGGTGTACCGCTTCCTCGGGTGACGGCGCTGCTGCCCGTTGACGCACGCCGCCCGGACGAGGAACAGACCTGGGGCAACCGCTGCTTCGCCCTGCCGCTGCAGCTGCCCGTGCGGACCGCCCCGGAACACGGGACCGGATCCCGGGACGGCGACTCGCCCCTGAGGCGACTGGAGCACGTCATGGCCACGACCCGGAAACTGCGGGGCGAGGCCTGGCGGCAGGCCATTCAGGACCTGGTCCACTACATGCCGGACCGCCCGACCGAGTGGTACCTGCGAAGGATGCTCTCCCCGCGAGTCACCGACGTCATGGCCACGTCCATGCCGGTCGCCGACAAGGGAAGCCTGGGGGACAGCCGGGTGACGGGCGTCGCCCTGCTCCCCCTGCTCGTGCCCGGGCACCTCTTCGGAGTGGGCCTGTCGTTCTTCGGTAACTGGACCGAGTCGTCCTTCGTGGCTGACCGCGCCCTTCCTCTCGGGGAACTGCTTCCGGAACTGTGGGAGCAGGCCGTGGGTGAACTGGAGGGAACCTCTGCGCCGGTGTGAACGCGCAGGCGCCGGGGGCCGTACCGATCGCTCGGGTGCGGCCCCCGGCCAAGCCGTCCCTGTCAGACCGCTGCTTCGAGTTCTGCCAGGGCCGTCAGCCACAGCCCCGGGAGGTCCGCGCCGCGGGCGAAGGCCGTGTCGTGGACGACGGAGAGCGTGCACTCGGCCCGGTACCTGAGCAGCGTCAGGTGACAGAGCTGACCGGGCAGCGGAGCCCCCAGCCCGAGCGCGCCGTCCAACCGTGCCTCACCGAGGACCGGCTGTGGCACGGCCGCGGGGAAGTAGGTGCCGGTGAGGGAGGCGTGGCGCGGACGCATGAGCAGCCGCAGCGTGCCGAGACTCACCGGACGCGGCGCGCGCCGCATGAGAGCGCGGGAGGTCTGCATCCTCCGCTCGACGCGCCCTGGCTCCAATTGACATGAGAAAGAGGCGAGACGGCGGAGAGGAAGGGGCTCCTCACAGGGCAGCCGCAGACGCACCATGGTGAGGAAGTTGCCCACCGCGCCCCGTTCGCCACCGGTCCGGACCGACAGGGGCCAGAGGAGTGTGAGAGGAGCCGGACGCTCTTCCTCGGCCAGGGCAACAGCCCGCATCGCCCCGGTCAGCGCGGTCAGGAAGACCGCGCTGACGTCGGTACCGAGGGCCCGAGAGACAGCGAGCAGCCGCCGGGTCTGCACCGTCCCGACGGCCGTGGCGAGCTTCCCCGTCGGCGGCCGACGCAACACGGACCAGGTGCCGCTGCCCCGCAGGCTCCGGGCGACGTCGCTCATGATGCCCAGCACGGCACGGGAGGAGACCCGCCCCCCGCTGTTGGCGGGCAAAGACGTGTCCTGGACGCCGGGCGACCTCTGCGTTGCGACGCGGGGGGTGAACAGCGTCCGCAGTACGTAGTGGTGCCCCGCGCCGTCTTCCAGAGCGTGGTGGATGCGGAACACCAGCACGTACTCGGGCAGGCCAGTGGGTCCGGTGTACCCGTGAATCAGCCAGAGGTCCCAGGGCGGGCGGGGTGCGGCCGGCAGCGGCCGCATCAGCACTTCCTGGAGACAGTTCTGCCACTGCTCCCGGGGATCCGTCATGAGCAGATCGTGTACATGCTGACGCAGGTCGAGGTCCGGGATGGGAACGAAGCAAGGACGAGGCCCCAGCCCCTCTTCGACACGGTGGGTCAGCGTCGGAAGGTCCGCGAGCCTGGCCCGTACGTGCCGACGCAGGGCGTCCGGTGAGGGCGGCTCCCCATGGAAGCGCACCGCCCACCCCACCGCCAACTGGTGCGTGCCGGACATCCGGTGGAACACCTGGCTGAGCGGATCACAAGGCGTCGGCCGCCGGGGCGGGGCCGGCCACGGCGGGCAGGGCCGGGACGGCGCCGCGTGCGCGACGCCTGCCTGCTCGGCGTTCCCGGCGGAGGGCTCTTCGGTAGGAGCGGAAGTCAATTTCGATCCCGTGGCGGTAGGTGGACACGTACGTCTTGCGATGGCGGCGCCACTCACGCGCGATCGCCCGCGTCATGTCCGTCGGCGACGGCAGGGCGACCGCGCCCTGGATCAGCTCGGTGATCCATTCCGCCTGCGGTTCGAGCAGCGGGAACGCCGCACCGGAGGGCTGCGCGAGCCCCATGAAGTAGAGCCCGGGGATGCGGGGCGGGACCGTGCGCAGATAGAGCTCCGTGCGGCCGTCCGATACGGCGAACACGGAGGGCTCCAGGAAGGGGAAGGAGATCCTGTAGCCCGTGGCGTACACCACGGCATCCACCGATTCACGGCTGCCGTCCTTGAAGACCGCCGTGTCCCGGCCGAAGGAACTGACGCCGGGCTTCGGCCTGATCGCGCCCCGGGCCAGCTGGACGAGGAGTTCGTCGGAGGTGGAGGGGTGGCCGACGAGCGGTCCGCGGACCGGTTCGGGGAGCCCGTAACGAGCCGGGGCACCGCGGGAGAGCCGCAGGAGGAGCCGCAATGCCGGATCCTTGAGGAACCGCGGAAGATCGGACAGTGGGCTCCACACCAGATGGTCCGCCGGACGGCCGAGCAGCATCTTGGGGAACAGATGGGCCGCGTCGCGCGCGGAGAGGAACGTCCGCGCCGCCGTACGCGAGATCTCCGCCGCGATTTCGCACGCGGAGTTGCCCATGCCGATCACCAGCACCCGCCGACCGGCGTACGGGTCAGGAGTGCGGTAGTCGTGCGAGTGGATCGCGGGCCCCTCGAATTCCTCGGCGCCGGGCACGGCGGGGGCCGGGAGGCGCGGATCCCAGTGGTGCCCGTTGGCCACCACCACCTCTGTGTAGCGCCGCGTCTCCGTGGCCACGCCGCCACGGCGCCGGCAGACCACCTCCCAGCCGCCGTCGTCCAGGGGCCGCACCGAGGTGACCCTCGTGCCGAACACGATGTGGCGGTGCAGGCCGAACGACGCGGCGTAGTCCTCCAGATAGGCCAGGACCATGCTGTGGTGCGGAAAGACCGGGTAGGTCTCCGGCATGGCCAGGGAGGAGAAGGACATGCTCTCCTTCGAGATGTTCGCGTGCAGGGACGCGTACACCCCCGACATGCCGTTGTCGTTGCCGTACCGCCAGAGTCCGCCGATGCCCGACCCGGCCTCGAAGCAGTCGAACGGAACGTTCCGCGAGGCAAGGACCTTGCTCGCGGCCAGGCCGGACGGGCCGGCACCGATCACACACGTTCTCCGCATGACTGACCGAACCTTTCTCGCGCGTGCGTGACATCTCCGGCATCCACGTGAACGGGACCGCCAGAGGGGTGCGGCGACGGCGTCGGGATGGGCGGACCTGGACGCCCGGGCCCGGTACCTGACCCGAGGACCCGGGCGGAACCCGGTCGGACCTGCCGACCCGCAGCCCTGGCAACGCTAGCCGCCCGGTCGCCCCGAAACCTGTTTCCGCCGGCAAAGCCGCCGCACGTGTGACGCGGTGTGTGCCGGATTGACGCCGTGGAACGGAACCGCTCCTGAGCACCGTTTCCGTTGAGCTGCCTGCTCGTTGGGCACGGGCGGACCGGTTCCGCCGCCCATCGGAAGACGCGAACCGCTTCCGTGGCCATCCGGAAGACCTGGCACGACGGAGCAGCGCGATGGACGTCACAGATGTGCACCACTCCTACCGGCAGCACGCCGTTCTACGGGGTGTCGACCTCCGGCTGCGGCCCGGGGTCCTCGCCGGGATCGTCGGGGAGAACGGCGCCGGCAAGACGACGCTGCTGAGGATCCTCGCCGGCGAACTCCGGCCGGACCGGGGCTCGGTGCACCACAGCGGCAGGTTCGGCTACTGCCCGCAGTCCGTCGTCCTGGACGACTCCTTCACCGTCCGCCAGCACCTGGACTTCTTCCGGCACGCCTTCGGGCTGCCGGACCTGCGGCGAGCCGAGGAAGTGATGGAGACCCTGGCCTTCACCGAGTACCTCGACCAGCGCGCGGGTCTGCTCAGCGGCGGCTCACGGCAGAAGCTGAACCTGACCCTCGCACTCATGCACGACCCGGATGTGCTGTTGCTCGACGAGCCCTACCAGGGCTTCGACTGGGAGACGTACCTGCGCTTCTGGGAGCTGGCGACAAGGCTGCGCGACGCCGGACGCTCGGTGCTGGTCGTCTCGCACCTGGCGTACGACATCGAACGGCTGAACCAGCTGTGGCGCCTGGAGGACGGGCGCCTCCACCGCCAGGACCGGTGCTCGGAGGCGGCGGCATGAGGCGGCACTGGCTCCTGTTCACCACGGCCTCCCGGTACGCGCTGATCGGTCACGCCCGCAACCGGTTCGCGATGCTGCTGGTGGTGCTGTACATCCCCGTGTGGATCGCCCTGGCCTACATGACCATTCCCGACCGGCCGGCGCCGTTCCGGCTGCGGGCCACGGGCGAGGTCCTGACCCCGCCCGGCAATCACCTCACCCAGATCACCGGCGCGCTGAACGCGGTCACCCTGATCGCCGGGTTCATGATGTTCGCCGCCACCTTCACGGGCGGTGCCTTCGACCGGCGCCTGGCCATGGCGGGGTACCCACGTCACCACCTGGTCCTCGCCAAGCTGTCCGCGCTCACCCTGGTCTGCGCCGCCGTCGCGGCATACGCCACGGCCGCCGCGGGCTTCGCCTGGTCCCCCCGACAGCCCCTCATGCTCGCTGCCGCGCTGTTCTGCGCCGCCCTGACCTACGGCGCGCTCGGAGTGGTCTTCGGCTCGGTGCTCCGCCGTGAGGTGGAGGGCATGTTCGCCATCCTGATGATCAGCATCATCGACGTCGCCCTGCAGAACCCCCTGTCGAGCTCCGGGTCGGACAGCGCCGTCGTGCACTTCCTGCCGTCGTACGGAGCCGTGCAGGCCAGCATGTCCGCGGCCTTCTCCACCGCGCCGGTGGCCCAGGGCCTCGCGATCCAGTTGCTCTGGCTTCTGGGGGCGGCGCTGGCCGGGTTCATGGTCTTCCGCCGGCGTACCCGCGACGCACTCCCACCGGAACGGAAGCGACGCACCCCGGACCGCTCCGGACCCGGTGTGAACGCGGGCGCGCCCGCGCACGTGCCGGAGCCCGGCGCAGCCGCACAGCGCGTACGACCCACCTGACCGGCGGGCCACCGGCCGTCTGGCCTGAAGCTGCCGTGACCTGCGGGAGCCGGAGATCGTTCTGCAACCGGGCGTTGATCGTCGCCCGACCACCACATTTTTCATTCTTCACACAAGGAGCACCATCCCCATGACCCTTTCGCGTACCGTCCGGAGCACGGTCCTCACCGCGGCTCTCCTGTCCGCCTCCGCCCTGACCTTCCCCACCTCCGCGCAGGCGGCTCCGCTGCCGCCCGCGTGTCAGGAAGCGCTGCTCACAACCCTCGACAAGTTCCCCGTCGCGGACTTCACGGTCCCCGACAAGGTCCAGAGCGCCATGCTGAACGAGGTCGGGAACCTGAGCGAGGCCGACCAGCAGGCCTTCACCGAGAAGGCGTGCGCGGCCTGGAACAACTGGGCCACCAAGAACGGCCAAGCGGTGGCCACGGACCTGGACACCCGCTACCGGAACGCCGCCGGACCCGCGTGCAACAAGTTCACCACCTCCGCCATCGGGACGATCAAGAAGTACGCCCCGAACATCCCCGCCCAGACGAGGGAGTTGGAGAAGGTGGCCAAGAAAGTCTGGCAGAACGCCATGCAGAAGCTCGCCGTGGAGGCCACCAACGCCGACTGCCGTAAGGCCTACAACGGGGTAAAGGCCGGCTGGTAGCGAGACCCCTCGGATGACGCCCCCGTCCGCAGTCCGACGTTTCATTCTGTCGCCTGGCGTTTCCGTCCGTCGTCCGACCCGACGGCCTCGGTCGGCCACATCGACTCAGTAGCTGCGCGCAAGGGTGTCGAGGCCGTGGTCGTAGCCCTGGCCGACGGTACGGAAGCTCCAGGCGAGACCGCGCCTGTGGGATTCGCGGTGTTGTTTCCGCACCTGGACGAGTGCCGGCGCCGTCTGTTGACGGGGCCGGGGCCCGGATCCCGGGACACGGCGGGAGCCGGGCCTTCGCGCAGGCGGCCGAAGCCGGCGAGACCACCGTCCGCAAGGGCGTCGACGAGTGGGAAGCGGGGGGCGGACCCGCTGGGTCGGGTCCGCCGCCCCGGAGGCGGCGGGCGCAAGAAAGCCGTCGAGGTGGATACGGGGCTGCGACCTGAACTGTTGGCGCTGGTCGAGGTCTGGACGCTGCTCGAAGACGACATGAAGCGGCTGCGGAACAAGTCGGGGGCGAACCGGCTGGGCTTCGCAGTGCCGCTGAAGTTCTTCGAAGTGGAGGCCCGGTTCGCGGCCGCCGGCACCTCCCTGGCCGACTCCGGGACAACAGGCCATCCTGGCCTGCGAGGTTGGTGGACGACGGGCAGGCAATGACACACCGAACGTCCAACGGAGTTCCCCTGCGGACGGTCGGATCTTGGTCGATCTTCTGTCCTACCGGGAGCTCCGTTGCCGCGTCCTGGCCTTCAAGTCAGCATCACCGAAAGCGACGAACCACAGAACGCAACCAGAGGACAAACCCGCCTCAACTCGCCATCGGCAAGCCTCTGATCAGCACGTACTCGCTAACTCACTGGCATTGTTCTGAGCTGGGACGATGAGGCTTGTCCAGGGCTTCTGTCATCACAGCAGGAAGGCACTTTCTGCGTGCACACTACCGGGTCGCGTCCCAAGCTCGTCGTCTCGGCCGACGGCCGAGGGGTGGTCAGTCATGCCGGATCCCGCTTGCTGGCGGATCTCGCCGACGCCACCGGCCTGACCGGCTCCTTCGCCAACGTGCTGGGTCGGTTGCGGCCGCGCGGCACCGGCCACGATCCGGGCCGGGTGGCGGTCGACCTGGCGGTGATGCTCGCCGACGGCGGCGAGGCAATCGCCGATCTGTCCCTCCTGCGTGACCAGCGCGAGGTGTTCGGTCCGGTGGCCTCCACCCCCACTGCATGGCGCGTCCTGGCCGACATCGACACCACCGCACTCGCGGCACTGCGCACGGCCCGCGCAATCGCCCGGGAGACCGCCCGGCTGCAGGCCGCCGAGACCCGGCGTGGGATACCGGTCTCCCACGCGGGCGGACGCGACCTGCCCGGCCTGGTCCTGCACCTCGACGCCACCCTCGTCACCTGCCACTCCGAGAAGGAACAGGCAGCCGCCACCTACAAACACGGCTTCGGCTTCCATCCGCTGCTGTGCTTCCTGGACAACACCGGCGAGGCTCTGGCAGGCATGCTGCGGCCGGGCAACGCCGGCGCGAACACCGCGAGCGACCACATCACCGTCCTGGACGCCGCACTCGCACAGATCTCCGATGCCCATCGCCACGGCACCGACATCCTCATCCGCACCGACAGCGCAGGCGGCACCAAAGCGTTCCTGACCCACCTACGCAACCTGCGCCAACAGGGCATCCAGACGCGCTTCTCCGTCGGACACCCCGTCACCGAACCGGTCCGCTGCGCGATCCGGGCCCTGCCCCGGCAGGTCTGGCACCCGGCCCTGGAGCAGGACGGTTCCCTACGCGGTTCAGCCGAGGTCGCCGACCTGATCGGCATGGTCGACCTGACCGGATATCCCGACGGCACCCGGATCATCGTCCGCCGCGAGCGACCGCACCCCGGTACCCAGCTCTCCCTGCTCGACCTCGATGAAGGCTTGCGCCACCAGGTCTTCCTCACGGACACCCCCTACGGAGAGGGCTCCGTGCAGCATCTGGAGGTCCGCCACCGCGCACACGCCCGGGTCGAAGACCGCATCCGCTGCGGCAAGACCACCGGCTTCGGCCGCTTCCCCTCCCGCTACTTCCATATCAACGCGGCCTGGCTGGAGCTGTCCCTGACCGCGATCGACCTGCTCGCCTGGACCCGCGCCCTGCTCCTGCACGGCGAACTCGCCGATGCCGAGCCCAAGAAGCTCCGCTACCGGCTGCTGCATGCAGCCGCCCGCCTCACCCGCGGAGGCCGCCGCCTCCACCTGTGAATCGCCGTCACCTGGCCATGGCGGCACGAGCTGGCGAATGCTTTTGCCTGTCTCGCGGCCCTGCCAAGACCGGTCACCTGACCAGTGACTTCGTCCCTGACCACCCACTACACGAGGACCTGGAGCACCCGACCACGCGCCGGGCCTCAGCCATGCCCGCCGGACGAGAAACAGCCGACAGCCACCGCCATCGCAACCAATCCGGCTCAGCCGACCCAACTGAAGCGGGGAGGTTAGGTGTCCGAGGCCGCCCGCACTGCTGCGGCTTCGTCCTGAGTGCGGGCTGCGGCCACGAGGTCACCAGCCATGGTGTGGGCCTTGGCCAGGGTATCGAGGCCTACGGCCAGCCAGGTCCGGGAGCCGATCTGTCGCCACAGTCTGATGGCTGCTTCGGCGCGTCGACAGGCCGACGCTGGACGTCCTGCTACGAGTTGCGCCTCGGCGAGTGCATAGAGCGTCGCCGCCTCGCCCCACAGATTGCCGAACTCCCGGTAGGTCCAAAGGGTGCGGGCCAGTAATCGGCGCCCCTCCGCATCAGCGCCTTGTCGCACCAGGACGTCCCCCAGCCAGCAGGTGGCGTGTGCGGTGGTGAGCCGGTCGCCCAGACTTTCGCTGATCGAGGCGGCCGTCCGGAAGCATTCTGCGGCAGTGGGGTAGGCGCCACGTGCCCGGTGGCCCTGTCCCAGGCATCGCAGGGCCTGGGCTTCTCCGGGCCGGTAGCCCGCTTCTCGGCTCGCCCGCAGGCAGTGCGTGAACTGTTCCATGGCCGCTTCTACACGCCCCTGCTCGAGGTAGATGACACCGATGCCGTTGGTGGCGTAGACGAGGCAGTTGACGTTTTCCACCGTTCGGGCCAGCTCGGCAGCCTGTTCGAAATGATGTACGGCCGAGGAGTACTGGCCCAAAAGGCGGTGTACGTACGCCAGCCCGGCTGTTGCACTGGCACGGTAGGCCCGGCCCTCGCCGTCGGCGAGCTGTAGCGCCTGCTCGAAGTGATTCAGCGCCTCCGGGTACCGGTCGAGGATGGTGGTGAGTTCGCCCAGGCAGCGGTGGAGCTGGGTGGCGCTGCGCTGATCTCCGCTGCTCAGTGCCGCCTCAAGCGCCCGGCTCTGGGTCCGTTCCCAGTCGTCGAAGTGGCTGCCGATCTGGAAGAGCGTCGTCAGCGTGGTGGCCAACCCGGCGGCCGGCGCGATCTCGGTTCTGTCGAGCGCCTGGTCCACCACGTCGATGAGGAGCTGGCGCTCGTCGTTGAACCAGGCAAGAGGGTCCGCAAGGATCTGGGTGGTGTCGGCCGGGGAGAGCCGCCAGGATGCCAGGCCCGCCTGCGAGGTGCCCTGGAAGTCGACGCTGAGGGTGTCCGCAGCCAGGCCGGCCAGGTGCAGGCTCGCGCCCAGCAGGCGAGTAAGCGCGGCCGTGCGGTCCTGTGGACTGACCTCCCGTTCTGCTCGTTCCCGGCCCAGCAGCCGCACCAGGTCGTGCAGCCGGTAGCGCGCTGCGGTGGCACCAGCCGCCCCAACTTCCACCAGATGGACATCCACCAACTCGTCGAGCACGGCCTCCGCGCGGCCCAGGTCCACGTCCAGCAGCGCGGCCAGGGCCCAGGCGGCGACGTCCGGCCCCGGCAGCAGGGCGAGCATCCTCAGGGCGTGCCGGATCACGGGAGCCATGCTCCTGTAGGTCAGTTCCAAACTGGCTCGCACGGCGATGTGGCCGACGGCCAGCTCATCAAGCTTGCGTTGCTCGTCGGCGAGCGCACGGGCGACCTTGGCCAGCTCCCAGTGCGGTCGTGCGGCCAGTCGCGCTCCGGTGACCCATACCGCGAGGGGAAGGCCACCACAGGTTTCGACGATGGATCGGGCCGAGTCGGACTCCGCGGCGGTCCGGTCCGCGCCCACCATCTCACGCAGGAGAGCCAGCCCCGCCCCGGGGTCGAGGACTCCTAGGGGGAGCCGGACACCACTCAGGCTCGCCAGGGTGGTCCGGCTGGTGACGATGGCGGCGCAGTGTTCTCCGCTCGGCAAGAGGTCGTCCACCAGAGGCGCGTCGGCCGCGTTGTCCAGCACGACGAGTGTCCGGCGCTGAGCCAGCAGGGTGCGGTAAAGGTTGATTCGCCCGGTCACGTCCGGGGGTATCGCTCCACCGTGTACGCCGAGCGCCCGCAGGGAGGCTCCCAGGACAGCGAACGGCTCGGCCGGCTCGTCACCGAAGCCCCGCAGATCCACGTAGAGCTGACCGTCCGGAAAACGGGAGGTCAATAGATGCCCCATGCGCACGGCGAAGGCCGTCTTGCCGACCCCGGCCGGTCCGGTGACCAACAGGGTCACCGGACCGAACGTCTCCTGGCGGAGCAGTCGATAGGCCTCGGCCACCTCGTTTTCCCGGCCCACGAACGGGGACGGGGACGGCGGAAGCAGGCGGGGGGGCAGTTGCGGCATGTTCGGCCCTACCCGATCCTCACGAGCGGTTCCGATGGGGTTGTCCGGCCGGTCCGAAACCGGGGCGTGCTGGCTTGCCACTGATGCGGTCCGCCGAGGGGCAGGGAGGCCTGCCGGTCCGGAAGCTGCGGAGCGCGGGGCGGGCACGGCGAGGGCAGGGTCGGCGGCGAGGATCTGCCGGTGCAGACGCCGCAGCAGCGCACCGGGGTCGACGCCCAGCTCATCGGCCAGTTGCCGCCGGACACGCTCGTAGCACTCGAGCGCCTCAGCCTGCCGCCCGCACCGGAGCAGCGCCAGCATTAACTGCCCGATCACCCTCTCGTCCAGCGGTTGTGCCTCCGCCCGAGTAAAACACTCGGCCAGCACCTGGACGTGATGCCCCAGTCGCAATCGCACCTCCACCAGGTCGGTCTGCGCGGCAAGTCGCTCCCTAGTGAGAAGGGTCCGCTGGGCGTTGAACCACGGGGTGTCTGCCCCGAGGAACGCCTCCCCCCGCCACAGCCCCAGTGCCTCCGCCCACAAGGCTGCCGCCCGCTCGTCCGCGTTCAGCGCCTGCGCCGCGCCCGCCAGGGCGCGGAACCGGTGCACGTCCACCGCTCCCGCTTCCACGGCAAGCCGGTAGCCGCCCTGCTCCCGATTGATGGCCACTCCCGACTCCGCCATTGATTGCCGCAGCCGCGACACATACCCGTACAGCGCTGCTCGCCCCTGGCGAGGCATCCGACTGCCCCACACTCTCTCTAGCAACACGTCCGCGGGCACCACCCGATCAGCATCGAGGAGCAGCGCCGCCAGGACAAGCCGCTGCCGTGCGTGCCCGATGGCCACTGGCGCACCGTCCTGCCACACCTCGACTGAGCCCAGAACCCCGAATCGCATAGCCACCCGGCCCGCCTTCCGCACGGTCGTGTCGCGTAAAGGCCTACCGTCCGCCGACCTGCGGGCCCAAGCCCGATTCAAGACTCTCCGAAGATTTCCCGAAAACCGCCCTGCCATGGTGAGCACACGGTCCTGGTCCTTTCGGCCGGGTTCCCGCCCATTCACCCGATCTCAGGGAGCGTGACATGCGTAAACAGCTCGAGAAGCTCGGAAGCAGGCTCTTGGACCACCTGGTCCCGCAGCTGGATGCCTCCGCAGCCGCGGAGGCTTGCAAAACCTGCATCCGCTGCGTGCGTGGCAGCGGATGCAGCTCGACCGACAACACGTGGTGGCAAACCCGGCTTGAGTGCAGCGATGGGAACAGCGCCTGGCACTACGACGGGTGCGGCTACTGCACACCCGGCTACTACGAGTGCTTTTGACGGAACGGCATGCGCGGCCTGAGCCGTGTGGTGGCCTCGCGCCGCCGCACGGCTCCTCCGCCCGGCCCTCGAACCGGGTCCGGGGCCGCCACCGACCGAAGGAGGAGCAGTGGAGTACGTGGCAGCCGGAGCCCGAGGACTGGTCGGTGTCGTGTTCCTGATGTCCGTCGTGGGCAAGCTGGCAGGGCGGTCCGCCCTAGGCGCGTTCGTGTCGTCCGTCCGGGACATGCGGGTGGTTCCGCAGGCGCTCGTTCAGCCGATGGCGTGGACGGTGGTCGGCGCCGAGAGTCTTGTGTGCGTGCTGCTGGCCATGCCAGTGACGGAAGTAGCTGTGGCCGCATTCGCGATCGCGGCGGGACTGCTGGCGGCTTTCTCCGCTGGCATCGCCCTGGCGTTACGCCGAGGCGTGCATAGCCCCTGTCGCTGCTTCGGCAGGTCAACGACACCCCTCGGAATACCGCACATGGCGCGCAATGCCGTGCTCGGTGCCGCCGCCTGCGCTGGTGCCTTGACGGCTTCAGCGCCGGGAGACCCGGAGCCGGGCGGGGTGCTGCTGACCGTGTTCGTCGGCATGACGATCGGTGCCTTTATCGCCTCGCTCGACGACATTCTCGCCCTCTTCCGGCCCGTAAAGAATCCGACTGTGGGCACGGCCCGCAGTCTTCGCTGACCCATGAGGAGTTGCCATGCCCGTTCTCATTGCTGCCGTAGTCCTCGTCGGGGCGCTCTGCGCGCTGGACCTAGCTCTCACCCTGGGGGTGATCAAACGGCTGCACGAACACACCGAACTACTCGCAAGCACGCGCCGGCCTGCGGGAGGCATCGATGTGGGCTCGGAGATCAGTGAGTTCGAGACGTCGACGGTCGACGGCGAGCACTTGCTCCCCGGGCTGCTGCCCGAGCAGACACTGGTCGCGTTCTTCTCTCCCGGTTGCGAGCCGTGCAGGGACAAGCTGCCCAAGTTCGTGGAGTACGCACGGCACTACCCCGGCGGACGCACTGGAGTGCTGACCGTAGTGATCGGTGACCCTGCGCAGTCAGCCGGGTTCGTGTCCGCACTCGGCCCGGTGGCACGGGTGGTGGTGGAAGAGCACGATGGCCCGCTCAGCGCCGCGTTCAAGGCGCAGTCCTATCCGACAGTCCTGCGGGTCGAGAGGGACGGTGATGGCCGACTCGTGGTGGCGGACAACCGGGTGCAGCTGGACCGGCCGACCGCTGTGACAGCATGACCCGGTCTTGTGCATCGGCTTCCGTCTCCGGAGGAGCGCTCGGGGCAGACCCCGCAGGCGGGACGCTACTGCGGCGGGCGTCCCTCCTACGTCCCCTGCGACACGCTGCGCGGGCCGGCGCGCTCGCGGTGAAGGCGGCACCCGGGCTTCTCACGGTCTACGTCGTCGTGACGCTCACGGTCGGGGCGCTGCCCGTGGTGACGGCCTGGTTGACGAAACTGGCGCTGGACGGCCTCATGGATAGCAGTTCCTCGACGGCAACACTCGTCCGCCTGGCCTCGGGCCTGGCCGCAGTGGGAGTTGCTGCTGGGGTAATGCCGCAGGCGGCCCAATACCTGCGGGCAGAGATGGACCGCGCAGTGGGTCTCCTCGCCCAGGATCGGCTGTTCACGGCAGTGAACAGCTTCGTCGGCCTGGGTCGATTTGAGAGTCCGCACTTCCTGGACCGGCTGCGCCTCGCCCAGCAGGCCAGCGGCATGGTGCCCAACCAGGTGGTGAACGGGGCCCTGGGCCTCGGGCAGGCTGCCATCACCATCAGCGGCTTTCTCGGGTCGCTCTACCTTCTCAGCCCCACCATGACGGCGCTGGTGCTGGTGGCGGGTGCACCGGCACTCGCGGCCGAGCTCACCCTGTCCCGGCGGCGTGCTCACCTGGCCTGGGACATCGGCCCCACGGAACGACGCGAGGCTTTCTACAGCGGCTTGCTGTCCAGCGTTGATGCGGCCAAGGAGGTGCGTCTGTACGGAATCGGCTCTTTCCTCCAGGGAAGGATGCTCGTCGACCGGCGCGCCGCCAACTCCGCACGACGGAACGTGGACCGGCGCGAGACCTTCGTCCAGTCCGCCCTCATACTGTTCGCCGCGCTCGTCTCCGGCGGTGGTCTGATCTGGGCGGTCACCGCGGCCCATGCGGGTAGACTCTCGGTCGGGGATATTACGATCTTCATCGCGGCCGTAGCCGGAGTGCAGGCTTCCCTGGTCGCGGTCGCGGGACACCTCGCGGGTACACACCAGGCGCTGATGATGTTCGACCACTATCACTGGGTGATTGCAGCAGGGCCTGACCTACCCGTGCCTGTCTCACCGCGCCCCCTGCCCCCCCTGCGGCGAGAAATCGAGTTCCGGGATGTGTGGTTCCGCTACTCCGAGGAACACCCATGGGTACTTCGCGGCGTCAACCTCTCGATTCCCCACGGCAAGGCACTGGCCCTCGTCGGGTTGAACGGTTCCGGAAAATCCACCCTGGTGAAACTACTCTGCCGGTTCTATGACCCCACCCGGGGCGCCATTCTCTGGGACGGCGTGGACTTGCGCGACATCGACCCGGCGGAGCTGCGCCTGCGAATCGGCGCCGCCTTCCAGGACTACATGTCGTACGACATGACGGCTGCGGAAAACATCGGGTTGGGTGACCTGGAAGCCTTTGACGCCCCCGAGCAGATCCATGCGGCTGCGGAACGCGCCGGCATGCACGAGAAACTGTCTGGGCTGCCCCTCGGTTACGACACCCTCTTATCACGGAAGTGGCTGATGAAATCCCGGCAGGACGATCCGGCCATCGGCGTCGTGCTCTCGGGTGGCCAATGGCAACGGCTAGCCCTGGCCCGGGCGTTTCTGCGGAACTCCCGGGATCTGATGGTTCTCGACGAGCCGTCTGCCGGATTGGACGCGGAGGCGGAGCACGAGATCCACATGTCCCTGCAGCGACACCGCGGCAACCGGACCAGTCTGCTGATCTCGCACCGGCTCGGTACCCTGCGCGATGCCGACGTCATTGTGGTGCTGGCAAAGGGACGCATAGTCGAGCAGGGAGATCACCGTTCTCTGATGGGCGCCAGCGGAGAGTACGCGCGGCTGTTCGATATGCAGGCGGTCGGTTACCAGTCGGCCGAGAAGGACGAACCCACCGCCACGGGGCTGCGATGAGGACACCAACGAGACGGGAGCCGACGGTCATTCCGGACCTGAGTTCCCTATGCGATTGGAAGCACGCTCTGCTGCTGGCCATCATAGGCATCTCCCTGCTCCGCCGAAAAGTCGTATCCGTCACCATTCGGGGCTCGAGCATGGAACCAGCTTTCCGTGACGGGGACCGGGTCCTCGTACTCCGAGGCAGGCAACTCGCCGTAGGGCAGGTGGTCGTGGTGGAGCGACCGCGGAAAGGACCGCGATGGACCACACACCCCATTAGCCGACCAGCCGGACCGGCGCCGCTCGCCGAGCGGCATTGGCTCATCAAACGGATAGCCGCCGTGCCAGGCGACCCGGTGCCGCCGGACCAGGTGGCCACTTGGGGGCAGACGCCGGAAAGCACCGTTCCGGTCGGCAAGCTCGTCCTGCTCGGTGACAACGCCGCGGCGAGCTACGACTCCCGGCAGGCCGGGTACTTCCAGGCAGAACGCGTATTGGGCACCGTGCTGTTCAGGAGCCGACGAGCCTAAGGGCTGTCCCGTAATCCCTGGCGGGCGTGCGACGACAGCCACGGCACCTCGCCGCGTTGTCGGAACGCCCGAATACACCCAGTATTAGGGCGTCCCTCCGCCTTGCGATGCACCGCGTCTGATGCCGCACGCTGATCCACCAGGGATTACGGGACAGCCCTTAGCTTATCGTTTATGGTCCGGCGTCGAACGCGGCTCGAACTTGATCGGCGTTTTCGCATTTCAGCGGACGTGAGGGCGGCCTTCGTCTGATCCTGTGCTCCGTCACAGAGGCATGGGAATGCGAAGGCCGTGGTCGTGAGTCTGGTGCGTCAGGGCGTCCTTGGGGATGCGTTCGCGGAAGTGTCACACTTCCGGTCGGAGTTGTACGCGTGTCTGACCGCGCGGGGCGACGCGTTGTTCGAGTTATGCGACGCGCTGTTGTGCACGGACGGGCCGGTGCGGACACTGGTCGATCTCGCGCTCGCGCCTGAACACCGCCGTGGGCACGGAGCTCTGTACGGCGGGCTCAACCAGGGTCGGATCGATGTCGCCCGGCTGCGTCGCGCCCTGGCCGGGATGCCGCTGCCGAGGGCGGCGGACGGTCGGCTGGTGCTGGCGGTGGACGTCTCGCCGTGGCTGCGGCCGGACGCCAGCACGTGTGCTGACCGGGCCTTTTGCCACACGTTCGGCCGGGGTGAGGGCAAGCACCAAATGGTGCCCGGCTGGCCGTACTCGGTGGTGGCCGCGCTGGAGACCGGCCGCACGTCCTGGACGGCGGTGCTGGACGCGGTCCGCCTGGAGCCCGGCGCCGACGTTGCCGCGGTCACCACGGTCCAGATCCGCGAGGTCGTCGAGCGGCTCGTCACCGTCGGCCAGTGGAAGCCGGGCGACCCTGAGGTCCTGGTCGTGCTGGACGCCGGATACGACGCCCCGCGCATCGCCCACCTGCTGTCCGGACTGCCCGTCGAGATCCTCGGCCGACTCCGTTCCGATCGGGTGATGCGCCGGCCGACACCGCTGCGGGTCTACGACCCAAAGGGCGGCCGACCGCCCAAGCACGGCGGCGAGTTCGTGTTCGGCGACCCCGCCACCTGGGGTGTCGAGCAGGCGGTGACGGCCACGGACACCCGGCTCTACGGGAGAGCGACCGCGCAGGCATGGGACCGGCTGCATCCGAGGCTGACCCGCCGGGCCGCATGGCTCGACCATGACGGCCCGCTCCCCATCATCGAAGGCACCGTGGTCCGCCTGGTCGTGGAGAAGCTGCCGTCCGGCGGGGTGAACAAGCCGGTCTGGCTGTGGTGGTCGGGCACCGGTGCCACCGCAGCGGATGTCGACCGCTGCTGGCAATCTTTCCTCCGCCGCTTCGACATCGAGCACACCTTTCGCCTGTTCAAGCAGACCCTCGGCTGGACCAAACCCCGGCTCCGCAGCTCGGAAGCGGCTGACCGGTGGACCTGGCTGGTGATCGCTGCTTATGCCCAACTCCGGCTCGCGCGACCGCTGGCCACGGACCTGCGGCGCCCCTGGGAGAAGCCGACGGAGCCGAACAAACTGACACCCGCCCGCGTCCGCAGAGGGTTCAGAAACCTGCGGGCGAAGGCCGGCACCCCAGCCGGTGCACCGAAACCGGCCCGGCCCGGGCCAGGCAGGCCACCGGGCTCGAAGAAACGCCGCCCGGCCACCCGTCACAACGTGGGCAGAGTCCTGGCCACCGGCAAGGCATACAGCCGCCCCGCCCACCACAAGCAAGGCACCAGACCCCGTCGCGGGAGCGGTACTGACACCATCGGCGGAGCCCCGTAATCTGCTCTGGCGCAGGACAGCGTGATCTTCGGTAGGGGCTCTCATGACAGGCGGCAACAGGTCCAGCACGGATATCGGCGGCGGTCACATCGGACTGGCCGTGACGATCATTGCTTTGATCGTTGTCGCCAGCTTCTCCGGCGCTCGCTGGACTTTGATCGTTGCAGGAGGCTTCACCGCCTGGTTCATCCTCGCGCTCACCGTCATCCACATCAGGGGTGGACGCGGCAGGGAAGCAGTTCGACGGGCCTATGTCGCCACTTTCGGCTGGGGCGACTACGTCACCCCCTGATGGGGTTAAACGACAAGCTTAGACGTCGTTTCTTATGGGGTTGTCGCTCGTTGAACCGTGCATGAAGGATCTGGTTGAGCGGTTGGCGCCGGATGAGTTGTGGGTTCTGTTCCGGCGAGTGGTGCCGCCCACTGAAGTGAAGCGTCCGCAGGGCGGGGGCCGACGTCGGGCCGGTGACCGTGAGGTTCTGGCCGCGGTCATCTTCGTGGCCACCTCGGGTTGCACGTGGCGGCAGCTTCCGCCGGTGTTCGGCCCGGCCTGGCAGACCGTCTACCGGAGGTTCGCTCAGTGGAGCCGGGACCGGGTCTGGGCCCGGCTCCACCGCGTGGTCCTGGATGAACTCGGCGCCCGGGGCGAGCTGGACTGGTCGCGGTGCGCGATCGACTCTGTCAGCGTCCGGGCGGCAAAAGGGGGTTGCTGACGGCACCGTCACCGAAGCCGACAACGGCGAGTAGGGGAGTAGGCAGGCGGTGAGCATGTTCGGGGACGGCCTGGACGCCGCGGTGCAGGAGGCGTTCACCCGCCCGGCGCCCAAGAACGCGGGCCCGCAGATGCGGCACCTGATCAAGCAGCTCAAGGGCACGAAGGCGGTCGCCTAACTGCTCGGGATCTCCCAGCGGCAGGTGGAGCGGTACGTGGCGGGCAAGGTAAGCACCCCCGCAATGACCTCGCGGAGCGCGAGGTGAAGAAGCGGTGGCAGCCGCAGATCCAGGCCAAGGCCCGGCAGAAGGCGACGACGACCGGCGGCATCGTCATCGACACCCGCGCCCGCCTCGGCTGCACCGCGCCGATCGGGTCCACGGACCAGGACCGCATCCGGCACCGAGCTGCAAGAACCACCACTAGCCAAGATCAAACCGCTGATAGCTTCAGCGCGGTGGTGAAGCGATTGTGAGAAGTGCTCTGACCCGCAGGTCACAGCGGACGGTTCGGTGCCTGGGCTCCTACCTCCTTCGGGCGAGCTCTTCCGGCCCCCTGGAGGGTGAAGGCCTCACCATGGAACCAATGGTCCGCGTGGTGCCCGGGCCAAGCGCGGGCCCCTGCGACGAAAGGACGTACCACATGCCCACGGAGGCCCAGCCCGGCCCGCTGCGGGTGCTCGTCTTCGGCGCCGCACTGCGGGCCGATTCATCCAACGCCCGCCTCGCGTCGCTCGTGGCCCGGCTGATTTCCGACACCGGCGCCACCGTCGACCACGCTGCCATGCACGAATTTGGCATGCCTTTGTACGACGGTGACGCGGAGGCCGCCGAAGGGCTGCCGGACGGCGCACTTTTGCTGCGTGACCGGATCGAACAGGCCGACGCCTTCGTCATTTCCTCCCCCGAGTACAACGCCTCCGTGCCGGGCCTGCTGAAGAACGCGATCGACTGGGTCTCGCGTGTGCGGCCGCAGCCGTTCAAGACCAAGCACGCGATGCTTGTCTCCGCCTCGCCGTCCCTGGTCGGCGGCAACCGAGGGCTGTGGGCGCTGAGGGTCCCCCTGGAGCACCTGGGTACCCGTGTCTACCCGGACATGTTCAGCCTTGCCAACAGCTACCAGGCCTTCGCGGAGGACGGAACGCTGATCGACCCGGGGCTGCAGCAACGTCTGTCCGAAACCGTGGCCGGTTTCCTCGGCCTCGTCGAAGCCGATGTGCGTTATGTCTGTCTGGAGCGCCGGTGGTACGAATTCCTGGGCGACCGTACCGAGGCGTCCATCACCCAACGGGCCGAGGAATGAGCCCGGCCGAGGGGCCAGCGCCTGGTGTCAGCTGATATTCCGCCGGGCCGGGGTGTCCAGGCGCACCCGGAGTAGTCCGGCGAACTGCTGACAGGAGCCGGTGTCGAAGGCGGAGGCGCAGAAGAAGAAGCTCCGCGAGTAGCGCAAGCGGCTCCAGGCGGCCGGGCTACGCTGTTCTCTCGCTGGGCAGTCCCGCCCTCGGCGGAACCGCATCGGCGGTGCGGCCGCGCGTCGCGATGCGCACCCCCATGTTCGGGACGGCGCTAAAGGCTGTGCGCACTTCGGCGAGCGCCTCGGCCGTGGCGCCGGCTGCTGCCAGCCGGGCGGAGCCAGCGCAAAGGCTCTCCCGGACGCGACCCGCGGTCAGCTTCACATCCGCGATCAGCGCCTGCCCCTGCGGAGCCTCCGGACCGAGATCGAGGCCGTGGCCACGCAGGATCGCGGTCAGCCCGTCGTACCAAGCGGGGCTGCCCGAGCGGGGAAAACCGACCCATTGCAGGCCAATAAGCGCGTCGAGAGCGATGCCGCCGGGCCCGGCGAGTTCCGCGGCCAGCAGTACACCCAGCTTCTCCCGCACGACGAGCAGCCCGTCGAACTCCCAGCTGACTCACGTGCAGGCGCCACGCCGCCGCAGACAGCCCGCCCTCCTCCAGCACCGCCACGAACGCCCGCAACTCCATGCCCCCATGCCACCACGCCGTCCGCAGCGCGTCACACCCCGCCCAGCGCTGAGAGCCCGGCGAACGGGATGGGGGCGACGGCGGTACTGCGACGGTATCCCGCGCGCTGTCGGTGCTGTGCCGGCACGGTTCCCTGCGATCAATGGATGACCTGCCCATCGCACGAGCGCGCGCCGCTGAGCAGAAAGAGTTCGCCTGCCCGGTGCGAAGTCCTGGCGGGGGTGTGGTGGGTGAGTCCGGACCTGAGGTGCGATCCGCCTCATGACGACTCGTGCTCGGCCATCCGCTCACGCATCGCTCACGTAGAAGGGCCTGCTGACCAGTTGGATGCTCAGGGGTGTGAGTTCGCGATCAAGCCAGAAAGCCGGTGTCGTCGTCGATCAGGATGGCGTCCCGGCCGACCGTGATCGTCACGCAGTCGCAAAACTACCCCTCGACGAACGTGACGGTCTCGTCGAGCGGCGCCCGGCCCGTACGGGTGTAACCCACCGTGGCGTCCTCGAACCCGATCGACATGCCGCAGAAGAGGATGAGTTCGTCCGGTGGTGACAGGATCTCCGCGACAGTCTTGCGATACACCGACCACGCCATCTGCGGGCAACTGTGCAGCCCTTCGGCGCGCAGCAGCAGCATGACGGTCTGCAGATACATGCCGACGTCGGACCATTGAGGCCGGCCCATGTCGCGGTCGATGTAGCAGAACAGGGCGGCGGGCGCGCCGAAACAGTCCCAGTTCGCGGCGGCAGCCCTCTGGCGCGCCTCCCAGTCCTCGCGCCCAATACCAAGTGCGCTGTAGCGTTCACGGCCGAAGGCAGATCGGCGCTCATGGTACGGAGACCTCAGTGCGGGCGGGTACATCTCGTACTCCCGCTCGTCCCAGGGGTCGGCTGCCGCCACGCGCTCACCGGCGCGCCTCTTGAGCTCGGCCAGCGGCCTACCGGTCACCACGTAGGCGCACCACGGCTGGACGTTCGATCCGGACGGCGCCCAAGCCGCGGCGGACAGGACCCGCTCCAGCACCTGCCTCGTAACGGGCTGGTCGCTGAACCCGCGCACCGCCCGTCGGCTCGTGACGGCCTCATAGACATCCAAGATCATCCGCCTCCCTCATCTGCTCCACCTGTCCATTCAGTGACAATCCGGGACCGCTGGGCCCACCGGCATCGGCGCATCACAGCACCAGGCTGGCGGTCGACCGTCGCGACGTCCACAGGCCCGTCCCACCCCGAGAGCCGTGGCCCGTCTATCCCGGTGGGACCGAATGGCTGCATGCGAGTCCCCCGCCCTCCGCCTGACCTGGGATCGGGGGACCGCAGCCGGATCCCCATCCGACTCAAGCCGCGACACCCGGCGCGCAACGAAAAGACTGCCGGGCTGGGACAGGACACGCGGGAGGCGGGGATGTCAGGAGAGCCAGTCGGTGTAGCGGGTGGGGGCGAGGTGGGCGTTCTTGTCGGTGAGGACGTCGCCCTTGACGACCGCGAACATGCCGGCGCTGGGGTCCATGACGACGGTACGGTTGTCGCCCTTGTGGGACAGGGTGATCCGGCCCAGCTCGTCCAGGCTGAAGATCTCGGGGCCGGCGACGTTGCGGATGCCGTTCAGCGGGGCGCCCGCGGCAACCTCCGCCACCGCGCTGGCTACGTCCTTGGACGCGATCGGCTGGATCGGAGTGGCGGGCAGCCGGACGGTGCCGCCGTCGGTGGTCCAGGACAGAACGGCGTCCATGAACTCCATGAATTGCGTGGCCCGGACGATCGAGTAGGGGATCGGCCCGGCCGCGAGGATCTTCTCCTGGAGCGCCTTGGCGCGGTAGTAGTCCAGCTCCGGCACCTGATCCACGCCGACGATCGAGAGGATGACGAAGTGGCCGACGCCGCCCTTGTGGGCCGCGGCAAGGAGGTTGTCCATCGAGGTCCGGAAGAAGGCAAGGGAGGCTTCGTCGAAGGTCGGGGAGTTCGTCAGGTTGACGACGACGTCGGTTCCCGTCACCGCCTCGTCCAGTCCCTGGCCGCTGATGATGTCGACTCCGGTGGACTTCGAGTGCGGTACCGCCTCGTGTCCGGCGGCGTTCAGGTTCTTGACGACCTGCGACCCGATCAGTCCGGTACCACCGATGACTGCGATCTTCATGACATGCCTTTCGTCGGGATTACGTGCGCAATATGGCACATGAACCGCTATGCGGGTGCGTATCGAGTCCCGGTGTGGGTTGGGTTAGCGGCCTCGCGTGGTGTGGTGGTGGGTTTCGGCGAGGTGGTCCAGGCGGACCTGGTCGAGGCTGGTTCTGGTGAGGCGTTCGCTGCCGTCGAGAATGCTCGTGATCGCTGCCTGGCGGATCGGACGGGTGAGGCTCCCGATCCGCCCTGCGGTGCGCTGGTGGAGATAGGCGGCGCGGCGGGGGAGTGTCCCGGCCCGGTGTGTCCGGAGATCGAGCGCGGCCTCTACTCCCGCGATCAGCTCTCTGAAGGGTTTGCGTGTGCCGAGCCGTGCCGAGAACGCCCCGCATTCCACCAGACAGGCGTGTGGGGCCCGTTGCGCCCCGCGCACCCCACTGAACAAGGCGGTGGTGGTGACGCCGATGCCCGCGTACACGAATGTCGCTTTGATGCGTTTGGTGAGGTCTTTGAGCGGGTCGGCGGTTTCCGCGCCGGTCGTGGTGCGCGGATTGAGCCGGTGGATCTCGTCGATGAGTACCAGACGCACGCCCGCACGATTGTGGGTGTGGCAGACGGCGTCGGTGATCTGGGCCTGGGTCATGCGGGTGGTGACGGGGATGCCCAGGTAGCGGGCGAACTCCGTGGCCATGGCTTTTGCTGTCGCCGCGGGCGGTACCAGGACGTAGGCGACCGGCACCGGTGCAGGCGTGGTGGCGGCCGGTGGGTGCTGCTGGGTGTGGGCGAGGTGGCAGGCGCGCCCCACGTGGAGCAGCGCGGTGGTCTTCCCGGCCGCTGCCGGGCCGGTGACGACCAGCGAGGGCCGTGCGGTGGTCTGCAGGTGGCGTCCCAGGATCATCAGCGTGCGCACGCCGGTGGTCAGGGTGTCGATCGCCGGGGTCCGCACCGTGACGAACGCGGAGTGGTAGGCGAGGCGTTCCTCCACGCCGCAGACGGTCTCCGGCGCACCGGCCTTGCCCCCGAGGCCGGTCCGGCGGGAACGGCCGCTGCACTCGGCCCAGTAGCGGAGCTTGCGCGAGTGCCAGGAACTGTGGGCGGGCATAGCAGTGTCCTTTCGGCATGCCGTTGCCCGATCCTCCGGCATGCGAATAGAGACACTGGCGTGGGTGAATCCGGTGACGCTGGTGGTACAGGCTGGAGCAGTCCCACGCTCCTTGCGCCCGTTTCGCGCCGGATCGGGCGGCAGTCGGTACGGGGCATGCCTCAGCCCCTTACGGTCCACGTGATGAGGCAGCCGACCCGACGAGAATGGGCGACACAAGCACGATTCCATCGAACGGAGCAGCGCCTTTCACCGGTTGCGCCCCAGCATCGATAGCAGCTGGGGTGAGGTGCCAGGAGTTCGATCTGCACGCCGGCGTCCTGGAGCTGCCCGCACAGCGTCAGCAGCCGTACAGGACTCACGGGCAGGATCCGGACGTGTCCCGGACGAGCCCCGGACACCCCATGACCAGCACGGACAGGCTGCCCGATGTCCCGGACGCCTGAACCTGTTGCGCCGTACACGACAGCGGCAGCACGCTTCCGCCACAAGCCGCCCGCCGCTGGCAGATGAGATCGCCAAAGGCCCGTGGGCAGCTCAAGCACCACCGTTCACAAGAGGAGACAAGGTGAAGAGTTCACGGCGTATTGCTCTGGCTGCAAAGGTGGCACTGGCACTGCTGATGACGGCAGGACTGATCACCCCCGCCTATGCCCAAGGCACCGGATCGGGTGCTGAGTCTGCCCCCGAACCGGCCGCCCAGGCGGCAGTAGTCCCGGACCGGGTCATGACCTGGAACTCCCACGGACAAGACATCTTCAGCGGACCGGCCTTGCTGAGGGATCAGATCAGGAAGTTCAGGCCCCAGATCGTGCTGCTGCAGGAATCGTGCCACGGCGAGATCAGGTCGGCCGTTAGACAGCTGAAAAGGGACGGCCTGCACTACGAGTTCAGGCCTGGAACGGCCAACTACCACTTGTTGTGCCCGTCAGGGAACGGCCAGGCCGTTCTCGTCGCCAAGGGAACGCCTTTCAGCAACTACAAGACCGTCCCGTACACCGTGAAGGACAACGAGGAGCGGGGTTACAGCACCTTCACGACCACGCTGGCCGGGCGCACCGTGCAGGTCTTCAACACGCACCTGAACAGTGCTCGTGGCGCCGCAACTCGGCCCCAGCAGGTAAAGGAACTGATCGCTGCAGCGCGTCCCTACCGGCGCACACTGGTGGGCGGTGACTTCAACACCCAGCCCTGGGACAGCAGCCAGATGAAGCCGGTATGGGAACAGCGCCCTGCCTACCGGGACGTTGATCCCTTCTGTGGCAAGACATGGAGCAAGCAGTGCAACGGCACCCAGGAAGGCTCGGGCAAGAAGTTCGACTACTTGCTGCACCAGGGCATCAACTCGCGGGCCTGCTATCTACGTAACACCCGCAATGAGGACCATCGTGTCGTGGTCAGTGACGTGACCGCATCGGCGCCCTCAACGGACCCCTGCCGGTTTGTGTAACAGCCCCGAAGCCGGACGGACTCCCACGTGAGGGACTGGCTCATCAATGGCGGATCTGATGATCAAGGAGACGCCAGAGGTGCCCGACACCGTCGTTGAGTAGGAGTCCGCTGAGTGTGGTGAAGCAGGCTCTGGAAACCTGCCGAAGGCTGGCAGGCTATGAGCCACACACCCCATTTCCGCAGGTAGGCGCGGTGAACTGGGAGGGTATGAGGCTGTGAGACAGAGCTCGTGCCTGCGTCTCCAGCCAGGCCCACGCGTCGGAGAGCCGGTCGAGGAGCGCCGCCTCGTCAGGCTCGTCCTGGAACGCCTCGCGGGCGGCGCCGATCGTCCCCCGGTACGTGGAGAAGCCTGTCGCCCCGGCGAGGTGCTCCAGGAGCAGGAGCGCGGTGTCGCGTGTCGGCAGGCTCCGGACCTGCTCTGCCGGAACCGCGGATGAACGTGTACTTCATGACTGCACGCTACGCCGCAGTGCCGACATACCAGCCGGATCGGCCGGGGGTCACCCAAGGCCGTCGGCGACCGAACCGGACCTCTGCTTCCTCGCCGGCCGCCGCCTCCTGCGCGTCATGGCGGTCGGCCGGGACTGGCCGCCCGCCCGAGCCGGTCGATGGCGGCCGGGCCGCTGTGATGCTGCGGGAGGTCTCCCGACCCGTTACGCGAACCCGGCGCGGATCCGGAACGTCGCGACCTGTCGACCCTGGCTGTCCGTGATCAAGGGGAAGCTTCATCCTTTCCCTCTCCCCGGGCCGGGACGTCGGCCTGCTCCGCGGCGGTGCCCGCTCTCGGGCCGCCTCCGCCAGCTGCTGTGTTCGGCTCTCTTCGATGTACTCGACAGGGGTGGGTAGTCCGTACCAGTGCGCGAGTGATGAAGTGGCCGACTGACGGTCATTCTGCGCAGCGTCGATGACGCGCCCGGTGTGATCCCGCACTTCGTACGCAGCGGCGCCGGCTTCGGCGGACCGGAGTCGTACGGTTCCCCCGATGGTGTCGAACCCATCGAATGCAACGGCGGTAGTGAACGAATCCAGCGAGCCAATCCGCCGTGCCAGTACGATCGTACGCAGCGTGGCAGGCACGGGCACTCGAACCACGACGCAATGCGCGTTACGGCGGACGACTGTCATGCCTGCAGCCTCGACCGCTTCGCCGTAGGTGCGGAAAGCCGCGTCCCACGTTTCCCGGGCCTGTCCGCGTGGTCGGAAAGGTGACCCAGCCTGTACCCGGGTGATCATGACGTCCCACATGTCCGGCCCAACCTGCCATCCGTCACACACCCCGAGTTCACCTTCGGCAAGATCACATCGCCCGGCTCTCCCCGCTCAAGCACAAGAACCTGAACCTGCTCGGCCGCTACAGCTTCACCGCCAGCGTCCCAGCCGCCGGCGCCCTGCGCCCGCTGCGCGACCCGGACGCGGCTGGGCTCGGGCTCGACGAGGACGACGAGGAGTAGCCGCCCTCTTGGCGTCTCCTGCCGGGAGTCGGATCGTTGTCCGGGGTGAGGTGATGTGGTGCCACCCCCTCAGAATCCGCGCGTTCTGCGCGCAGTACAACGGAGCCCGGGCACAGGGGCAGCGGGTGGGGATGGCTCGGGCACGACCGCATACGCTGGGAAAGGTGGCGGGGCTGCGGCTGCGTGCGGACTGCGCGACCGGCGGCGGGGACAGAATCCACCATGTCCGGCGGCCGAGGGCCCGAGGCCCTGCTCATCGGCGACTCGCGGTGCCAGTGACGCGCGACCGCTGCAGCGCTGAGAAGCCGGCGCGGACGCGATTCGCGGAACACCGCCGAACGCCCCAGTTCGTCTGGCTGCAGGTTCAACCAGCAAACTCAGAGTTCGGCTGCCGTGCGGTGGTGTTCCTCGCGGTGGGCGAGTACGTCGGTCATGTGCGTTTCGGCCCAGTCCTTGAGGCCGGCCATGACGTGGTTCAGGGACAAACCGAGGTCGGTCAGTTCGTAGGTGACGGTGACGGGCACGGTGGGCGTGACGGTACGGGTGACCAGGCCGTCGACTTCCAGGGAGCGCAGGGTCTGGGTGAGCATCTTCTGGCTGGCGCCCGCGAGCCGGCGGGACAGTTCGGAGTAGCGCATCGCCCGGGGCCCGTCTTCGTGGTCGACCCCGGGGCGGTGCGGGCCGTCGCTGCCGAGCGCCGCGAGGATCAACGCGACCCACTTGTCGGAGATGCGGTCGAGCAACTGGCGGCTGGGGCAGCCGTCCATGAACGCGTTGTAGCTCGCTTTCGCCTCGGCCCGCTGCTGAGCCGCCGTCTGCGTTGACATCGATCGCCCCTTCCGTACCTGGAGGCAGCTTACGCACTTTCAAGTGCCTTCTTCCGCTGCGGAATCCACAAAACGAGCATGGAGCACGGAAACGATCACCCCACCGCAGAGGAACAAAGCCATGGGCACCCCCACCTTCCGCACCGCCGTCGTCCGCGTCCCGAACGGGCCCGATTCGATCGAGGTCATCGAGGTGCCCGTCGTCGATCCTGGCCCCGGCCAGATCCGCGTCGCCATCGCCGCTGCGACGGTCAACCCCACCGATCTCGGCGTCGCGGCGGGCTTCTTCCACTCGATAGGGCTGGTCGATCAGCCCGAGCACACGGGCCTGGGCTGGGAGTTCGCCGGCGTCGTGGGCGCGTCCGGGCCGGGCGTCGACCTGGCCGTCGGCACCCGGGTGGCCGGTCTGGTGGTCGGCTTCGACCGCGACTACGGCACCTACGCCGAGCAGATCGTGGTCGCAGCGGCCGACGTCGCCCCGGTCCCCGACGAGCTGGACCTGCTGGCCGCGACCACGGTCCCCCTCAACGGGCTGGCCGCTGCGCAGGTCGTCGACCTGCTCGGCGAAGCGCCCGCCGGGGCCGCCCGGCTGCTGGTGACCGGCGCCGCGGGGGCGGTCGGAGCGAACGTCGCCGTCCTCGCCCGGGAACGCGGCTGGCAGGTGACCGGGCTCGCCCGCACCGGCGACGAGGAGTTCGTCCGCGGCCTCGGCGCCGACTTCACCACGCACGCCGAGCCGGAATGGGACGCAGTCGTCGACCCCGCCCAGTTGAATGAAAAAGCGCTCAAGCTGGTCCGCGACGGCGGAGCCTACGTCGGCCTGCGGCCAGGCCTCGAACCGCCCGCCGAGCGCGGGATCTCGGTCGCCTCCGTGGTCACCGTTTTCGACAGCGCGCGACTGGCCGACCTCCTCACCCGCACCGCCTCGGGCGAGCTTTCGGCCCGCGTCTACGCGGTCGTCTCTCTGGACCAGGCCGCCGACGCCCACCGGGCCACCGCCAAGGGAGGCCTCCGCGGCCGCTACATCATCTGCCCCTGACCAGCCCGGCGCCGAGTGCGCCGCCGACCGGGCTCACCGGCACCTGCCGACGCAAGCCTCCAACGCCAGGGGCCGGTCCCTGCCGCGCAGCCGACCGCCGGCCCGGCCACGACATCGGCGGCATCGCCGAAACCGGCGAGCTACAGCAGCCCCAGCCATCACGACGTCGGTTGGGACAACGCCGAGACGCGCGGGGCAAGAGACGAAGTCTCAGCCCGCTCCCTGCTGTCAGTGATGCGGTTGCGATGCCTCGCGAGGCGATGCGATGCCCGCCGTCGATCCGTTCCGTTCTGCCCCGCCGTACGACACCCTCAGGAGACCCGCCATGACCATGAAGCGCCTCGCCACCGTCCTCGCCGTCCTCGGCGGCCTGTTCCTCCTCTACACCGGGATCAGCTTCCTGCTCGCACCGCAGGCGACAGCCGAAGGGTTCGGAGTGCCGACCTGGCCGCAGGACCAGGGGAAGGGCTTCCTGCAGGTCAAGGGCATGCGGGACATCGGCTTCGGACTGGTGATACTCGCGCTGCTGCTGGCCGGGCAGCGCAAGGCGCTCGGGCTGGCGATGGCGGCAATGGCCGTCGTCCCGGCCGGCGACATGCTGATCGTGCTGAACGAAGGCGGCCCGGCGGCGACCGCGTACGGCGTCCACGGACTGGCTGCGGCGACGGTCGCCGTGACCGCGGGACTGCTGCTGCGCGAGCGGCCGGCAGCCGCCTGAGGTCCGCACCAACCCAGCAGGACAGCCCCCGGAATGGGCCCGGCTTGCCACAGGCGCGCTGAACTCGCACCGCCTGCGGGAAGAAAGTGCAGGTCTGCTTCCGGGGGCCGTGCGGAGCGCCTCAGGGGCACTCCGCCTGCTGCTCGAAGTCGCGCCCTGTTCACACTGTCGTCCCGATCCCGAGCTCGGGTACTTCGGGTGACGCGAGCCTCAATGGGACAGATGCACGCCCCGCAAGCCGGATGGATCGCGGGGCGTAGGTGAGCAGGAGCCGTTCCCTACCTCCTGCGGTGGGCCCCCCAACCAATTGCAGCAAGGATCGCGACAACGAAGCCAGCCGCTTCGGCCGTCGTAGCTGCGCTGGTGATCACGAGTGCGGCTCCAGCCCACAGTACAGCGATCACCGGAATCAACGAGATCAGCTCTCGCTCGAGGGTGTCGTGTTGGGGCATGACTGTCTTACGCTTGCGTGGCAAAGGACTGTTCCTCTCTCGGATACCCCCGAAGGGCACAGCGCCTTGGGCCTCCAGCCGCTCACCGCCAAGTAGTGGGCTGGGGGCCCTTTCTGATGGGCGCTCACCAATGAACTCAAACCTCGGCGGCGGATACAACCCCTTCCGGAATCTTTTTTTTGATTCCTCGGTGTTGCTGGCATCACAGCCGCATATTCATAGGGCGAAGTGGTACCTAAGCGTTCGAGTGAAAGGGCTTTGCGCCTTTCTGCTCGCACAATCACAAGCAGTGCACGGTGTATGCCTGTGAATATCGCGCCCAGATACAGCACAAGGCGGTCACCATCCACTTAAGAGGGCGCTGCCGCCTTCAAATGCAAGGTGAGCCCGGGGAGATCAGACGCCGACATCACCGACGTCCTGGCACCGCTGCTGCCCGGCCTGCTGCTGCGAGGCTCATTCCCCGTTTTCCCAGGTGGGCGGGGTGGGGTGTGAGACCGTGTGGCTCTATCGAGCAGTAGTGACGTCGCTTGCCGACGGGTTTGAGAGGCCTCCCGTTCCACGAACGGGTGATGTCGAGGAGGCCTTCGTCGGTGAAGGTCTTGGCGTTCAGCCGGCTAGCCGGAGGGCGGGCCGGGCTTGGGGCGGGTATGTCCTCGCCGCCGTCCGGGTCGGGGTCAGGTCGGTGCCTGTCCGAGCGTCTCGGGCCCGCGGGGGCCGGATGTCGCCGGCGGGGAAGTTCAGCGGCCACACAAACGTGTCAGGGCTCTTGAGGCGGTTGACCATGTGGGAGAGCGACTTGTAGGCGGCCAGGAGCGCTGCCGGGGTCAGGGCGTTCCGCATCGCAGCCACGACCGTGTCCACCAGTTGCCACCCGGGCGGCAACGCGTATCTCTGACAAACGGGTTACCGGGTGCCGCAGGGGCGTGCGGCACCGAGTTGGACCTCGCGCCGGCATTCGCGGCAGTCCGGCAAGCCGCTCATTCGTCGGCCTTTCCCCTCCGTCCAGCTGAAGCCGCACAGCGACGTGAGCAGGTCCTGGGAGTCATCGGAGGTGGCATGGGAGCCGTAGCCCGGAACGTTCCAGGTGACCCGCCCCGCCGTCGTAGGGAGCACCCTCCGGCCAGTCGTAGACGGACTCGGTTGTGGTGCAGCGCATCCGGAGGTCAGGGCCCTCCCAGCGGGCACCCTGCCGTGCCTCAGCGGCGGCGTCGACGGAGTCTGCCAGTCGTTCGAAGGACAGGTCGTAGTCCCTCATGTGGTCCCAGCTACCAGACGGCCGCTCTCTGGCCAGCGATCGGAACATCAGCAGCAGTCGCGCCAGGTCGTGTTGCCGGACCCGGACGGTGTTGGTCTCGGGGTCGTAGCCGTACGGGTTCTCGGTGCCGGTCTACTTGGGCATCCCGCGTCCGGCTTTGTTCACGAGAACCGGTTCTGGCACACATTCCGTGAGCGATCTCGAGTCCCGGCTCACCGGGCCCCGGTGACGCGTGGTCCGCGCTGCTCACATGACTTGGGCGCCTTCTGCTGGCGAGATCCGGCAAGCTCTTTCACGGAATGTGTGTCAGAACCTGAGAAACGACAGCGCCCCCAGTGCGCCTCGCCGTCGCAGGGGCTTGCCTCGGGAAGCCGCGATGAGGCCCCAAGTAGCTTTGCGTAGGTTGCCGACTCCTTGGCGTCCGGCCAGGGAGCCCGGCGCAAGAACCCGTTTGGCGGACCACTGCGACCACTGCTACTTTTCCGGAGGCCGTGCGAGAGAACGAGGAGGTGGTACCCGTGAACGTATTCACATGGGTGCTCTCCTCCGGGGTCACGGTCGGGCGATAGGTCGTCCGGGAGCGCCGTTTCTGAGCCCTCCCGAAAGGCACGACCATGCACTTCACTTCTGAACAGCGTCTCGACGACGGTGTCCTCGAGCGCGAATTCACCCTCGGTGAGATCCCCGGCATCCTGTGGACGCCCGGATCCGCATCCGCTCCGGCGCCGCTGATCCTGCTCGGCCACCCCGGCGGACTGCACAAGATGTACCCCCGACTGGCGGCGCGGGCCCGGCACTCCGCGGCGGACGGCTTCGCCGCGGCCACCATCGAGCTCCCCGGGAGCGGTGACCGGCCCCGTTGGGCCGCCGCCGAGCAGGCCCGCGCCGACCTGCGCCGGGCGCTGGAGGCCGGCGAGCCGGTCGACGAGGAGATCGTGGACCGGCTCGTCCTCCCGCTGGTCGAAAAGGCGGTCCCGGAGTGGCAGGCCGCCCTGGACGCCCTCCTGTCACTGCCCGAGGTCGGCGGCCCGGTCGGGTACTCGGGGGGAGTGATCTCCATCGGGACCCGGCTGGCGGTGGTCGAGCCGCGCATCTCGGCCGCCGTTCTGTTCGCCGGGAGTTTCGTCCCTCGCGCCATGTTCGAGGAGGCCCGCCAGGTCACCATTCCGCTGCACGTCCTGCTGCAGTGGGACGACGAAGGGAACGACCGGCAGGCGGCCCTGGACCTGTTCGACGCCTTCGGCTCCAAGGAGAAGACGCTGCACGCCAACATGGGCGGGCACACCGGCGTCCCGCAGTTCGCGGGGGAAGCCGCGGCCCAGTTCTTCGCCCGGCATCTGAGCTAGCCGCGGGTCGGCCCCGCCGCCGGGCCAGTAGACGGTAGGCGGTGCCGGCGATGCTGTCACCAATGACAGGTCCCGGCGCTCATCTGCTGTTTGTGCCGTGGGCCCCTGCCAACTCGGCTGGGGCCCACGCTGCCCGAAGCCATGAACTGTTCGATTTCTGCAGTGCTTCGGGTGGTGCCCAATCTCGTGTCCAGACGCTGTTGGTTCTCGGGTTCTGGCACACATTCCGTGAGCGATCTCGAGTCCCGGCTCACCGGACCCCGGTGACGTGTGGTCCGCGCAGCTCACATGACTTGGGCGCCTTCTGCTGGCGAGAGCCGGCAAGCTCTTTCACGGAATGTGTGCCAGAACCGGTTCTCGTGAACAAAGCCACACGGGAGAGCGGGGTCACAGGCAGTCGTTGGTGACATCCCAGCAGGTCTCTTCCGGGAAGGGGTCCTCACTCTGTGACGGAGGGGGTGTGTAGACCGGCGGTGGGGGCTCGTAGACGGTCGGCTCCCGATGGGACGGCCGCGGCGCGGGACCGTTGGAAGGGCGCTTGCGTGTGGACGGGGCCGAGGGGGTGGTGCGGTGGGTGCTGCCCGGGGAGGTGTGGCCTGCCGGGCCCGGTGCCGGCTTGTCCTGGGGGTCCGGCTTCGTGGAGGGGGTGCTGGACGCGGGGGCCGGGGGAGTGCTGGATGCTGTCGACGGGGCTGGTGTTTGTGTCGCGGGTGCGTGTGGCTTGCCGGTGTCATCGCCGGGAAACAGGGATATCCCTGTGATGGCGGCTGTGACGAGAAGGACGACGGCACTTGCCCCAAGTACAAGCTTTGGCCGCCGATGAAGGCACCACATCGTGACCCGCACCACCACAGCACCCGACCGCCGCGGCATCGTCCGCGCCACCTTCACCGCGTGCGCCCTCGCCGGGCTGGGAACTTCCTGCCTGGTCCTGCTCTTCGGACACCACGTCCTCACCAACAGCGCGGACCTGGTGGCTTGGCGCGCCCTGGAACTGGCCATCCTGCGCGCGCTGCTGAGGCGGGACGGCAGGTGGTGGATCGTGGCGGGCACGGTGGGCGGCCTGGCCATGTACGCGAAGTACATCGTGCTCCTGCTGCCCGTTTCGCCGCTGTCGCATCGAGGGCGACGAGCGCGGCGCTCAACGACTCGTCGACCCTCATTCGACGGCCGCCATCTCCGTCATGCGGGCGAACTTGTCGAAGTTCGCGAGTCGGCGCTCGCCCCGCACCGGTGCGCATGTCGACGAGCACGACGAGGTCGTCCATCCGGCCGTAGGTGCGGTCACCGTCGAGGTAGAATCCCTGAGCGCCCCAGACCGGCATGAAGTCGGCATCGTCTTCATACCAGCCGTCGACGTGGAGAGTGTGCCGCGAAGCCGGCCCGCCGTACGGAGGGCACCACTCGGCCGGCGTCCTGCTCGCAGCCGGGCAGCGCCCTGCTGACGTTCCGTCGGCCGCACCGTCTCCCGCCATCGGGCGCGACGCCCACCGTCCCCGGCAGCACCAAGATCCCTGCCAGGCCGCCGCGAGGGCACCGCGGACCAACCTGCGTTGTCAGTGGCCCTCGTTAGTCTCCCCTCATATCGCAGTTCAGGGGCTTCATGGCCCTTGGTTCGGGCTGCGCTGACATCTGATGGACAGGCGGAGGGGCACGGCTGATGGCGTGGCTGGCAGCGGGTGAGGGGTACGAGATCACCCTCGAGGACGGGCGTGTGGTCGCACGGCGAGTCGGGGGGCGGCAGTTGAAGGCGCTGCCGAAGGCGTTGCGCGACAGTCCCGAGGTCGACCGGCTGAGGCAGCTGGCCGAGTGGCTGGACCGGCACGCGGCCTCGTGCGTGGCTCAGGTGGATGCCTGGATGGTGTCGTCGCTTCCGGTTCCGACGGAGCTGATCGCGCGGGTGTGGCCGGACGAGGCGTGGCAGGCGGCGCTGCGTGACATGGCCGTGGTGGGCGACGATCCGGACGAGGTCGGCTTCCTGCGGGACGTCACCGGCGACGGGGAGCTCAAGGTGGTCGACCTCGACGGTGAGACCGTGCGGCTGTCGCCGCGCACGGTGACGCTTCCCCACCCCGTGCTCCTGCCGGACCTGGACGACGTACGGGACTTCGCGGCCGACCTCGGCATCACCCAGAAGGTGGAGCAGATCCACCGGGCGACCTGGAGCAGGCCGGACGGGCCGGATGCCGGGCGTCCGGAGACGGCGACGGAGGTACGGGACTACGCGGGCGGGAAGTTCGCCTCGCGGTTCGGTCTCGCGGCGCGCGCCACAGGCCTCGGCTACCGGGTGTCCGGTGGCTACGCCACGTGCAAAGTACGTGATGGGGGCCGCAGCACGGAGGCGTCGGTGTGGATCGGCGAGCCGTACTGGGACGGGGAGTCGGAGACCGGCGGGCTGAGCTGGCACGACGAGGACGGCCGCGCGGTGCGGCTGACCGAGGTCGGGCTGGTGGCCTGGTCCGAGGGGATGCGCATGGCCGCTGCGCTGTACGCCGGCCGCACGATCGAAGAGGGTGGGGACGCGTGACCGGGACGGTTGGGAACGACAACAAGGAGCTGCTCGCGGCAGGCGCGGTCCTCCCGGCCGACGCGCGGGGTGCGGGCCCCTCAGCGGTCGAGCTGACCGCACGGGCCTATCGCCACGCGGTGCTCGGCGAGGATCGGGTCGTCGTGCGGCTGGCCGCGGCCGAACTGGGCCCCGCCGAGGACCTCGCCGCCGGCTTCCTCGGACTCGAGCCGCAGGGCGAGCCGGCCGTGGTCGGTCTCGGTCGGCGCCAGGAACTCGGCTTTCCCGAGTGGGTGCTGGTGCACCACCCCGAGGACGGGCACCACGCCCTGGCGGTCGTGCCGGAGCTGGACCGGCTGGCCCGGCAGGCCAAGACCAAGCCCAAGGCCGCCCTGGACGCCTGCCACGAGCTGGCCGGGCGGCTCGCCGCGGCCGTCCCGCACTTCCTGCCCGTCTTCTACGAGCAGGCCGCGCGGGTTTTCCTCGGCGTCGAGAACAGCACGTACGCCGGCCAGTTGTTCGGCCGTGCCCGCACGAGCGAGGCGCAGCACGGGCTGACGGTCGACGAGGACCGGCTCGACGCCCTGTTCCTGGAGTTCGCCCTGGCCGGCGCGCTGCCGGCGAAGGTCCTGACCGGTTACGGCAAGGACCTGTCGGCCCGGCTCGCGCCCGTCGAGGCGTACGAGCGGTTCCGGCGGCTGTGCGTGCGCCGGACCGTCGGCGGTCTCGCGCCGTCGGCCCAGGCCGCGGTCGAGCTGAAGCGGCTCGCCCGCGCCGCGGCCCTGTCCGGCAACGAGGCGGAGCAGGACTACCTCGCCGAGCTCCTTCCGCTGCCGGCCACCTTGCGGGCCGCCGCCGGTTGGTGGAAGTCGCACCGCGGCGCGCTGGTCGCGCTGGCCCGGCGCGTTCCGTCCGCGCGGGGCACGCTGCTGTCGATGACCCCGCCCGGGGACAACGGGGATATGACCGAGCTGTGGCTGGGAATCATGGCGGAGTCGGGGGCCGACGCCGGTCTCGCGGACGCCGACCTGCCGCAGGAGGAGCGGTGCTCCGACGGCGCGGCGGGCTGGCTGGAGCGCTTTCACGGTGCCCGGCATCGCGGTTGGGGGCCGCGCCCGACGCCGCCCGCCCTGCTGGAGCTGGTCGAGCGGGCGGCCGGCCGGCTGCGTGCCGATCTGGCGGCGCGGCCCGAGGGCGAGCGGTTCCTGCGGATCGGTGTCGAGGACGTGAACCTGCTGGACCTCCTGCTCTCGCTGGAGATCGCGGTCGCCGACCCCGAGGAGAAGTCCGCCCACCACCAGCGCGGCAGCGCCCTGAACCTGTCGGACTGGGCCCGCGGCGAGGAGCCGCGGGACCTGGTCGCGCTGGCGGCCGACCCGCGCTTCCGCCCCGCCTTCGGACGCGGGGCGAACAGCTACAACAGCGCGTCCTCCGGTGCGGACGTGATGCGGCGGCTGGCCGCTTCGCCCGGCGGCCAGCCGATGCTCACCGAGTGGATGCGCGAGGTGGCCGCCTCGTCGGTGGCGGCCGGGCTGCCCGGACTGCCGAAGGCGATCGAGCGGCTTTCGTGGCTGCCCTCCGAGGCTCTCGCGCTCGCGCCGCAGGAGGTCGCGGCCGCGGCCGGTGCCGATCTCGGCGAGGTCGTGGCGCGCACGCTTCGGGGCGGTCTGTGGGAGGAGCTGCGCTGGCCGGCGTGGGAGGAGGCGCTGACGGAGCTGGCACCAGGGCACCACACCACCGAGGGTCTGACGGTCGTCGAGGCCTGGCCGTACCTGATCGTGGCCAACGCGACGCAGGTGCGCGTCATCGACGCCGACTCCACCGTTCTCGTGCACGATCTGCGGCTGCCCACCACGTCCGTGTGGCGGACGGGCTTCCATTACGTGGACGGTGCGTTGCTGGTGTTCTGGAGCACGTACGGTCGCGGCGAGCCGCAAGGCTACTGGCACACCGCGCCCGACACGGTGTTCGCTCTCGCAGGAGCCGGCGCCGGCTCCTGGACCATGCGTTCGGATCACCTCAGCCTGCAGCTGCCCGGCGGCGGCCGCACCACCGGCGGCGGGGTCCTCCACAGCGGCGACACGAAGCTGCCCGCGGAGCGCGCGCTGCTGTCCGACGGCACGTCGTACTGGGTGTGGCAGGACAGGGACGGGGAGGACAAGGGCGGCTGGCTCGAATACGACCCCGTGGGCGGTGCGTACGGCCGGCGCTCGCAGCCCGGTTTCCTCGCCGACGCGCTGCTGCGGCACGCCCCCGGGGCCGAGTTGGCGGCCGGCTCGTGCTGGCTGCGGCCCGCCCCGGCGGTGGCGGGTTCGGCCCAGGGGACGTCCGCGGACGGGCTCCTCGGCTGGCGTGTCCTGCGGCTGTCCGACGGCGGCCACCACGGCGAGGACACCACTGGACGGGTCGTCACCCTTCCGAAGGGCGTCGACAGGCCGGTCGCCGCGCTGACGTTCCCCGGCGACGACCGGCCGCGGGCACTGATCCAGCAGTGGCGCGAGCTGTTGCTCAGCGACCCGGAGGGCACGGTCACGACGTCGGCCCAGTGCGACCACCGCAACGAGCTGTACGGGACCGCGGCTCAGGCCCTGCCGCCGCTGCCGTACCTGTACATGCTGCGCGCGCGTGATCCGCAAGGGTCGTCGGCGCTGCGGGGCGCCGACGCGGAGTCGGCCGGCGCCCTGCTGAAGGCGGCTGTGCTCGCGGAGCGGGTGGCGGACCTGCCCGAGCTGGTGAGCGCCGCGCTGCCGCAGGTCTCGGCACCCGAGCTGGTCGCCGGCGTGGTGAAGGTGCTGCGCTTCGCGGTACGGCAGCAGAAGGCGCTGGACGCCGTGGCCGTACGGCTCGACCCCGCCGCCGAGCCCACGGAGGTCCGGGTCCAGGGACCGAGTGACCACGTGCTCGCCAAGGCGCTGCACGGCATCGTCAATACCGGCTACTACCGGTACGGCGTGGACACCGACGTGACCCACCGATACCTGGAGACTCTGGCGTCCGTGCGCGCGGACACCGCCGCCACGGCGCTGCCGGGCCGGCTGCACTTCGATCTGCCGTCGCTGCCCTACTCGGGACTGCCGTTCGTCTCGCTCTTGGACGAGCCGGCCGCGATCGCCTACCGGGCCGTCGCGCCCGGCAGCGACCCGGCACACCGGGCAGCCCTGCTCGAAGTCCTCGGCCGGGTGGACGCGCTGGGGCTGGCCTCGACGGCGGCCTCGGCCGGTCACTGGCGCCGGGTCCTGGTCCGCCTGGCGACGCCCCACCTGCACACGCCGGACGGCCAGAGGCGCAACGTCGCGCACCGCAGTGTGCTGCCCCTGGGCGGCGGTGCTGTGCTCGGCATCACCGAGCACAACTCCGGTGTCGACGACGGGTGGGAGTTCGGCGCGCTGCTCCACGACCCGAGCGGCCGCTTCGTGGTGCCCGGCCCCTACACCGTGAGCGGTGACGCGCCGGTGGGCGACCGGGTGCGCGGCGCCGACTGGCTGACCGGCTTCCTCGGGGAGGCGCAGTCCCGTGAGGCGGTGCCCTTCCTGCCGGAGGCCGCCGACGAGTTCAGCCGCCTCACCGGTGTGTCCCGGGCGCTGGCCCGGATCGTTCTCGCGGGCATGCCCGACGTGGACAGCTGGGAGAACAACTTCCTGCCGACCGAGCTGCGCAAGGCGCTCGGGCTGAAGGTGGCCGAGGCGGGACACGCCCGCGATGAACTGCGCGCGCTCCCGGTCGAGGTACGCCGGGCGGTGCTCGCGACGCTCCTGCCCGACGACCCGGCACGGCTGTGGAGCGCGGGCCCGGACGTGGCGTCGGCGGCCGCCGTGTGGAACGAGAAGGTGGGACGGCGCCGGCAGGTGCCCGACTGGTTGGCGGCGGAGGCTGCGCGCGCCGCGAGCAGCGGCTGGCCCGTGCACCGGGCGCTCCCGGCGCTGCTGGAACCGGCGTCGTCGCCGGAGCTCGGCGTCGACGTGCCGTGGCGCATCGAGGGCGATCACCCGGCGACGGCGTCCCCCGCCGATGCGCCGTTCACCTCGGCGGTGCTGGCCGGCTCGATGAGCCTGACGGCCTGGCTGGCCCACCGGCTGCCCGCCGGCGATCCGGTACGGGCGGCGCTGCCGAGTGCGCTGACCGCCGTGCGGCAGCGTCTTGCGGCACCCGAACTGCTGCTCTCCGCCGGGCACTACACGAGCCTCGCGGACTTCCGGAAGGTGGCCGGCGCCCCGACGGAGACGGCACCGGACCATGAGCGGTACGGCGCGGTGCTCATGGCCACGCAGGACGGTCAGCCCCGGCCGGCCATACGGCCCGCCCTGCTGGACTCCACCGGCTCCGACCCGTACCTGGTGGCACTGCGTGGCGCCGATCAGCAGCCGACCGGGGTCGAGACGGCCCTGCGGCGGGCGCACGACCCGGCATTCGCACGGCTGCTGGCCGACCCGGGGGCGCCCGCGGCCGGCGCGGCGGACGACGAGGGCCTGTGGTGGCCGCAGGATCCGTCTCGTTCGGTGCCCGAGCGGGTGGCCGAGGTCGCCGAGGCACGCGGTCTGACCGCCGACGCGGCGACGCTGTACCTGGTGCTGCTGGCCATGCCCGACCCGACGGACCGCAACACCGCGCGATGGACGGGGTGGAAGCCGGCCCGTCTCAAGACGGCGCGGGCCGAACTGGCCGAGACCGACCTGGTGGTGTCGGCCGTACGGGCCCGGGCGGGACGCTCGCTGGTCTTGCCGGGCGCCTGGGCGGAGCAGTCGGCGCCCGTCCTGCCCGTCGAGCAGTGGAAGCTGCCGATGTACGGGGTGGCCACGGGCGGTCGGCCGGTGCTGGGCACCCTGGTGCCGACCGAACCGGCCGCGGAGCTGTTCGCCCGGGCCTGGCAGCGGATCCTCGACGGCGACCTCCCGCGCTTCGAGGAGCTGAAGGTGCGGCGTACCAGGCGCCGCCGCTGAGGCGCCGCCGAACGGCACCTGAGCCGCCGCTGACCGGCCGCCCGTCGTCAGCACGGCGCGGCGCCCCGCCCCCGGGTGTGCCGCGCCGGTCCCCGACCCGTATGAACACCTGTCGAACCATGACGAAGGAAACCCGCATGACCGTCACCGAACAGACCGCACCCGTCCGGCAGGGCCAGCCGGCCGAGGAGCGCCACGCCGCCGAACTCGCCTTCCTCGCCGCCCAGGACCCCGGGCCGCGGCCGCCCGGCTGGGCGCTCACTCCTCGCGCGGTGGTCACGTTCGTCTGCGGCAGCGACGGCGTGGAGCTGGCCCTGCCCCGGCGTCGCGCCGGTCTGCCGTCGAAGCTGGTGATCGCCCCGAAGTTCGTCGGCGAGCGCGCGCTGGTCGAACGCTGTGTGGTCACCCTCGCCGGAGAGCGCGGGCTGCTGCTCACCGGTGAGCCCGGTACGGCCAAGTCGATGCTGTCGGAGCTGCTCGCGGCCGCTGTCAGCGGGACCAGCGCCCTGACGGTGCAGGGCACGGCGGGCACCACCGAGGACGCGTTCCGCTACGGATGGAACTACGCCCTGCTGCTCGCCCAGGGCCCCTCCCCGCAGGCCCTGGTGGACTCCCCGGTCCTCGCCGCCATGCGGGCCGGACGGGTGGTGCGGGTCGAGGAGATCACCCGCTGTCTGCCCGAGGTTCAGGACGCCCTCGTCTCCATCCTGTCGGACCGGCGGATCAGCGTACCCGAGCTGACCTCCACCGAGGACGCGGTCGTCCGCGCCGCCCCCGGCTTCACCATCATCGCCACCGCCAACCTGCGCGACCGGGGCGTCTCCGAGATGTCTGCCGCGTTGAAGCGCCGTTTCAACTTCGAGACAGTCGACCCGATCGCCGACGCCGACGCCGAGGCGGTCCTGATACGCCGCCAGGCTGTCGCCGCCGTGCAGCGGGCGGGCGCGGCCTTCGCCGTCGATGACGCCGTCCTCGACGCCCTCGTCACCGTCTTCCGCGACCTGCGCTCCGGCCGCTCCAACGAGGGCTGGGACGTGGAGCGGCCGGGCACGGTCATGTCCACCGCCGAGGCCGTCCAGGTGGCGGCGTCGCTGGGGGTCGCGGCCGCCTACCTGCCCGGCGAGGACGTGCTCGACCTGCTGCCGGGACACCTGCTCGGCGTGGTCCGCAAGGACGACCCCGCCGACCACGCACGGCTGCTGGGCTACTGGGACGGCCCGGTGCGCCGCCGCGCCGAGAACGGCTCGGCGATGTGGCGCCGGCTCTGGGACCTGCGCGGGAGCCTGCGTTGACGACCGTCGATCCACGGACGGCCGTGGACGCACTGGCCGCATCGCGTGCGCCGTACCTGCTGGGAGTGCGCCACCACAGTCCGGCGCTGGCCGCGGTGGTACCCGCCCTGCTGGAAGAGGCGCGGGCCGAGGTGGTCTGCGTCGAGCTGCCGACCGACTTCCAGCCCTGGCTGGAACACCTGGCGGACCCCGAAACCGTCACCCCGGTCGCCCTGGCCGGGGCGGGCGAGGGAGGACGGCTTTCGTTCTACCCGTTCGCGGACTTCTCACCGGAGCTCGCCGCGGTCCGCTGGGCCAGAAGCCGCGGAGTGGAGGTCGTGTGCTGCGACCTTCCCCTCGGCGACCCGCGCTGGTCGGCGGGGGCACTCGGGCCGGTGTGTGAGCGGGACGGGAGCGAGGCCGTACGTCCGGAGGCCGATGCACCCCTGGGGGCCACGGGTGCGCTCGACGCCGGTCCCGACGCCGGTCCCGACGCCAGTCCTGACCCTGCTCCCGGCGACGGGCCGACGCGGGTGCGGCGCTCGTACGCCGAGGCGCTCGCCGCCGCCGGGACCGGCCGGGACGGTGACGATTTGTGGGACCGCGCGGTGGAGGTGCTGGCTCCGGGGTGCGCTCCGGACGCGGTGCGCCGAGCCGCACTGGGCGTGGGCTGGGCCCTGCGCGCCGACGCCGCCGTACCCGCCGCCGACCTGGCGCGGGAGGAACGGATGCGGCAGGTGATCGCCTCTGCCGCGGCGGACGGGCGCCGGGTGGCAGCCGTGATCGGCGCGTTCCACGCACCCGCGCTTCTCGCGTCCACGGAGGCGGATGCCGGAGCGGAGGCCGGGGCCGGGACGGCGGGCGTCTCCGGCGCTACGGGGCGGGCTGCCGTTCCGTCCGAGGCCGCGCCGCGCGGTGCGGGGCCCCGCACGTGGGGGTCCGGTACGGACGCGGCAGGGGTTTGGGCGGCTGGCAGGGCCGGGGAAGACGGCGCCGCCGCGACCGAGGGCTCGGCGGTGACCTCCCTCGTGCCGTACTCCTTCGACCTGCTCGACTCCCGGTCCGGCTACCCGGCTGGAATCCGTGACCCGTTGTGGCAGCAGGCGGTGCTCACCGCCGCCGGCGATCCGGAACGGATCCGGGAGGCGGCTGCCGACGCGGTGACCGGCCTGTGTCGCGAGATGCGCCGCGGCGGTCACACCGCGGGGACCGGCGAGGCCGCCGAGACGCTGCGCCTGGCCTGCGACTTGGCCGCCCTGCGCGGACTGCCCGCGCCCGGGCGCGGCGAACTCCTGGAGGCCGTCACCACTGTCCTCGGTCAGGGCGAACCCCTCGGCCGGGGCCGGGCCCTGGCCCGCGCGCTGGAGACCGTGTTCATCGGCACCGCACGCGGCCGGATCAGCCCGCACACGCCCCGGTCCGGTCTCGGCCCCTCGGTCGAGGCCGAACTCGCGGAACTGCGGCTGCCCCGACCGGACGACCCCGACCGCCGCGACCTGCGCCTCGACCCGCTCCGTTCACCGCTGGACGGCCGCCGCGAAGTGCTGCTCCAGCGGCTGTTGGTGATCGGCGCCTCGTACGGCGAACCCCTGGACGTGGCGAGCACGGGCGACGGCACCGCGCTCGGCACCAGGTGGCGTCTGACGTGGACGCCGTCCGTGCCCGCACGCCTCGACCTCGCGGGCGTGCGCGGGGTGACCGCGGCCCAGGCCGCCGCCGGTACGCTCGCCGCGACCGCGCGCCACGAGGCCGCCGAGGGCGGCCCCACCCCGGCCCAGATCCTCACCGGGCTGACCGCCGCCGCGCGCTGCGGCCTGCCCGAACTGGTCGACGCACGACTGTACGAGGCCTCCGTCGTGCTGCCCGACAGCGCCGACCTGCCCGAGCTCCTCCAGGCCCTGGACCTGTTGGAGGGACTGCGGCGCGGCCACTACCCCGACACGATGCAGGACGCCCGTACGACGGCCGGCGCGCTCACAGAGGAACTCCTCGAGGCCGCGGTCCGGTCCCTGCCCGGCCTCGCCGGGAGCGACAGCGGCGCCGACGCCGGGGCGCTGGTGGAGCTGGCGGACCGGACGGCCGCCCGTCATCTGGGCCTGCGACTGGACCGGGCCCTCGCCGAGCTGGCGGCCGAGGGCTCCCCGCTCATCCAGGGCGCGGCCCTGGCCGTACGCGTGCTGCTCGACCTGGACGACGCGCCCGGGCTGGGCGAGCGTACGGCCGGCTGGATCGACGGGGCCACGGCTCCGGACACGCGCCGGGCGCTGGCGAAACGTCTTGCCGGGCTGCTCACAGCCGCCGGTCCCCTGCTCCAAGCGTCGCCGGACGCGCTCGCCGCGCTCATGGACCGGGTTGACGCGCTGGCCGACCAGGACTTCCTCGACCGGCTCCCGGCCCTGCGCGGCGGCTTCGACACACTGGCCCCGGCCGCGCGCGACAGGCTACTCACCACCGTGACGGAGCGGCTCGGCGACCGGCTCGACCTGTCACTCGACGCCCCGCCCGAACTGCTCGCCCTGTGGGCGGCGGCCGACGCGGCCGGATCGGCAGCGCTGAAGGCCCTGGGCCTGCCAGGCGCGGACGCCGACGCAGGAACGGACCCGGGCTCGGACTCGGCCGACAATCCCCGCCCCGTCCCCTCACCCGCAGCGGACAGCGCCGCCGCGGACCGACGGCTCGGCCGTGCCGACCGCTGGCGGCTGCTGCTCGGCCGCCACAAGGAACGGCTCACCTGCGACGCGCGCCGCTACGCCCACGCCCTGGACGAGCTCTACGGCCGCGGGCGCGGCGAAGGCGCCCAGGACCTGGTCGGCGGCGCACCAGGTCAAGGCGGCGGTCAGGACCCGCCCTTCCCCACCGCGCGGGAGTGGGCGCAGGAACTGGAGGCCCTCTTCGGCACCGACGTACGCGAGGAGGTCCTCGCGGAGGCCGCCGACGCGGGTCGCACCGACGTGCTCGCGCAGCTCGATCCGGCGTCGGTACGCCCGTCGGTGGAGCTGCTCGGTTCGGTGCTGTCCCTGGCCGGAGGCATGCCCGAGGCCCAACTCGCCCGGCTGCGTCCGCTGGTGAAGCGGCTCGTCGACGAGCTGTCCCGGGAACTGGCCACCCGCCTGCGCCCGGCGCTCACCGGTCTGGCCACCCCGCGCCCGACCCGACGGCCCGGCGGGCGCCTCGACCTCGCCCGTACCCTGCGGGCCAATCTCGCCCACACCCGGCGGACGGAGGACGGCCGGCTCGTCGTCGTACCGGAGCGCCCGCTGTTCAGCACACGGGCGAGCAAGGAGGCGGACTGGCGCCTGGTCCTCGTCGTCGATGTCTCCGGCTCGATGGAGGCGTCGGTGATCTGGTCGGCGCTGACGGCCGCGGTCCTCGGCGGGGTTCCGACCCTGTCCACGCACTTCTTGGCCTTCTCCACGCAGGTGATCGACCTGACCGACCGGGTCGAGGATCCGCTGTCGCTGCTGCTGGAGGTCCGGGTCGGCGGCGGTACACACATCGCGGCCGGTCTCGCGCACGCGCGTTCGCTGATTACCGTGCCGAGCCGCACGCTCGTCGTCGTGGTCAGCGACTTCGAGGAGGGCGCACCGCTCGGCGGATTGCTGGGCGAGGTGCGTGCCCTGGCGTCCTCCGGCGCCCACCTGCTGGGCTGCGCGGCGCTCGATGACACCGGCACGCCGCGCTACTCGGTGTCCGTGGCGCGCCAACTCGTCGCGGCCGGTATGTCGGTTGCCGCCCTCAGCCCGCTCGAACTCGCCCGCTGGGTGGGCGACCGCCTCCGTGGAGAACCCCGTTGAGCACCGAACTCCTGCCTCCCGTCGCCCCCGACGTCCTCGCCGACGCCGTGGAGCAGCTCAGCGCACGGCTGCGCAAGAAACTCGACGCGGCGATCTCGGGCTGCGCCGACCATGCCTCCACCACGGCCGACGGGGCGGTCGAGGTCCACTTCGGCGAGGACGCCACGGTCACGCTGCGCCCGGGCCCGTCCGGAACGGTCACGAACGCGGAACAGGTCGTGTGCACCTGCCTGTTGGCCCCGCGCTGCCTGCACCGGGCCGCGGCCCTGGGCGCGGCACCCATCGCCGATGGGGAGGGCGACACGGGCGGGGGTGACGACTCGGGTACGGGCAAGGCCGCAGGCTCGGGCACAGCCTCCGACACGGGTGCGGGCCCAGAGGAGGCAGCACCCACCGCCCCCGCCGCCGACGTTGCGGCCACGGTGGTCTCGCCGGCCGCACTCAGCGCAGCGCAGGTCCTTGCCGCCACGGCGCTGTGGGACGCCGCCGCCGAAGCCCTGTCCGTCGGCGTCACGGCGGGCGGCGCCGTGGTGCAGGCCGAGCTGCTCCGCGCCGCCCACACCGCGCGGCTGGCCGGGCTGCCGCGGGCCGAAGCGGCCGCGCTGCGAGTCGTACGGAGCCTGAGGGCCGCGCGGGAGCGGAGCGAGGGACAACGTCTCGCCGACCTCACCGAAGCCTTCCGTGAGCTGCTGGCCGGCACCGCCCTGCTCGCCTCCGGGTCGGCCGACACGGATGCGGCGGGCTCCGCGCGCCGGGTCTACGAACAGGGCGGCAGCCTGCGGGTGTACGGCCTGTGCCGGGAGCCGGTGCTGTCCGCGACGGGGTACGGCGGAGTGACCACGCACCTGGTCGGTTCGGACGGCGCCGGTTACACGGTGTCCGACGTGCGCCCCGGTGGCCTCGCCCGCGTGAAGGGTGCGGGGTCCGCGTCCGTGGCGCTCGGCGGTGCCGTCCTCGACCACGCCGGGCTGGCGCGCGGGGGTCTGCGGATCGTCGGCGCGACCGTCTCCGCGGACGGGCGGCTCGGGGCAGGGCGGGGGGTCAGCGCGACGCCGCTGCGCGGGGTGGACTGGTCCGAGGAACCCGCCGCCGCCCTCTTCACCCGACCGGTGCAGGAGGCGATGGCCGCTGTGCTCGCCGACGGCGCGCCCGAGGCGGGCGGGCCCGGCAGGACGGCGCCGAGTCTGCTGGGCTGCGACGTCGAGGTGATCGGTGCGGCCGGCGACTCTGTCGTCGTCCGCGTCGCCGGTGAGGGACCGCTGCTGCGGCTCCGCCCCGCACACCCCCACCCGGAGCTGCCGCACGCCGCCAACCTGCGCCGGATCGCCGAACACCCGGGGCTCGCCCTGCGCGTGCTCGGCCGTCCTGACCTGGACCGGGCGGCGACGCTCCGGTCGCTGGCGGTCGGGCCGGTGCCGGGGGCGTCCGCCACGCTGCGGCTGCCGGACGCGTGGAAGGGCCGTGCCGACCTGGGCTACGACCGGCTCCAGGGCGAGCACTTCCCCCGCGAGTCGGCGGGACCTGCGGACTGCGGGCCGGTCACCGCGGGCCCCGACCCGCTGGCGGAGGCACCGCTGTGGCGTGTCCGGCGCCTGCTGGAGACGGGCGTCGCGGGCGGTCGCCGTGCCGTGGCCGAGGCGGGCCGTGGGACGGACGCGGCCTCGCTCTCCGCCCGCCTGACCCGGGCGGAACTCGGCGTAGCGGCCCACCTCGCACAGGCCCTGACAACGGAGGCGGGCCGCCGCCCCCGCGACACCTTCGGCCGCCTGACCGACCCCTCGGCCGACGCCTACGCGAGGGCCTGGCTCGCCTCGGCCGTGCACCTGGCGGCTGCGGAACGCTCGCTGGTGGCCGCGTCCTGGTCGTGACCTACCGCTGAGCCCACCGGGCCGCCTGGGCCGCCCGGCCGGTCCTGGGCAACGTCGAGTTCGGACACGCTGGCCCGAATCTGCCGATGCCGATCGGCATCCGCGTCGCCCTCGACGCGCAGCAGCGGACATTGTCGCTGCTCGAACCAGCGGTACGGGTCGCTCATGGCGACGGACCGATCGGCTGAGCAAGGAGGATCAGGGAGGCCTTTTGCATCCTCAGGCCGGGGCTTCCAGCTCCAAGGTGAAGACGGCCTGGACCAGGTCGGTGATGAGGGTGGTGTTGCACCGGAGTTTGTGCAGGAGCCGCCAGGTCGGCAAGGGGTCCGTTGTGTACCCACCTCTTGGCCGTCCTTCTGGTGGGCCTGGTCCTCAACGCCACCCTCTGGCCGAAGAGGCCGGTTACCAGGCAACGACTCACCCACCGGGACAGGGCGAACGTTGCTTGATGCGGCACTAGCCAGCTCCCCACACCATCGCGGCGGGCCGCCGAACACGGCATCGGCACGCTCGCGCCGACCAGTGCTGTGATCGGTTGGGTTCACCGGATTGCCGCCCGCTTCAGGCCACGTGGCACGTTTGGTCGGTTGAGCCTTTTCGAGGCGGGCGTGTACGTGCGCAGGCCGGTACGGGGCGGCCCCGGCCTGCGCACGCGCGTCAGGCCACCGTTCCAGCGACTCCGGTGCGGCCGTCGGGGACGCCGACGATCGTGACAATGACCTGCTTGCGCACGGCCTCGCCGAGTACGACGGCCATCGCGTCGGTGGTGGTGGCGACCAGGCGGGCGGGGGCGTCAGGGATCTCGGGGAGGTGGTACGCCGCCTCGCGCATGCTGAGGGTGACGAGAGGTGCATCGTTGTCGGTCGGGTTGCCGCCGATGCCCCGACGGTGCTGTGGGATGCCGATCAGATCCACCCCGACAAGGCGGCGGAACTCCTCGCCGTAGACGGTACCGACCGCGTCGGTCAGGGCGCTGATCAGCTTCGGTTCTACCGTCCCGTCGAGGGCTTCTTCGCGGATGTGCACGCTGAAGTGCGGCATGGTGGCAACTCCGTTCAGGTCGTTACGTACGATGAGCGGGGGTTCACTTTGCAGGCAAAGCAAAACACCTTTGATGACAAAGGTAAATGGAGGGGAGTGTGCGATGTCAAGGCCTGGAGCGCGCGATGCCGTGGAAGGCGGCGAGAACGAGGTCGATGACGCCGTCCGGGCACTGTTGCTGCTCATGCCTCGGATGGTGGGCAGAGTCAAGAAGATCCCTGTGCCCGAGGCGCTGCAGTCCTTCGCGCTGGCGCCACGTCACCTCTCCCTGCTCTGCTACCTGCTCTTCGACGGGCCGATGACCGTGAACGAACTGGCGGCCCGGCTGCAGGTCGCGCCGACGACGGTGAGCCTGCTGGTCGGCGACCTGAGCCGGAAGGGAATCCTGGAACGGCGTGAGGACGAGGCGGACCGACGCCGTCGAATCATTGGCATTGCGGCCGACCAGCAACCCGCGATCACTGCCTGGCTTGCCCCGGGTGCGGCTGCGTGGCGCAAGGCGTTGGCCCCGCTGACACCGGATCAGCGACAGCTGTTCGTCGACACACTGCTCGCGTACGAAGCCGCGGTCGGCGGTGCGGATCAAGGCTGAGCCGAGCCCACAGTCATCGCCGCCCCACGGGCAGCGCATATCCGACGCGCGATCGACGGCATTCACCGGGTTGTCACGGCGACTTCGGTGAGGGGAGCACCCTCCTGCGGTCACCAGACCCGTGCCGTCCACCGGCTCCGCATCGGCCTGAGCGACGTCGTTGACGTTGGCCGCGGTGCAACTGGTCGAAGACGCCGGCCTGCTGGCATTGTTTCAGGCGGCGCCAGCAGGCCGCCCCAGAGCCGAACCCCCAGCTCCCGCGGCAGGAGTTGCCGGGCTATGTCGTTGCAAAGGACGTGGAGGATGCCTGGCAGGAAGAGCCCGCGGTACTCATGCTCGTGATCCGTGATTCTGGGCGGTTGCCCAGTCCCATCCTCGGCTCCACGAGGGACACTTGACTATCGCTACCGTGCTGTCGGGCCGTCATCGCCGACTCCTCGGTCGGCATGGGAGAGAATGACAGCGTGAGAACTGAAGAGAACGCGCCGCTCACTGAACGGTGAGAGCCGTGCCGACAAGGGAGCCTTAGCGGCTTTTGGTCAAGGTTTCACCCGACGTCTGCGAACGAAGAGGCACCCTTCCTTTCGTTCAACTACGCGGACGTACCCCGTGGGCAGAAGATTCGATTGCTGTTTTCGGCGCGTAGACGAGAGCGACGTTGCCTGGGTGATAGTCACCGTCGTCTCCGTCACCCAGCAGTTCGGGGTCAGCTGGGACGAGATTCCACACGGCTGGAAGACGCTCGCCCTTCTGAGGTTCGAGCCGGAGATTCCCTCGCTGATTTCAGAGACCTGCCAGGGGCTTCCAGCTGGTATGAGCACCCCATCTCTGTCTTCATCTCGGACAGAGGCGTTTGGGAAGCGCGCACCGCGAACGAGTCACGATCTATTTGAAGGCCAGGTCACCAGACCCAAACGGGTCGAGCGGGGGCGTGATGTCGGTGCTGGTTCGTTGATTCAAGGTCAATTGTGCTGGATGTGTTCGTTCCGGTAGGTGGGTCCGATGTGGTGATCACTCGTTGGGCTGTTCATGGGGGCGGGATACGTGGAGTTGGATTGTTCCGGACGGGCTGTGGGAGACAGCAAAGCCGTTGATCCCGCCGTCGAGGGTGCGTCCGCAGGGCGGCGGGACGCAGACACGCCTGATGAGACCCTGCTCGCGGCGATCGTCTACGTGCTGGTGAGCGGGTGTGCCTGGCGGGCTCTGCCGCCGTGTTCCGGGGTCTCGAAGTCCACTGCCCACCGGCGCTTCGTCATCTGGTCCAGGGCCGGTGTCTGGGGCCGGCTGCACGAGGCGGTGCTCGACCGCATCGACGAGTGCAGCCTGCTCGACCTGACCCGCCTGGTCCTCGACTCCGCCCACGTACGGGCCAAAAACGGGGCGAACTCGCAGGCCCGAGCCCCGTGGACGGGGGTGAACCGGGTTCCAGGGTGCATGTCCTGTCGGACGTGGCCGGACTGCCCCTGGACGTCGGGCTTTCCGCCGCCAACACCCACGACAGCCAAGGTCCGAAACTCATGGTGGCCGGTCTCCAATCGAGACACGACCCCCACCGCGGCCGGCACTACAAGCCCGGCAAGCTCCATGCGGACAAGGCTTACGGCGTCCCTGACCTGTGGAGATGGCTCCGTGGGAAACGTATCGGCGTCCGCATCGCCCGCAAAGGAATCGAGTCCAGCGAACGGCTCGGACGCCGAAGGTGGGTCATCGAACGGACCACGTCGTGGCTGACCGGCTACCACAGACTCAACCACCGCTACGAACGTCAATCCCGCAACTACCTGGCCTTCCTCGGCCTCGGAGCAGCCCGCTGCTGCTACAAACGACTCATCCGACTCACCACATAGGACACCGTCCAAGTAACTATCGGCTGAGCCAACGAGGGACAACCGCACAATGAAACGACTTACAGCTGAGGCCCAGAGTGCGCCTTTGCTAGAACTGAACGATGTTGCGCGGACCTACGGCGACCACGTCGTGCTCGACGGCGTGAGTCTTCGCCTGCACCGGGGGGAATGCGTCGCCCTGGTCGGGGAGAACGGATCCGGGAAGAGCACGCTGCTGCGCATCGCCGCAGGACGCGACACTCCCACTGAGGGATCCGTGTTATTCGACGGGCACCCCATCGACGAGGACTCTTCCGAGGTTCGCAGGCGCGTGGCGTCCGCCATGGATATAGGCGCCTTCTACCCAGACCTAACTGTACGCGAGCACCTGCAGCTGGTAGCGCTCTCTCACGGCATGGGGGACGCTGCTGAGGACGCGGTGGAGCGGGTGCTCACGGCACACCGCCTCGAAGCCCAAGCGAGCCAGGTGCCGTCCGCGCTTTCCTCCGGGCAGACTCAGGCACTGCTTCTGGCGGCCGCCTTCGTCAGGCCGCACGACCTGCTCATCCTGGATGAGCCAGAACAGCGTCTCGACTCCAGTGCCCGGCGGCAGTTGGCGGAGTTGATCGCCACCCACCGCGCCAGTGGAACGGCGGTCTTGATGGCCACCCATCACCAGGTACTGAACGATGCGGCCGACCACATCGTGGAGCTCGGATCCGGAACCATGGCCGAGGTGGACTGCGAGTCGGGCCGATGACCCGGCCGAGCAGGGTGGTGCCACTGCGACTCAACACCGCCCCCGCCGCGATGGCCGAGGACTCGGCGCACGAGGCGCTGCGGTTCCTGCACAAGGCCCGCTCATCCTCGCGTGAGGAGCAGCGCCGCAGCTTCTGGTTCGTTCTCTACACGATCGTTCTGGTCGGTGGCTTCTGGGGCGTGCCAGCCCTGATCGGCTGGTCACAAACGGTGCAGGCGGACCGTTCCGCGGCCCGGATGTCGGATCTCGCCTCCGAGGTGTCACTGTTCCTCGTGCCCACGGCCCTGTTTCTCGTGCTGCTTCTTTCGGCCCGAGGGGCGATGTGGCGGGGACCGGTGGTCTTGGACGGGCCCACCGTCCATCTGCTGCTGCCCTCAAGGGTCAGCCGCCGCGCCCTGTTGCTGCCCAGACTGCGGGCCTCCGCCGTCTTGTGGTCCGTTATCGGCGCGGCCGTCGGCGCCCTCGCTGGCTTCTTGCTGCAGGACATCTCGGCCCGCCCGTGGACCCTGCTGGCTGCCGCGGGAGCGGTATCAGGCGTCTGTGTCGCTCTCATGTCGTGCGCAGTAGGCGCACTGGTGGAACGGCATGCCGTAGTCCTGGCACGACGAGCCGGGGCCCTCTTCGCAGCCGGCTGGGTCGTGGCTGTGGCTGCGGCCGTCGCCACCGTCTTCGCCTGGCGCGGGTGGGAGATCCACTGGCTCGCGCAGGTGCTGCTGTGGTCCGGCCCGTGGGGATGGTCTGCTCAGTCCCTGCTGTGGGCGTTGGGAGTTGTGGGTCCGCAAGCGGCCGTCGGATCGGTGCTGTCCTTGTGTGCTGCGGTACTCGGTCTGCTGCTGAGCGTGCGGGAGCTTCCCGGGATTCCGCAGTCCGCACTGCGACTCCGGGCGACCGTTGCCGCGCGGGTGGAAGCCTCGGTACTCATGCTCGACCTGCGGCAGGCCAGGTCGGGAGTGCCTGCCCTGCGGGCGCGGCGTTCTGTACCGCTGATGAGGCTGCCCATCCCCCGGCACGCGAGTCTGCTGGTCCCGTGGCGCGATCTCAGCTGCCTGCTGCGCCATCCCTCCAGGCTCGGCTGGGCGCTTGTGTGGCTTGTGCTCGCGCTCGGCGGAGCGTCCAGCGCTTCCTCCTTCGTGGCCACGCCGCAGCTGCTAGCTGTTCTCGGTTCCCTTGTGGCGCTCTACTTGGCAGCCGCTCAGCTGACTGAGCCGGCGCGTCTGGAGAGCGACGATGTCCGCCGCTCGACCAACCTGGGGTGGAGCTTTCGCACGCTGGCACTTCTGCACGCCGTCGTTCCGCTGGCAGTGCTGCTGGTTTGTGTAGCTGCGGGAGCGGCCGTGTGCGTCTTGGCCGGAGCTCCGGTCGGCTTGATGGCGTCTCTGATCGCGTGCGTGCCCGCGCTCGTCACGGCTGCGTTGGTGAGCTCGTACCGCGGGGTTATGCCGATGCATCTGCCTATAGGTGTGGACACGCCGATGGGCAACACCGGCCCGTGGCAGGCTGCCTTCTGGTACGGCCGCGGTCCGCTCGCGGCGATCTGCTTGCTGCTACCGGTCTGTCTCGCGGTGGCACATGGGCAGTCCTGGAGCTTCACGCAGCTGTTGTGGCAGGTCTTGGTGGCCGCTGCCGGCGCGTGGTGGGCGCGGCGTACGGCGCATCGGCTGAAGACGAAGTAGCGCCACATTGGGCGTCGATCTTCACGCCGATTCTGACGCGGCGATCGCCTGGCCGGGTTCGCCTGCGCCGTGCACGCCATCCGTACGAGCGGGGTGAAGCCCCGTCCGGCGGGACGGCGGTTGACGGCGTCACCTGTCCCACACCCAGTGGCGGGGGAGGAACGCTGTCGCCGCCGTCCTGAGCTTGACTCTGAAGCTCCTATAGATCGTCAAGATGAGTGCCTGTTTCCGAACCGGTCAGCCTGTCCAGGGCTGTGATGGTCTTGGTTGGTGGGCCGACCGGGGGACGATCTGTGCGGTCTGTGTGACTGTTTCCTTCCGCTGATGAACCACTGCCGGCTTTGACGCTCGCGAAGCTCCCGCCACTGATCAGCAGCGCGTGCTTAACGGCAGGGCTGTCCTGATGGACGTGCCCTGCCCTTGGCACAGGTCGGTTGGGTTATCGGTGGTCGTGGCGCTCGCAGCGCTCGTCGTGCCTGTGGCGCTTGATCTTGGTGAGGTTGGTGGCGGTGTGGGTAGTGGTGTCGCCGCCCCCAATGGCGGTGGCGGTGTTCGTCACCTGGGCGTGGGCCCTGCAGGAGACGTCGACCTTCAGAGTGATGGGAGGGTAGCTGCTGCCGGCTGGGAGGACGTCGCTGCGGGTGCAGGTGAGGGTGTTCAGGGTGCAGTTCCATCCTGTGCCAAGGATGCTGTCGGCGCTGAGCCCGGCGGGGAGGGTGTCGTGCACGGTGACCGTGGTGCCGTTTGTCGGGGCGGCCCCGGCGGCGTTGCCCGCGGTGATGGTGTAGGTGCCATCCTGCCCCTGGGTGAAGTGCCGGGTGTGGGTCTTGGTGATGGTCAAAGACGGGACCGTGTAGGAGATGGTCACCTGGCCGTTGTGGTTCGCCGTCCCCATCGTCGAAAGCGCGTAGCTCGTGCCGGTACCCGTGGGGATGGTGAAGCTGCTGCCCCCACCACCACCGCCTCCACCTGCCGAGGTGCCCGTGTTGTTGACGGCGCCGCTGCCGCCGCCCCCGCCGGCGAAGTAGCCACCCCCACCGCCACCACCACCAGCGATGGCAGTGGCGGCGCAGCCGCCGTCGAAGCTGCCCCCGGTGCCACCGGTACCGACCGTGGCACCTGAAAACCCGCTCCCCGGGCCGCCGTTCGTGACCGCACAGAATGGAACGGTGCCGGCGGCCCCGCTGGCACCGCCGGTACTGGTGCTGGTGCTGCCACCGCCCCCGCCCTGCCCCGGCGAAGCCCCAGGGCCGGTGGCACTTCCCGCGGTACCGCCGGTGGCGTCCGGCGTTGTCCCGCCGTTGCCTCCGTTCCCTCCCGTAGAGCCCGCTCCGGTGTCGCCGGCGGCACCGCCGCCCCGGCGACCACCAGCAAGGAGCCGCCCGCGCTGATGCTGGAGGCCCCGCCCCCACCCGGACCTTCAAAATGAAAACCACTGAGCGGAAAACTCCCACCTGGGGCGCCGCCGTTGAACCCGCCGGCACCCGGGGTACCGGTGCCGTTGCAGCCTTTGCCGCCGGTGCCGCCGACGTTGATGGTGAAGGCCGTCGGTGCGGTGGTTTGCGGGAGGGTGGTGAAGACCCGCGCCCCCGTCCCACCGGTCCCCGTGACGGAACAGGGGGTGCCGGTGTTGTCGGCGCCGCCGGCGCCGTCCGCGGTGATCGTGACCACCGCCCCCGACGGAACTGTCAAGGTCTGCGGAGCGCCGGTGAAGGTGAAGGTCTGCGACGGATCAGCCCTCTGCGCCCGCACTGGCACGGCCCCCGCCGGCGTGGCGGCCACCGGTGGAGCCGTGGCCGCCAGCAGCGCTATACCGGACAGCAACGCGCTCCCCACCGGTACCACCCCCATACCGCGCGCTCCACGCCGTCCACCCGAGCCGACCGGATCGGACGCACCGACGGCACGAACCGGGGTCGTTCCATCGGCCGGGGCCCTGAACACGGCCACGGGCCACTGACGGCTGACCCGATACCGCGACAAATCACCCTGTCCACGAGTACGAGCTTTCATCCGCGGGTTCACCTCTCCTCACAGCAAAGCGCCCCGCACCCCTCACGCGACAAGGCGCAAGCACGACAGGACACCTGATGGAAAATCATGACAAACAACAATTAGATACCCCGATTCGGTCACTTCGAGGGTGGCGAGGTAATGAGAAACCTCGTGTGTCGCGGCGCCCCGCGCGGGCCGGCGAGAAGAATGAGTCACATCATCGGCCCGGCCCCCGCCGTGCGTGGGCGAATGCCTGACGAAGAAGGTGTGGGCGTGGGAAAGTTGAGGCGGCGGACCGTTTCCCGGGTCTCGCCGGGGGAGCGGAAGCCACTGGGTCGTTGAGAGGTTGCCGGCCTGGATCATGCACGCCCGGGACTGCGAATGGCTGATCCGGTCGGCGATGGCCGCGCAGGGCCGAGGATCTGCAAAAGCATGGCCGTGCCCTTGCGGCGGGCCGGAACCTATCATTCCAAAGTTCTATGCGCTCGCGGTCGGGTGAGCACCTGTTTCTGATCCCCAGGACTGTCCGCTGATGGAGGTGGGTGTACTTGAGATCATGTTGCTCATGCCTGCCTTGGTTGCTCCGCTGATGCCCGTTGGTTGTCTCGCTGCGTCTGCTCAGCCGTCTTTGCCGGTGGAGGGTGGGCTGCTGTTGAGGCCATGGCTGCTCAAGGACGCCGCTGCCGTGGTGAAGGCTTTCCAGGACCCGGCGATTCAGCGTTGGCACCTACGGCGGGCGGAGCTCATGCTTTCAGGGTGGCCCGGGGTGACGGCGGGCGCATCCGGCTGGCCCGGGTGCACAGGTCCCGGTCGGCGTGAGGATCGGAGTGCGGGCGGCGGCCCGACACTGATGGTCCCAGGGGGTATGGCATGCCGTCGACGATCTGGAGCGGCGCCGTCAGCTTTGGCCTGGTCACTTCTCTGAACTAAGAGCGTCCGCTGGCAGAAATGTGTCCTGTGCCGCGCACGAGGCGGAACATCTCGGAGATGTGCACGGTGTCGCCCGGCCGCGCGTAGGCGAGCAAGGTGTACGGGGCCCGGCGATCTGCGGCTGCGCCGTGTGGGCCTGCGGCTGCGTGCTCGCCGGCCTCATGATGCTCGGCGACAAGTCCCGCAAGCCGCAGAAGCAGGGCTGATCCTTTCGGCTTTCCCCTTTGAGGGCATCCGCCGTGACCGAGGTCGCGGCGGATGCCTCGACGCGTTCTTCAGGGCGTGGGTGCGGTGAGATACCGCTGGACCGTGGGTCCGAGCCAGTCCACGATCTCCTCGCGGCCGAGCGCCATGCTCGCCGGGAACCGCAGCACGTAGCGCGTCAGCGCGAGCCCCAGCACGGTCGAGACGCACAGTGCCGCCCGCGCCTGCGCCTGCTCCGGCTCGTGGCCCAGCCGGCGGGCCAGCGGGATCAACTGCTCGCGCAGCACGCTCTGCATGCGATCGGCGGCGGCCGGGTCGGTGGCGCCGACCCGCATCAGCGCGGTGAGCTCCCCGTTCCCCTCCCACAGGGTGAGGAAGTGGCGCACCAGCGTACGGCCGATCTCCTCGCGTGGTTCGAGGGACAGGCCTGGCAACCCGGGGTCGATCGCGACGGCCGCCGCGAACAGGCCCGCCTTGTTGCCGTAGTAGCGCATCACCATCGACGGGTCGATCTTCGCGTCGCGCGCGATGGCCCGGATGGTCGCCTTCTCGTAGCCGTCCTCCGCGAACCGCTCGCGGGCCGCGTCGAGGATCGTGGCGCGGGTGGCGTCGGAACGCCGTGCGGCCTGCTGGTTCTCCGTGGTGCCGGTCATGCCAACAAACATAGGCCAACATGTGTTGACAGTCCAGAGTCGTGGCTCTACGTTTGCCAACACGGGTTGACCAACAATCGTTGGCAAGGTTGCGGTCGTTGGCGGCCGGCGCTGGCGATGCCCGTTGAGCGTCCGTCAGATCTGCTTCGTTCCACAGGCGCCGAGTGTTCGTGAGCGTCACCGGATCCAGTACGGCGATGGCCGGCCGCAGTGCCGTGGGACAACCGATAGCGAGAGGAAGTACCGAAGATGGCCAAGCTGCAGAGCCTGGACCCGAATACGCCGATGTTCGCGCAGTTCAAGGAGGAGACCGGGCCCATCGCCCTGGCCAACACCTTCGTCGTCCCGAAGGAGAGGGCTGAAGCGTTCTTGACCCTCTTTCGGAGGCAGGCGGAGTTCATGAAGGCTCAGCCGGGATTCGTCTCCCTGCAGCTGCACAAGGGGACGGCGGACAGTCGGCTTCTGATGAACGTCGCGGTCTGGGAATCGACCGAGGCTCTCGCCACGGCGTTCGGCAGCCCGGAGTTCCAGCGCATGGCTGCCGAGTTCCCCGACGACATCGTGTCGTACCCACACATCTTCGAGCAGATCGACGCATGACACGTCAGCTGTAGCCGGGGAGCCGGAGAGGCCCCGCCCTCCCCCGGGCAGTTACGCATCCGCACCATGCCGGGTCGCCAAGACCGCCGACCAACCCACCACGCGTAGCCCCGTCCTGACAAGGAGCCCCTATGGCCGTGGAACTGAATCACACCATCGTCCCCGCCCGTGACCGGCAAGCCTCGGCGCAGTTCCTCGCCGAAATCCTCGGCCTGAGTGTCGATCCGCCGGTGGCGCACTTCACGCCGGTCAGGCTGGCCAACCAGGTCAGCCTGGACTACGACCAGCTGGACGACTTCGAGCCACATCACTACGCGTTCATGGTCGGCGAGCAGGAGTTCGACGCCGCCCTCGCCCGCATCCAGCACGGTGGAATCACCCACTACGGCGATCCCGCATGCCAAGAGGATGGGCAGATCTATCACAGCAAGCGCACCGAAAGCCGCAGGGGCACTTACTTCCACGACTCCGACGGACATCTCATAGAAATCCTCACCCCGGGCGGCGCCGGGTCATGAGGCCGATGGCGGCCCAGCGGACCACGGCTTCGCTGGTGGTGGCGGGATCGCGGCAAAACCGGCATCAGCAAAGACGAACCAACAGGCCGGCGCGGTCAGAGACGCCCCGAGTAACGCGATCTTGTCCGCCCCACCCGCACCGGTCCGCGTCATCTGGCACGTCATCGGCCGCCCCAGCTACGCCCGCCGCTGAACCCTGCCCACCCCAGGCTGAACGTCAAAGGAGAAGCACCATGTCGCTGAAGAACGTCAACACGGTCCTCGCCACCGTCGGCGCCCTGTTCGTCCTCTACCTCGGGCTGTCCTTCATCCTGACCCCCGAGACATCCACTCCAGGCGTTGGCCTGCCGAACTGGCCCGCCGGCGACGGCGACGGCTTCCTCATCATGAAGGGCATCCGCGAATTCGCGATGGGCCTGGTCATCGGCATCCTGCTGGTGACGGGCCACCGCCGCGCTCTGGGCTGGGTCCTGCTGATGGAGGCCGTCGCCCCGTTCGGCGACATGATCAACGTCTTGGCCCACCACGGCTCCATCGCCGCCGCGTTCGGCATCCACGGCCTGACCTCGGCGCTGATCGCGATCACCGGCCTGCTGATCCTCCGCGAGACCAGCAAGGCCCACAAGGCCCCCGCCCCAGCGCCCGCCGCGCAGCCCGCCTGACAGTTGCACACCCCGAAGGGGTGGCCCGGCCACATAACCGGGCCACCCCTTATCTGTCAGCGACCGCCGGGAAAGGCCAGGCGGTCTTGCGCCTGGTCGACGCGCTGCCGGCGCCGCGAGTGGCGGCGTCGACGAGTACGCCACCAAGACGTACCTTGACGACCTGGAGCGAGGGGAATCGTACGTGGGCACAGGCGAATGGTGCGTCTGTTTGAATATCGGATGCGAATGGTGCGCCGAACCCCATAAGCGGGTCACCCACTGCCCTGTGCCAGCGATTCCTAATTACGACCCGGCCGTCGCGGATCAGGAGTGGCGCGGGGTGGCCCGCGTTGACCAGTGCCATCTCACCGGTGGTGATGTTCAGATGTACCAGCTGTGCCGTGACGAAGTGGTCGGACCCGAAGTGCCGCGAGATGGCGTCGTCCATGACCGCGTACTTCTCGGTCAGGCTGACGCGCACGCGCCGGGCATGACGGCAGGCGCCGATGGCCACGGTCGCCATCGTGGCGGCGTCAAGGCCGTGGCCCATGGCGTCGATCACGGCCGCGTGCAGGATGTTGTCGTTGAGGGCTTAGTCGAAGCTGTCGCCGACGGCGCGGTAGGCGGGCTCCAGGATGCCGGCCACCTCGACCTGCGGCACGGACATCGACGTCGGCGGCAGCAGGTTCCACGGCTCCACTGGATCTCCGCGAACATGCTCATCGGCTTAGGGCGCCGGGCCTGGAAGAACTGGTCGGTGTAGGCGCCCTTGGTGACCAGTATGTCGGCGACCGGGCCGGAGAGCCGACTCGGCAGCCGCCGGTCGTCGTCGCCGACGGTGTCCAGGGTGAGGGCCATCACGCCCACCGTGTCGCTGCCGCCCAGCAGCGGCAGGTACATCCGGACGCCCGAGGGGGTCTGCGGTACCTCGACGACGCGCCCCCGGTACAGCAGCAGGGCCCGGACCGCGCGTTGCAGTCCGGGCCCTGCCCCGTGCGGTGCCGCCCTGCGGCGGCGGTGCGTCAGCTCTGTGCGGTGTCGTCGCCCGCCTGCCCGGCGCCCTCAGCTGCGCCTGCCTTCTCGCGCATCTTGCGCACCAGTTCCGCCTTCTGGTCGGCTGCACCCTGGCGGTCGAGGTTGCGGTGCGGACCGTTGTTCTGCCGTTCGGCGCGGGACAGCCTCTTGCGCTGGCCGCCGCCCATGCCCACGGGGTTGTTGATGTTCTTGCTCACGGTCACGAGTTCTCCCGGTAATGATGTGAAGTGATCTACGGATTCTTCGGTGAGGGACGGACGGCGACGTCGAAGGGCGTCAGCAGGGGCCCATCACGCTCTCACTCGTACATCGGCGTCTGGAAGAACATGACAAAGACGTTACCTGGTTCCGACGGCCCCACACACCAACCTTTTCGGTTCCCCGGCGTCGGCCGGGCCTTCGGCGAGCGCCCGGGGTCAGCCGTTTCCTTCCGGGAATCTCAGCACCGCCAGTACCCGCCGGCGGTCGCCGCCCGCCCGGGGCAGGTGAAGATGGGCGTTTCTGGGCCGCCGCGGGTGTGGTCAGTGGTCGCGAGCACACTGACGGCATGAGAGATCATCTCACTTGCGCCCCACCGTTACGGGACAACCTTTTTTAGGGGGTGTCCGGCGGATCAGGACGAGAAAAAAGCGGTGCTCTTTCGTCGAACGCTCATGATGCAATGCCGCGCATGGCAACACTTCTCGACAAAGCACAGTTGTTCCGCTCTCTGCACGTACAGGGAACGCCGGTGGTCCTGCCCAACGCATGGGACGCGGCGTCCGCCCGAGTGGTGGCGCACGCCGGCGCCCCCGCAATCGCGACCACCAGCGCCGGGATCGCCTGGTCACTCGGCCACGGCGACGGCGACCGTCTGACGCGTGACCAGGCACTGGACGCGATCACACGGATCACGGCCGTCGTCGACGTGCCGGTCACCGCCGACATCGAACGCGGCTATGCGACCGACCCGGCAGGTGTGGCCGAGACCGTGCGCGGCGTCCTGGCGGCCGGAGCCGTGGGCATCAACCTGGAGGACACCCTGCGTCCCGTTGCCGAGCAGGCTGAACGGATCGCAGCAGCCCGCAGGGCCGCGGACGAGACCGGCGTCCCGTTGTTCATCAACGCCCGCATCGACACGCACCGCCTGCCCCCTGGTGACCGCACGGCCTGGCTGGACGAGACGCTGGTTCGCGCCCGCGCCTACGCGGCAGCTGGCGCGGACGGCATCTTCGTCCTCGGCGCATTGACGGCCGAGGCGATCAGGTCGCTCGTGGACTCTCAGCCCCTGCCAGTGAATGTCCTGGCCGGCCCTGGAGCACTGCCCGTGTCCGAGTTCGCCGGGGCGGGAGTCGCCCGTATCAGCGCGGGATCCTCGATCGCCGAGGCGGCGTACGGGCTGGCCGCACGGGCCGCCCGTGAGCTACTGGCCCAAGGCACGACGAGCGCCGTAGAGGGCGGACTCGACTACGCCACCCTCAACGCCCTACTCCTGGCAGGCCCTGCATGCTGAGCATGCATCGGGTACACAGCCAGAGCCGGATCGCCGTGGCCGCGACTGTGCCAGGGAAGCCGTGGCCCTCTTGTCGTAGCGCGTGGCGACGGCCCGGAAGTTCTTGAGCCGATTGATCGTGCGCTCGACCTCGTTGCGGTGTTTGTAGATCTCGCTGTCGAAGCCGCTGGGCCGACCGCCCTTGCTTCCGCGCCGTTTGTGGCTGGCCCGCCGGTCCTTCGGCTCAGGGATGGTGTGCTTGATCTGACGTCTTCGCAGGTTGCGGCGTGAGCTGTATGCCTTGTCGCCGCCGAGGTGGTCCGGCAGGGTGCGAGGGTGACCGCCGTGCGGACGGGAACGCGGATGCGTTCGAGGAAGTCGATCATCTGCGGCGTGTTGCCCCACTGGCCCGGCGTGAGAAGGAAGGCCATGGGGCGGCAACCGCCTTCACCGGCGAGATGGATTTTGCAGGTCAGGCCGCCCCGGGGCCGTGTCACCATCGGACACCAGCACCACGATGTGCGGCTCCCCACCGTCCGAGGGCAGTTTCCCGATTTCGCCGGGGCCGCGTCGCGTGAGCAGATGTCGTACCGGGGTTTCCTCGCGGAACTGCTGCTGGCCGAGTGTGACAACCGGGCCCGCCGCCGCTTGATCGCCGGGGCGCTGGGCTCCTCTTCCAGGTGCTGACGGAAAGGGGCGGTAGGCGGCGAGCCCGACCAGGCCCACGGCTGTCAGGGCACGGTGATGACGATCTTGCCGCGCGCATGGCCGGTGGCGCTGACGTCGTGAGCCGTGGCGGCCTCCTTCAGCGGGAACACGGCGTGCAGCGGGACGGTGAGGCGGTCTTGGTCGGCGAGATCGGCCGCCAGTGGCAGCCCTGCCCAGCCCGGCGACTCCCCTGCTTCGGAGCGGGAGAACCGCACTCCGTGTCGGTCGGCGTCGAAGTCCGCGATGGTCACAACGCGATGCGGATCGCCGGCGATGGCCACCAGTTCGGCCAGAGAGCCCTTACCGGCCGCGTCCAGAACCACGTCGACGCCGCGCGGAGTCAGTGGGGCAAGGCGATCTGCCAGCCCCGCCCCGTAGGTGACCGGTACGACGCCGAGCTGGTCGAGGAAGCCGTGGTTGCCTTCGCTCGCGGTGCCGATCACGGTGAGGCCGCGGGCCTGGGCGAGTTGTGCGGTGATGGTGCCGACGCCTCCGGCGGCACCCTCGATCAGCAAGGTCATGCCCTCGGCGGCTTCCAGGGCCTCCAGTACCCGCGTGGCCGTGTCGATGTTGCCTGCGGCGCCGCCCGCTTCCTCGAAGGACCACGACCGGGGCTTGGGCGCCCATGCCTCCAACACGGCGTACTGGGCTGCAGCGCCTCCCTGATTTACGAAGGGGACGAGGCCGAAGACCTCGTCTCCCACGGCGGTGCCTGTCACCCCCTCTCCCACCTCGTCGACCATTCCGGCGGCATCCATGCCGGGGATGTGGGGGAAGTCCAGGGTGGCGATGTCCCGCAGCAACCCTGAACGCAGGTAGCAGTCAGCAGGAGTGACGCCGGTGGCACGCACCGCGATGCGGACCTGACCGGGCCCGGCGTGCGGCTCTTCGACCTCCTCCACGCAGAGGACCTCGGAACCGCCGTAGCGGTGGTATTGCACAGCAAACATGGGCAAACTCCGTATACGTAGCAAGTCGTTCAGCAGGAGAGCTTGCAGTCGCTCACCTCTGCGGCACTGTCAGATTCCCGCTGGTTCTCGTTCGGTGAAGAACTTGATCACCTCCTGGGACGTGGGGTTGTGGGCGACTGCGGCGGCGGCCGCGGCGCTGCGGGGGAACAGCCCTCGTTCGTACTCGGTGAGGGCGGTTTCGATGTCATCGGGGTGTGCGGCGAGGGCCTTGCCGAGTTCGGCGCCGTCTTGCATGGCCAGGTTGGCGCCCTCGCCGTTGGGGGTCGAGAGGTGCGCGGCGTCGCCGAGCAGGGTCACTCCCGGCACCCGGTCCCAGCGGTGCCCGACCGGCAGGGCGTGCAGGGGGCGCAGGACCTGCGCGGTCTCGCCGGCGGTGATCAGGGCGGTGAGTTCCGGTGCCCCAGCCGTCGTACTCCTCCGCGATCCGCGCGGCGGCTGCGGCATTGGTGAAATCGATGGTCGCGAACCAGTCTTGTGGCTTGGTCGGCGTGATGTGGGTGTGGAGGGTCCCGCCCTTCTCCCGGTGCGCCACGAACCACTTCCCGTTCCCGTCCGGGTCGAGCGCTACAAGCGTCCCGTCGCCGACCGCTTTCGCGGAGGCCGGGTGTCGGGTGTCGGCGTCGTGCAGGTGGGTCTCGACGAAGGACCGGCCGACGAATGCGGGCGTGGTGTCGCAGAGCAGCGGTCGCACTCGTGACCATGTACCGTCCGCGCCGACCAGCAGGCTCGTGGCGACGGCGGTGCCACCTGCGAAGGTCACCTCGTGGCGGCCCTTGGTGAGGGCGCGGACGCCGGTGGCCTTGTGGCCCCATCGGACGGTGCCGGCGGGGAGTGCGTCGAGCAGGATTTGTCGCAGTTCGCCGCGCTGTACCTCGGGGCTTTCGCCCGTGCCGTCGTCGGCCTTGTCGAACAGGACGGTCCCGTCTCGGCCGAGGAGCCGTATCGCTTGGCGGTCCTCCAGGACGATGCGGCGGAACTCGTCCGTCGGACCGGCAGCCTTGAGGGCGAGCTGGCCGTTGCGGTCGTGGATGTCGAGCATCCCGCCCTGCGAACGCGCCGTTGGGGAGGACTCCGCCTCGTAGACCGTGACGGGGCTGCCGTGGAGGTGCAGGACGCGGGCCAGGACGAGGCCGCCGAGTCCGGCGCCGATGATCGTGACAGGAGTGTGCATGGGGCTCCTTGCGTGTCGCACACCTGCCGGGTGGGTCTGGGCAGGATCGCTGGAAGGAAGGCAGCGTGCCGAGCTGCGCAACCGGGCAGGAAACGGCTCAGACGACGATGACCCGGCGCCCGCGCGTGTGACCGGCCCGGCTGTCGATGTGCGCGGCCGCGGCCTCGGCGAGCGGGTACGACTTCTCGACCGGGATGTGGAGCTTTCCCCGCGCGATGAGGCCGACGGCCTCGGCGAGGGCTTCCGGTACGTTCCCGGTCACACCGGAGTACCGGACACCGTGTTCCGGCGCGCCGAGATCGGCGATGGAGATCACCTTCTGCGGGTTCCCGGTCAGTTCGACGAGTTCGCGGATCACGCCGGAGCCGGCCAGATCGAGCGCTCCGTCGACATGGCCGAGCTGCCGTACCCGCTCGGCCCAGCCCTCGCCGTATGTCGTGGCGAGGGCGCCCAGGCTGCGCAAGTAGTCCTGGTTCGCGGCCCCGGCCGTGCCGATCACTGTGATGCCGCGGTCGCGGGCGATCTGCAGCACCGCCGATCCGACTCCGCCGGACGCTCCGCTGACCAGCAGCGTCTGGCCGGGCTGCACACCGGCCTGGCGGATGATGCGCAGCGCGGTCTCCACCACGGAGGGGTATCCGGCCGCTTCTTCGAAGGTCAGCCCATCGGGCATTCGGGCCCAGGCCGACAGCACGGCGAACTCGGCATAGGTGCTCGAGCCTCGCCCGAACACGTGGTCGCCGACCTCGACTCCTTCGACGCCCTCGCCGACCTTGTCCACCACCCCGGAGGCGGGGGGGCCCCCACCCCGCGGGCCGGCCGCCCGGGGGGCCCTCGGGAGAAGGGCGGCAAGGGATTTCGACGAGCAGGGGGGGACGCCCCCCCCCCCCCCCCCCCTGGGGGTGGGGGCCGGGGCCCCC